>JBAQYY010000045.1:0-6571 GCA_049790415.1 Candidatus Dormiibacterota bacterium | reverse complement strand
GGGTCCTCGATTCTGGGGACCTGGAGCGGGAGAAGGGCATCACCATCCTGGCCAAGCACACCGCGGTGCAGTACGGGCCGACCAAGATCACCATCGTCGACACCCCCGGGCACGCCGACTTCGGCGGCGAGGTGGAGCGGGGCCTGGCCATGGTCGACGGGGTTCTCCTCCTGGTCGATGCCTCGGAAGGGCCACTGCCCCAGACCAGGTTCGTCCTGCGTAAGACCCTGGAGGCTCGCCTGGCCGTAGTGGTGGTGGTCAATAAGGTCGACCGCGCCGACGCCCGAATCGAGGAGGTGGTGCGGGAGATCGAGGATCTCTTCTTGGACCTGGGAGCCGATGAGCACCAGATCGTCTTTCCCGTCCTCTACGCCAACGCTCGAGCGGGCTGGGCAAGCACCGATCCGGCCCTGCCAGGCACCGACCTGGCGCCCCTCTTCGAGGCCATCATCGGCAGCATCCCCGCCCCCTCCTACGAGGAGGGACACCCCCTGCAGGCACTGGTCACCAACCTCGATGCCTCCGCCTACGTGGGTCGGCTGGCCATCTGTCGAGTGCACAACGGCACCCTCAGGCGCGGCGACACCGTCGCCTGGTGCCGCGTCGACGGCACGGTGGAGCGGGCCAAGATCACCGAGCTCTATGCCTCACGCGCCTTGGATCGGGTCGACGTCGATGAGGCAGGTCCCGGCGAGATCGTGGCCGTCGCCGGCTTCGCCGACATCTCCATCGGGGACACCCTGGCCGACGCCACCGACCCCAGGCCGCTTCCCGCCATCCTGGTCGACGAGCCCAGCCTGTCCACCACGGTGGGGATCAACACCTCGCCGCTGTCCGGAACCGACGGAGGCAAGCTGACGGCGCGGATGATCAAGAATCGGCTCGACGCCGAGCTGGTGGGCAATGTTTCATTGCGAGTTCTCCCCACCGCCCGGCCCGACACTTGGGAGGTGCAGGGACGCGGTGAGCTGCAGCTGGCAGTGCTGGTTGAGACCATGCGCCGCGAAGGTTTCGAGCTCACCGTGGGCAAGCCCCAGGTGGTGACCAGAGAGATTAACGGCACGTTGCACGAGCCGATGGAGCGCGTGGCCATCGACGTTCCCGAGGACTACGTGGGCGTCGTCACCCAGCTCCTGGCCCTACGCCAGGCTCGCCTGGAGGAGATCGTCAATCACGGCACCGGCTGGGTACGTATGGATTACCGCGTGCCTTCCCGGGGGCTGGTCGGTTTCCGCACTGAATTCCTAGTGGAAACCAGGGGAACGGGAGTGTTGCACAACGTGTTCGACGGCTGGGAACCTTGGCATGGCGCACTCAAGACCAGACGCAACGGTTCCATGGTCGCGGACCGGGTGGGGATGTCCACCACCGAGGCCCTGATGTCACTGCAAGAACGGGGCACCATGCTGATCGGACCGGGAACCCAGGTGTATGAGGGGATGGTGGTGGGGGAGAACGCCCGCAACGATGAGATGGATGTCAATCCCACCAAGGAGAAGCAGAAGACCAACATCCGGTCCTCGACCCAAGAGGAGCTGGAGCGACTTACACCGCACCTCCAGTTCTCTCTGGAGCAAGCACTGGAATTCATCGGCGAGGACGAGTGTGTCGAGGTCACCCCGCATGCCGTGCGCTTGCGCAAGATGATCCTCGACCAGAGCCTGCGCGCCCGTCAGCACCGGGTGGCCCGACGGGATGCACGTTGAGCCAACGATGAATTCCCTGCTGGCTGTAACCAAGCCGGCCGCGATGAACGCGAACAAAGAAGACTGTGCCAGACCAAAGCGAGAGGGGAGTACCTGAGGTGGACAGACGGAAGTCGCTGTGGTTTTACGCGCTGGTGATGGTAGTCCTCATTGTCGGATTAGACTTGCTGTTTTTCAGAAATCTATTCTGGGAACGCCTGGTCACAAATGTATGCATTGTCCTGGTGTTCGGGGCTTTCTACTGGCGATTCCTCCGGCGCCGTGACTAGCTGCGCCGGCACGCCTTAGCCTCACGTGATTCCTCGCCTTCCGCGTCGCTTCTGCGCACGCTTTGCTTGCCCCGGGCCCGCACCCGACCGCTAGATTCGGATGTCGCTTCCGACTGAGTTGCGCACCCCCCGATTGCTCCTGCGCGATTGGCGGTGGAGCGACCGCGCCAACTTTGCCGCGCTCAATGCCGATCCTCAGGTCATGGAGCATTTCCTGGCTCCGCTCTCGGGTGCGGAGAGCGACGGTTTGGTGGACCGCATCGAGCAGCAGTTGCGGTCCCACGGTTGGGGCCTCTGGGCCGTGGAGATCTCTGCCACCCAGGAATTTGCCGGCTTCATCGGACTCAGTCCGGTCACATTCGAGGCTCCCTTCGTTCCCGCGATTGAGGTGGGTTGGCGCCTGGCTCGGCCTTACTGGAGCCACGGCTACGCCACCGAGGGAGCGCGGGCGGCTCTGGCCTACGGTTTCGGCGAGCTGGAGCTTGCGGAGATCGTGTCCTTCACCAGCACCGGCAACACCCGCTCCCGACGAGTGATGGAGAAGTTGGGCATGGGACACGATCCCGGCGACGATTTCAACCATCCCCGGGTGCCCGCCGGGCACCATCTACGCCGCCAAGTTCTCTATCGACTGACCGGCTCTCAGTGGCGTGGGCAGCCGGGGCAGAGTCCCCGCGGAGACGCGTCCGGTAGTCCCGGAATTTAGTGAGTTCCAAGCTCTCCCTCGACCTGCGCCCGCTACGCCAGAGCCCCGACCTGCGTCGCCTTTACGGCGGCCGCGCCGTGTCCCAGCTCGGCAGCACCATCACGACTGTCGCCGCGGCTCTGCAGGTTTACCGTCTCAGCCACTCCTCGCTGGCGGTAGGCGCAGTGGCGATCACCGCGGCGGTACCGATGGTGTTGGGGATGCAGGTCGGCGGCAGTCTGGCGGACGCCATGGACCGGCGACTGCTGATCGTCTGGACCCAGGTGAGCTCGGGAATCGTGGTGGTAGTCCTCGCGCTCAACGCCCTCCTGCCCCATCCCCAGTTGTGGCTGCTTTACGTCCTGGTGGCCCTGGCTGGCGCTTCTCTAGGAGTCGGTTCCCCGGCTCGCTCGGCGGCGATTCCGACTCTGGTCACCAAGGATCTGATGGCCTCGGCGGCAGCGCTCAACGCCACTGTCAGCCAGATGGCGGTGCTGATCGGGCCGGCCATCGCTGGACTCTTGGTGGCCCGCTTCGGATTCGCCCCCGCCTACGGGGCGGACGCCATCTCCTTCCTTTTCTTCGCCGTGCTGGCAGCGGGAATGCACCCCCTACCCCGCACCCGAGTCGGCGGAGCCAGCCTGGGTGCATTCGTCGAGGGGCTCCGCTACGTGCGCGGTCACGCCCTCCTGCTCAGCCTGCTGCTGGTCGATCTCAACGCCATGGTCTTCGGGATGCCCAGCGCGCTCTTTCCGGCCCTGGGGATGGGCCGCTTCCACGGCGGGGCGACCGCTGTGGGACTCCTCTACTCTGCCCCGGCGGCGGGAGCGCTCCTGGGTGCGGCCACCAGCGGCTGGATCACTCGAGTCTATCGGGCCGGCCCGGTGATCCTGGGGGCGGTCCTGCTCTGGGGCTCGGCCATCGTCGGGTTCGGACTGTGCCCCTTCTTCCCCCTGGCGCTTTTGCTGCTAGCACTGGCCGGCAGCGCCGACCTCGCCTCCGAGGTCCTCCGCGGCACCCTCCTCCAGCTGGCCGTTCCCGACTCGCTCCGGGGCCGAGTCAACGCTCTCTGGTTGGCTCAGGTGACTGGGGCTCCGGCTCTGGGCAACTTCGAGGCGGGCGTGGTGGGCACCATCTTCACCCCGGTCATCTCGGTCGTATCCGGGGGACTGGCCTGCATCATTGGGGTCGGGCTGATCGGTCGGTTCTCGCCAACTCTGCGCGGGGCTCGACTCCGCGCCGGCACCGTGACGGTACTGGCGGATGCCGCCACGCCCTTCTCTCCCGAGCCTCCCGAGTAGCGGCGCGGCCCTGATCGCGGCCGTCGCCGGGCGCGCTACTGTCTGGGGTGCGCCGCTGCCAGTGACGGCCCGGGCTGCTCGTTGGAGGTGTCTCCTTGACGCATTTCGCCCTCGATGATCAGGTGGTCAGCCAGCCTGACGCCGTCGCGGCGGCGCTGAAGACGGCAGAAGTGCCCGCCCTTGACCCGGAAAGGCCGCTTCTCTTCAGCGGAATCGGCACTTCCCTGCACGCCTGCCGGGTGGCCGCCTACTGGACCGCCGAGCTCTCCCTGGGTCGCCTGCGGCCGGCCGCACTGGAGTCACAGGAGTTGAGCCTGCATGGGCAGATCCGTGCCGGGGACCAGATCGTGGTGGTCAGCCATCGCGGCACCAAGCGCTTTCCCAACTTGCTGCTGGCGCGGGCCAAGGCGGTGGGTGCAACCACGGTGCTCATCACGGGTCAGGGAAACCCGAACCCGCAGGCAGACTTCGTTGTCCGGACCGGCCCGGATGAACGAGCCAGCACCCACACCGTCTCCTACCTGACCGCACTGGCGGTTCTCGGCCGCCTGGTCGCCCAAATGCTGGGCGCAGAGGCCAGTTCCTTCTCAGCCGCTCTCGCCGCTGTCCCCGAGGCGATTCGAAGCACCCTGGCCGAGGAGGCTCCGGTAGCGGTGGCGGGGCGGATCCAGCGCCAAGAACCCGTCCTGGTAACGGGCTTTGGGATTGACGAGATCACCGCCCAGGAAGCGGCGCTCAAACTCAAGGAGGGCGCCTACCTCTGGGCCGAGGGCATGTCCCAGGAGTTCTCGCTGCATGGCACCCCGGCTGTCTTCGAGCCCCGCTCGGCCGCTCTGCTGATCACCCCGGGTAGGGACGACGGGGGCAGGTTCAGCGAGGTGCGCCGGCTCCTCGAGGAGCTGGGTTTGGAGATCGTCACCTGTGGCAGCGGCGAAACGGACCTTCCCTTCGCCGAGGTTGACTACCTGATCCGGCCGCTGGTGGCGATCGTGCCCTTGCAGCGCTTGGTGGCCGAGCTGGCGCGGTTGCGGGGCACCAACCCGGACGCCACCCGCAACGACCAGTCCCCCTGGAGTGAGGCGGTCGCCAGGATTAGCCTCTAAGCGGCTGACCTTGGGCTTGGCCGCGGCCGCTCATCCGGTTGCGACCACCTTCGAGCTGGCCAGGACCTGGCCTGCCTTGCTCAAAGCCTCCACCTTGACCAGGGCCGGGTCCCCGGTCACCGGGATGGTGGTCTGAAACCCAGCCTGGGAGGCCGATCCGACGGTAGTGAAGTGAGCTCGGGAAGCACCGCCCACCACCCGCCACCGGCTCACGTCGGTGCTGCCGTTCCAGCTGGCATACACCCGGAGAGCGTCCCCCGAGCTGGAGCCCACCGCCAGGTTGGGTCGCGCCGCGGGTTGGGCAGACCACGGATCCCGGTAGGCGCGATAGCTGTTGGTGAGGCCGGCAAAGTGAGCCTTGAAGAGGAGCTTGCCGCTCTTGCTGTACTCCGTCGTGTAGGTCCCGGCCCCCCAGCCGACCACGACGTCGCCGTCGGCCAGCAGTTGCACGTTGCCCTGGTTGAGGACCAGGAGGAATCCCGGGATCTGCCGGGCCCAGACCAAAGAGGCAGTGTGCTGGCGCAGGTTCAAATGCAGCTCCAGGGCTCGGGCCGGTGGCCCATCGGCAGTGTCGTCCTCGTCGTCGAAGAGGGTGAGGGTGGACTGCCCGTGCAGCTCGGCATCGTGTTGGAGGGCAAAGGCGGCGCTGGGGCCCATGGCGAAGCTGCTGCTCTTGCCACCCAGGGTCCAGATCACCCCACCGCTGGCTTGGTCGATTAGATAGACCCCCTCGGTGTTGCGGGCCGAAATCAAGATGGTGCCGTCGCTGAGGGGATCGATGGAGTTGAGGTGGAAGTAGTCCCAGGGAGTCGCCGACGAGCTTGCGTAGGGAATGTAGGAGTCCCTGAGCTTCACGTGGTCGAGGCTGTGCCACTCGAAGAGCACGTTGCCCGTCTTGAGGTCCAGTTCTTGCACCACGCAGTCGTAGACCGCTCCGTCAGCCGGACCGCCCACCGAGCTGAGATTCCAGCCCTCCGGCTGGTAGGCGGCCAGCCAGGCGCTGCCCCCTGCGCCGAGCAGAAGCTCGTGCAGGTCGGTGCTGTAGCCTTCGGCGGCAGTTAGGGTCCGGATCACCTGGTAGTGGTTGTTCATGATCACAAAGTGTCCAGCTCCATGGCCGTCGATCAGGTCGCCCTCGAAAAAGGTCAGCACCCGTTTCCCCCGGTAGATCTGCGGGCGCAGGTCGGTAGCCAGCTCGCCCTGCGGCACAGGATCGAACCAGATCAGCCGTCCCTGCCCGTTGACGATCATCGGTCCCGCCTGACCGAGATGGCCGGCGGCCGGGTCCGGAGATAGAAAGATGTCCCCCTCGGCGGGCTCGGGAGCCGCCTTGCTGACCAGCAACTCCGGGGGCTGGAGCGCCGGATCGGAAAGGAACACCTGGGTTAGCGGGGGGGAGGCCGGGCTGGGGCTGGCACTCGCTGCCGCGCCAGGTAGCGGAGGCGCGGTCTCAGCCACTTCGAAGGAGGGGGGAGAGGCGTTGGCGTCGCAGATCTTGAGACGGCTT
>JBAQYY010000044.1:0-24550 GCA_049790415.1 Candidatus Dormiibacterota bacterium | reverse complement strand
GGGCCCGTTCCTCAGCGTCGCGCACATCGAGCAGGGGAGCGCCAGCGGCGATCAGGTGGCGCGCACTGTCGATCTCGACCTCCAGGGCAACGGGTGCGGCCATGGGCAAATTATCGGTTCTTGCGGGGGGAGTCAGCTAACCGGAATCGCCGTCCCCCCCGCCCCCGCAGAAATTCGGAGCCGCCCCACCGGAACGAACCGGCTGCATCTACACTCCCGGCGCAGCCTGGTGGCGGGAGCTTTCTGAGCCGCCCGAGGAGGCGACGGAATGGAAAACACCACGCGGGCTGCTCTTGGGAACGCTGACCTACGCCTACCTGGGGCTGACCGGGCCGCTCGGCTTGACAGAGCGACGCAGATGAGGTCTACCCTACCGCCAGTCCAATTCGCCCGGCCACGCACGCAAAGTCGGAGCCGAAGCAGGAGGCGGTCGATGGCTGAAGGTGTTCTGACGGCGATCTCCCCGACTGCCGCGGCCAACCCCTACGTGACCGCCCAGCGCCAGTTCGACCAAGCGGCCAGCATCCTCAACTTGGATGTGGGCATGCGCCAGGTTCTGCGCGAGGTCCGGCGCGAGCTCACCGTCAACTTCCCAGTGCGCATGGACGACGGCAGCATCCGCATCTTCACCGGCTACCGGGTCCAGCACAACCTCACCCGCGGTCCGGCCAAGGGGGGGATCCGCTACCACCCCGACGTCAGCCTGGATGAGGTCAAGGCACTGTCGATGTGGATGAGTTGGAAGTGCGCCGTCACCAATCTCCCGTACGGCGGCGCCAAGGGCGGTGTCATCTGCGATCCGGCCCAGCTCAGCCAGCACGAGTTGGAGAACCTGACCCGGCGCTTCGCCAGTGAAATCTCGATCCTGATCGGGCCCGAGTCGGACATCCCCGCCCCCGATGTCAACACCAATCAGCAGACCATGGCCTGGATCATGGACACCATCTCCATGGAGAAGGGTTACTCGGTGCCCGCCACCGTCACCGGCAAGCCCCTCTCCATCGGCGGCTCGGAGGGACGTCCGGCGGCGACCGGCCGGGGGGTGACGGTGGTAACCCTGGAGGCCTGCCGCCGGATGGGCATCGACCCTGAGCACTCGACGGTCGCCATCCAGGGATTCGGCAACGTCGGTAGCGTCAGCGCCGAGCTCCTCAACGAGCAGGGATTCAAGGTCGTGGCTGTCTCCGACGTTTTCGGCGGCATCCACAACCCCGCCGGCCTCGACGTGCCGGCCCTGCTGGCGTACGTGCGGAGCCACGGCAGGGTTACCGGATTCCCCGGCGCGACCGATGAAATCAACAACGCCAGCCTGCTGGAACTGCCGGTGACCGTGCTCATTCCAGCCGCTTTGGAGAACCAGCTCACCATCATCAACGCCGCCCATGTGCAGGCCCGGATCATCGTCGAAGCTGCCAATGGACCGACCACTCCCGAGGCCGATGATGTCTTTCATCAGCGCGGAGTGATCCTGGTCCCGGACATCCTGGCCAACGCTGGCGGCGTGACGGTGTCCTACTTTGAGTGGGTCCAGGACCTGCAGTCCTTCTTCTGGGAGGAGTCGGAGATCAATGGCCGACTCACCCGGATCATGCAGCGCGCCTACGACCAAGTCGACGAGCTGGCCAAGGAGCACTCCACGACCTTGCGCATGGGTGCCTACTGTCTGGCGGTCAAGCGCGTCGCCGACGCCACTTCGGTGCGCGGAATCTACCCCTAGCCAGAGCCGGATCAAGAAGCTGGTGGACGGCAGCGACTGACTTTGGGACTGGGTGGCTCTCGGCTTTGCATGCATCAACGGCTCGCGGGAATGCGCCAGCGGGGTTACATCACCATCAATGAGCTGGAACCGGTCTGTGTCTCTCGATGAAGCTCGCTGACCGAGACTGCTGGTGGACCCGCGGCCATTCGCGCAGGCCGTTCCATGGGCGCCGCTACTACCGGCCAGGAGGAGACGCAGTGCTAGCCGTAGGGAGTCGTGTGACTGGTTTCTGTGCCGTGCTCGCGCTCGCCGTGCTGAGTGGGCCTTCGGTCCTGGCGGCGCACCGCCCGGCGGTCCCTCCGCCCCCGCTTCCCACTTACGCCCTCTCTGTGAATGCGACCCCTGCCTCTAACCAAGTCCTCACCGACTATCTGTGGTCGCCCGACACGGACCTCGCGGTCCACGTCGGCCTGTACGGGGACTGCACGGGCCAGACCCCGTTGACCCACAGCGAAGCTGCCATCGACTCATGCGTACCTGGGCCCGGGCCGTACTTCGTCGGGCACGGCCTGCCCGGACTGTTTGGCGGACTGCTCAGCTTGAAGATCGGGGACTCCATCTACTACTACGACGCCGTGGGAGAGCTGACGGTCTACCACGTCTACCAGCTGCTCACGCTCCCTCGTAAGGAGGCCGGCTACATCCCGGGCTCAGCTGCGACATTCCAGACCTGCACCAACGGAACGGGGCTGGTCGACCTCCTCGTGGGGGTCTCAGCTGCGGCCGTGGCGCGCCCCGGAATCCTGGTCAACTAGCCCCAGGATCACTGGTTAGCCGAGTGAGTGGGTAGCCGTCTTAGCCGAGACCCGTACCAGCCGACAACCGGGCAGACCATCGGCTCCGTGTCGGGGAGGGACCTGCCAACCGCGAGAATCCAGCTCACCAGGTAAAGCGTCCTAGAGACCGTCCTGGGCAGGAACTCAACCGCGCGCTCTGGCCAGCGCGCTGGAGAGGGCTGGCTCGATAGCCGACTCAGGCGCCTATATTCCCCTAGAGGTCATCTGCACCCCGATTCGATGGAGAGGAGTCAGTCGGTGTTGAACAGAGGGTCAGGAAACTACCGGCTTAGCCCATGCTCGGATGGGCCCGTCTGATGGACGGCCTGATGATGGATACCCCGCTCACCCTGACCCAGCTATTTCGGCACGGAGTGCGCTATTTCCCAGAGCAGGAAATTGTCACCCAGCAGGCCCAGGGTGAAGCCCATCGCCACACCTTCCGGCAGTTCGGCGAGCGCACGGAGCAACTGGCCCGGGCCCTCGATGCGATCGGCGTGCACCCGGGCGAGCGGGTGGCCACCTTCGCCTTCAACACCCACCACCACCTGGAGTGCTACTTCGCCATTCCCGGCAAGGGCGCCGTGCTCCACACCCTCAACGTGCGGCTCTTTCCTGACGACCTCGCCTTTGTCATCAATGACGCCCACGACGAGGTGATCTTTTGTGAGCGCAGCGTGCTGCCCCTCCTGGCCAGGGTGGGCGACCTCATCCCCTCGGTGCGCCTGGTCGTGCTCATGGGTGAGGGCGAAGCCGATGTTTCCGGAATGCCTGAAACGATCGACTACGAGGAGCTGATCGGGGCCCAGCAAGCAGGCGGCGATTGGCCGGTTGTCGATGAACGCCAGGCGGCGGCCATGAGCTACACCTCGGGTACCACCGACCGCCCCAAGGGAGTCGTCTACAGCCACCGCTCCAGCTACCTCCACGCAGGCGCGGCGACAAGGGCAGGAGCGATCGGACTCTCGTTCAAGGACGCCCTGCTGCCGGTGGTGCCAATGTTCCATGTCAACGCCTGGGGATTGGTCCATGCCGCGGTCGGAGCCGGCACCAAGCTGGTCCTGCCGGGCAGATTTCTCGACGCTCCCCGCCTACTCGGCCAACTCGAGGGCGAGGCGGTTACGGTGACCGCCGGAGTGCCCACCATCTGGGGTGCCCTTCTCACCCACCTCGACGAGCACCCCACTCCCCTGCCCCAGTTGCGCATGATCATCTGCGGTGGATCTGCCGCCCCCCCTTCGCTGATATCTGGCTTCGATCGCCACGGATTGCAGATGGTCCACGCCTGGGGCATGACGGAAACCTCACCTCTGGGTACCGTCAATATCGTCAAGCCCGGTCTGCCACAGCAGGACGAAGGGGCGCTGCTCGCACTTCGGGCCAAGCAGGGCGTGCCGGTGCTCGGCGTCGACCTGCGGATTGCCGACCTCGACACCGGAAGTGAGTGCCCCAGCGACGGGGTGACGCCGGGGGAGATCCAGGTGCGGGGCCCGTGGGTCGCCCGTGCCTACTACCACGACCCCGAGGACCGCGAGAGCCGCTTCACCCCCGACGGCTGGTTTCGTACCGGCGATGTCGCCACAATCGATGCCGGGGGCTACGTCCAGATCGTCGATCGCACTAAGGATCTGGTCAAGTCAGGAGGTGAATGGATCTCCTCGGTGACCCTGGAGGGAGAGATCATGGCCCACCCCAAGGTCAAAGAGGCGGCGGTCGTGGGCTTCCCTCACTCCCACTGGGCGGAGCGACCCGTCGCGTTCGTGGTCCCCCGTCCAGAGCATGTCGAGACGCTCAGCAAAGACGAGCTACTGGAGTTCCTCAGGCCCCGGGTTGCTTCCTTCTGGTTGCCTGACGAGATCGTCTTCCTGGACGAGGTGCCTAAAACCAGCGTCGGTAAGTTCGACAAAAAGGTCCTCCGCAAGCAATTCGCCGACCTCGACCTGGGCTGACCACAAGCCTCAGCTGGGACAGTCGGCGCGCGACGAGGTCCAGCCGCCGGCATGTCCGGGACTGGCGTAAAGGACGTTGTGTTTATCGGCAAAGACACAAGTCCAGCCCGGCTGGGTTTGGAGCAGACGGGTCAGCGGCGCCGTTCGTCCCTGCCACACCAGGCTCACCTGGTAATGGCGCAGGATCGACATCGTTCCGGCGGCGGCCGAGGTAGCCGTCAGGTACTGAGTCAACACCTTGGACCCCATCAGATCCACCTCGCCGAAGATGAAGAGACGATCGGACGCGCAGTCTTTGCCCGCGGGGTCGCGATGGTCGAGCCGGTAGAGCAACCAGCCGGAGCTTCCATATGGCACGAACACTCTGGAGGTGGGGCCGGCGCAGATGATCCGGCCCACCCGCACCGGGTAGACCGACCCTTGTAGGCGGTTGTCCGGACTGCCGAGCTGGCCTGAGATTCGCACCGCGCTGGCCAGCACCACCAGCAGCAGCACGGCCCCTACAAACCAGACCGGGGCAGGACGGCGGTGATGGCGCGGGGCCATCTTGCGGGCATTGCGAACATGGTCGACCAGACCCTGCATGCCATCGGTCCAAAGCGGCAGCACCAGCAGCGCGAAGAGGGGTATGTCCCGCACCGCGTAGAGGAGCAGAACTGTTCCCGCCGCCGCCAACAGCATGTCGGCGGGGCGAGTGTGCTTGGCCCAGCGAGCGACCACCAAGGTGCTCAGCAGGAGCGCCAGAACCGGCACTGAAGCCAGGGCGTGGAAGTTGGGGGGCTGCCACTCATCGAGATTGGCTTGGGCAACCGGGCTGAGCAACAGGTGCAAGGGATAGAGGTAGAGGCCCCAGCCGTTGGGGTTGACCATCGGGGCGAGCGCCGACAGTACTAGCGCCCCGGAGAGATCGAGAAGGCGTCCCGGGGCCAGCGAGTGCTCGTCCTTGAGCCAGCTGCTGAGCAGCTCCCCGACCAGGAAAACGGCGATCACCCCCAGCCCGACCAGGAATCCCCCGTGGAGGTTGCCCCAAATGGCGAACATGGGAATCAGCCAGAGGAGCAGCCAGCGGCTGGGCCGGCGCCGGTAGGCGTCCAGCACAACCAGCAGAATTCCCAGGAATCCGAAGGTGAACATCTGCGGACTGGGACCCCAGATCTGCAGGCCCGAGATGATCACCAGGGCGGCTCCCAGGGCAAGAATCCACCGTGAAATCCCGGGCCGACTGACCCGCAGCACCCCGAAGGCGAATCCGATCCAGGTCACCAGGGCCATGAACAGGATCACCGGGGTCATCCCCAAAGCCCGATAGAGCAAGGCGTAAATGGCCTCGGCGCCCCACTCCTGGGTGATGAAGGCGTGACTGGCGGCGGTGAAGGTGTAGTCGTTGTGCTGCGGTACCCCTGAAGCCAGGATGTCCAGGCCCACCCGCAGGTGCCACCAGAAGTCAGGGTCAAACTGCGGCTGGGTGAAGGCTGCGAAACCAAAGATCGCCACCGCCAGCAAGAGGACGGTGGGACCATCGGGCGCCCGGCGCCGGTTCACAATCGGCGGCGGCGCCCCGCTCTCAAGGGACATACTCGGAGGGGATTCTAGGTGGGGGTGGCTGACTTCAGGCGAAGTCCTTGCTACGATCGCGCGGGGCTTCGGTAACGGTCGCACCCCGGGAACGGAAGGGGACGGACCTTTTGGTTACGCGACCTCCTCCATCTCCCAGCCACAGAGGAGCTCGGCCACGCCGGCCCCCCGTTCGACCGGAGCGCCCAGCCGGAGCAGGGCCTGCTCCAGGGCCGCCACCCCGGTCAGGAGTTCGGGCAGGGACACGGCACCCATGTGGCCGATGCGGATCGCCGTCTGGCTCCAGTCGGCCAGACCTCCGGCGATCGCCACGCCCTCCTTGGCGACCTCGGTCCGCAGTTGCCCTGGGGTCATCCCACCGGGCAGGGAGAGCGCCGAGACCGTAGTCCCCAGTAGCTCGTCGCCGCAGACGGTGGGAAGTCCGATCGCCCGCAGACCCCGGCGGACCGCCCTGGCCATCTGCCGGTGACGGGCGAAGCGGGGCTGCCAGCCCTCCGCTTCGGCTATCTCAATCGCGGCTGCGCCGGCAGCGATCAGGTTGGTGGGCAAGGTAGCGAAATAGCTGGTGCTGGGGTCAGCCATGGGCGCCAGCCAGTTGAGCCAGTCCAGGAAGTAACCAACCCCCCCGGCCAGGCTGCGCCGATGCTCGACCGCCCCTTGGCTGACCACCACGATGGCCAGGCCTGGGGGCATTCCCAAGGCCTTCTGGGAGGCGGTCAGGACAACGTCGATTCCCTGGGCCTCCATGTCGATTGGCATCCCTCCGGCACTGGCCACGGCATCCAGGATCAGCACGGCACCGTGCTCCCGGGCGACTCTGGCGTAGTCGGCGAGCGGGGCGGCTACGCCGTTGGCGGTGTCGACATGGGTGACGGTGAGCACCTTGGCCCCGGTTTGTACGAGCGCCTGCTCGACCGCGGCGACCGGAACCTGTTCGCCCCACTGACAGCTCACCTCTTCAGGCAGGGCCCCATGGGACCTGGCGATCTTGGCGAAGCGGTCGCCAAAGAAACCGTGGTTGACGACCACCACCGGCGAACCCGGAGCCACCGTGTTGACCAGGGCCGACTCCATCGCCGCAGTCCCACTTCCGGCGGTGACCAGCACGGCCGGAACTGCCTCGTTTTTTCCCGGCTCATAGCCCAATGAGCGCAGCACCCCGTGCTGCAGAGTGTTCAGCTCGTTGGCCGCGGTGGGGCTGTTGTGGGCAGCCGTGGGCCGGGCCAGCGCCGCCAGCACCTGTCGGGGTACCGGAGTCGGTCCGGGGATGAGGAGCAAGGGACTCTCCGGGACGGTGTGCTCGCTGGGAGCCATCAGACTGGGAAGACCCCGTGGCGCCGCTCTGGCGCCCAGCGGCTCTTGCCGGCCGCGGCCGCGAGTCGCCAGATCAGCTGGTCGCGCAGATCAGCGGGATCGACGACGGCGTCCAGGGTCAGGTCGGATGCCAGCTGGAAGATGTCAACGTCCTCCACATACTCGGCCCGCAATTTGGCCACGAACTCCTCCCGCTCATTCTCCGGCAAGGCGGCGATGCGATTGGCGTACACCGCGTTGACAGCTGCCTCGGGACCCATGACCGCGATCTCGGCGGTGGGCAGGGCCAAGGTGGCTTCGGGTTCGAAGGCGGGACCGCTCATCGCGTAGAGGCCGGCTCCATAGGCCTTGCGCAGGACCACGCAGATGCGGGGCACGGTAGCCGAACTGAGGGCGGCGATCATCTTCGCCCCGTGGCGGATGATGCCCTCGCGCTCGACCGCCGAGCCGATCATGAAGCCGGGCACGTCGGCCAGGAAGATCAAGGGCAGGTTGAAGGCGTCGCAGAGACTGATGAAGCGCGCCGCCTTATCCGAGGAATCGACGAAGAGCACCCCGCCCTGGTGTTCCGGCTGGGAGGCGACCACCCCCACGGCGCGCCCGCCGAGCCGCCCTAGTCCGCAGACCAGCTCCCGGGCGTAGAGGGCCTTGATCTCGAAGAACGAGCCTCCATCGAGCAGGGCATCCAGAACCAGGTGAATGTCGTAGCCCTTAGTCGACTCGGCGGGTAGGAGCTCGCCAATGTCAGCGTGACTCCCGGGCTGCCGCGTCGCTGCCGCCGGCGCTTCGCCGCGCCAGCTGGAGGGAAAGTAGGAAAGATAACGGCGGAGCGAATCGATGGCGGACGCTTCGTCGGGACTGAGCAGGTCACCGCAGCCACTGACGCTGCAGTGCATGCGCGCGCCGCCCATCTCTTCAAGGGAAACATGCTCGCCGACCACTTCCTCCGCCATCCGCGGCGAGCCCAGATACATGGACGCGTTCCCCTCCACCATGAAGGTCACGTCGCAGAAGGCGGGGATGTAAGCGCCACCGGCGGCGCTGGGGCCGAAGAGAACGCAGGGTTGCGGGATCTGCCCGCTCAGGCGCACCTGGTTGTGAAAGATGCGCCCCGCGTGGCGGCGCCCGGGGAACATCTGGCGCTGCTCGGTGATGCGGGCACCGGCAGAGTCGACCAGGTAGCAGAGCGGGATCTGCAGCCGCTCCGCCTGCTCCTGGGTGCGAATGATCTTCTCCACCGTCCGCGGACCCCAGGAGCCGGCTTTGACGGTGGGGTCGTTGGCAACCACACAAACCCTTCGCCCCTGCACCGTCCCGATCCCGGTGACCACCCCATCCGCGCCCATCTCATCGGGCGAGGCGGTGTTGGCCAGTAGGCCATCCTCGAGGAACGGGGTGGTGGGGTCAAAGAGGAGGCGGAGGCGCTCGCGGACCGGCAGTTTGTGTTGCTCAGGCAGTCTCGTGCGATAGCGTTCCGGCCCGCCTAGGCGGGCGGTCGCCTCGCGCCTTCGCAGTTCCTCGCGGCGGTCCTGTGCCGCTGCCCCCTCGGTCCGGACAGGCTCGGACGGGGTGCTCATCTGGAGGCCGAGTATATCGGGCCATATCGCGGCTCCCGGAGGGCGGAGGACGCTTAGACTGCCCAGGTGGCCGTGGACGCAGCCCGCCTTCCCTGGCAATTGGCCGGACCCGACGCTTGCGGCCTCGACGAGGTGGGGCGCGGTGCCCTGGCCGGCCCCCTGGTGGCCGCCGCAGTCGTCCTACCTCCTAAGTTCAGCCACCCTCTGCTCCGCGACAGCAAGCTGCTCTCGGAAAAGCAGCGGGAGACGATCGAGCCCCTCATCCGTGCCGCCGCCGTGGCGCTAGGGGTAATCGTCATCGAGGTGGAGCTAATCGATGATCGCGGGCTCGGCTGGGCCAACCGGGTTGCCTTCGAGCGCCTCATCGAGGGGGTCTCAGCGCCCCGATACCTGGCTGACGGCAACCTCCGGATCAGCACCACTCGCCCCTACCAGAGCGTTATCGGGGGCGACCGGCTGGTCCCGGCTATATCGGCGGCGTCGATCGTGGCCAAGGTCTACCGCGACCACCTGATGCGGGAGTTGCACCCCGAGTTTCCCCACTATCACTGGGCCTCCAACAAGGGCTACGGGACTCCCCACCACCTCGGTGCCATCAACCGCCACGGGGTCTGCGCCCACCATCGCCGCAGCTTCATCCATGGGGAACAGCCCGAGCTCTTCGCCGACGACCAGATCGGCGCGGATATCGGCCGGGATTGACCGCCTAGCTCACCAGCCCCGGGCTACCCACTCAGGGAAATGGGGGGACTCGGCTCCAATCGAGGTGGGCCCGCCGTGTCCGGGGAAGACAACTGTCTCCGGGGGCAGGACCATCAGGTGGGTGGCGATGCTCTCCACGATGGTGGAGAAGTCGCCCAGAGGCGGGGTTGTGGCGCCCGGTCCACCAGGGAAGAGGGTGTCGCCGGTGAACAGGTAGCCGGGGTGGTAGAAGCAGATGCTGCCGGGGGTATGGCCGGGGGTGGAGAGCACCCGGAGCTGGCGTCGACCGAACTCCACCACCTCGCCATGCTCAAGCGAGCGGGCCGGCGGCGGCTTGGGGAACATCGCGAGGTCGGCGGCGTGGGCGCCCGTCCAGGCTCCGGGGAATTGCCCCTGGACCTCGGCCAGGGCCTGCCAGTGGTCCGGGTGGCCGTGGGTCTCCAGGATGGCAACCAGCTGCAGGTCGGCCACCGCCGCGATCAGCCGGTCGGCCTCGTTGGCGGCGTCGATGAGGACCGCCGCTCCCGTCTCCGGGCAGGCCACCACATAGGCGGCGTTGTCGATGGGTCCGACCCGGCGAACGCGAATCCGCAGGACGTCGTCGACATCCCAGTCGGCTGGTCCTTGGCTTGGTGGCATGTGAATCGACTCCCGGAACCGGATCGGCAGATAACCTAGTCAGCAGCCTAGCGGGCTGGTACTAGTCGGAAGTTGAGCCTAGGCTTCCGCGTCGGGCCCGCTCCCTGGCCAGACGACCCCCTGGCGCTGGGCCAGCAGGGCCAGGCGCGGCAGCAGGTCACCTTCCACCACCAACGGCCAGCTGTAGGTGGCCGCCATTTGCCGAGCTGAGTGCCGGATCTCTTCGCCAATTTGCGGCTGGGAGGCCACCCGCCAGATGACCTGGGCCAACTCCTGGGGACTCTCGGTCTCGATCACCAGGCTGTTGTGCAGGTGGCGGGCATAGTCCTCGCCGGTGGCTCCCACCACCGCCACCCCGCCCGCGGCCATGGTTTCCAGCCCAACCAGGCCAAATGGCTCGAACCCGGAGTTGGCCAGAACCGCCAACGAGGCGGCGTATAGCACGGGCAGAAGTTCCTCCGGAAGGAACCTAGACAGTTCCAGGAGATCCACGTCCTGGGTTGCGGCCAGGGCCCGCTCCAGGTCAGCCACCTCAGTCACCTGCTCGTCCCACGACTCGACCCGGAGTCCGCTCTCGCGGGCCGCCTGGAGCACGTCTTGGCGGTAATGCTCGTTGCCGCCCCGGGCCAGCATGCGTACCGGGGCGCCGGCTCGTCGCAACTCGCCCAGGGCGCGAACCGCCTGGGTCCAGCGCTTGTCACGGTGGAAGCGGCCTACCTTGAGTAGGAGCTGGCGCGGCCCGGCAGCGTGGCGCAGGGCCTCGACCGCGAGCGGCTCCACCGGGCGCAAGTACTCCTCGGGAATCCCGTTGGGGATGACGATCGGGTCGACGCCGAATCCGCCTACCAGCAGGCGCATGTGTCGGCTGATGGTGGTGATGGCCGCCGCCTGCTCCAAGCCCACCCAATCCATGCGCTCGAATCCGAATTGGTTGTTGGCGTTCCAGACGACCAGGCAGCGACTGGCGATGCTCCGTTCGCAGAGCAGATCGAAGGTGCTCTGCGCCCAGGCGGCGGTCTGCCACTCCTCGAACAGGAGCACGGGCAGGCGACCAGCTTGGATCTGAGGCTCCACCCACTCGCTGATCAACTGGGCCGGGAAACGGGCCGCCAGGTAGCTGAGCTTGAGCCGCTCGCCCTGGTAGACGCCGCCTGGGAATTCTCGCGAAATCTCCTGGCCCACACGATGGAGTTCGACCCCCTCCCGGACCTCCTCGGCGGCTGCCTCAGGGTCGCCCACGAAGTAGACCCGGGTGGGATTGCCACCCGCCGCCAGAGCCCGGCTCAACTGGGAGACGCGGACCCCTAGCCCACCTGCCTGGCTGTACTGATCGGGGCCTTCCATGGCGATCAGAGAGAAGGCGAGCTTGGAACTTGCAGAGTCCATCGCCGAGATTGTGCCGGTATCGGTCGGCCCCGGTGGGCGTCTCCCCCAGTTGCCGGTGTCAGCCGTCCTGGCCTGAGCCCAGCCAAGCCTGGGGTGCGGTCCGCTGCAGGGAGTCCCGGGCCGCTACCGGCAGGCGCGCCAGTTGCTCTCTGTATCTGGTCGGGGGCAAAAGCGGGAAGTCGCTGCCGAAACAGGTCCTGCCCATGCCCAGTAGTTGGTCCACCGCCGGGAGCGCGCCGGTGAGGTAGAGATAGGGCAGGGCGGCCGTGTCGAACCAGAGCTGGCGGCACAGCTGGAGGACCTCTGGCATGTGGGCATAGAAGGGAAGACCGCCCCCTAGATGGGCCAGGCAGACGCGCAGCCCGGGGGAGCTGGCGAGGGCCGGAGAGAGCAGCTGCCAGAGCCGCCTAGGCCCGGCGCTACCCTTGCCCGGGTAGTCGTGCCCGACCGGCTCACTGGCGTGCAGCATGATCGGCCAGTCCATCTCCGTCAGCGTTTGCAGGGCCTTGGCCAAGCCTCCCTCGTAGAGGAGCTCGAACCCCTGGGCGTCGGCGTTGAGCTCGCCCACCCCACGCAGCCCCAACCCCTGGCAACGCCTCAGCTCCGCTCCCCAGCCGGGACGGCCCGGGTTGATCAGGGCGAGCCCGACCAGACGTCCCCCGGAGGCGGCCGCTTGCTCAGCCACGTAGTCGTTGACCTCGCTGAGAAGGCCGGGGTCGGCGAAGGGCCAGCCAAAGACAACGCCCCGTTCCAGCCCAGCTCCATCCAAGGCGCGCACCACCTCCTCGCCGGAGGCGAAGTCCTTAGCGTCGGCGTGGCAGGCCGCAAACCACGGGTCCTGCCAACTGGCGGACGAAGGTTGACGCAATTCGGGCGGGAGGAGATGGCAGTGCATGTCTGTCGCCGGCAGCAGGGCGAGAGCGCGCTCTGTCCCGCTCGCAACAGCGGCAGTCACTTCGCGGACCAGAGACTGCGAACGTTGAAGATCACGTAATTCTCCGTGTGCACCAGAACCGGCAGATGCTGGCCCTGATACCAACTCAGATTGGCGGTGATGTTGTTGTAGTCACTGGCTTCGAATTCGATATATGACACATCGTAGGCGCGCAGCAGTTTGCCGACGTCACAGCTACCGTGCTCTGGGCAACCGGCGTACATCTCCTCCACCGCGCCCAGACGGCGGCGCAGAGGTTGCCCATAGCTCCAAAGCCAGCCGTCATAGGCGAGCACCACGGTTCTCCCCGCCAATGCCGACACCGGCTCGTTGGGCTGACCCTCGGTGAGGAAGATTGCCGAGGGAGCAGTGCGGCGCAGGACCGCCTTGGCGACCACCTGCTCCTGACTGCCGGCCACGCTCAGCGCGGTCGGGGTGTTGGGGCTCTGGGACACCGAACTCTGACCGAGCAGGGCTAGATCCATGCTCAGCAGGCCGCTCAGGATCAAGGACAGGACACCGAGTCCCGCCAGAACTCGCCACCAGCCCCGGCCTGCTAGGACACAGATGAGCCATGCGACCGGGATGGCGGCCCCGACGTACCAGTACTCGAGGAGCTTGGTGTTGTCCCAGTTCCAGGGCTGGGTGATGACCAAGTTGCCGATCAGGAAGAGCAGCCAGAAGGGAGCCCAGAAGCGCAGCAGTTGCAGATCCCGCAGCTCGTCCCGAGCCCGAGACGGGATCCGGCGCAGCACCAGAACGGCCACCGCCAGCAGAGTGAAGATGCCCGTGTTGGCGAGCCAGAAGCCGGCCGTCTCGCCCCACACCGCCGGTTGCGCCAGGTTCTGGGCCAGATAGCTGAGGGCGGTGATCGGGGACGCGCCAGCCAGGTAGAGCGCATCGCAAACAGCGCCGGTATTGAACTGGGCCGCCGTGCAGGAGCTGGCCGCGTGGGCCAACCAGCCCACGTCCAGCTGGGGGTAGAGGTTGCTGCCGACCGGATTGGCCAGCGCGCCGTGGGGCCCGGAGATGACATAGAGCATCCGCGGTAGCCCCAGTAGCAAGAGCGGCACCAGGTAGTAGGCGAGCCCGCGCCACCAGCCTTGGCGTCCCAACCACCACAGGCCGACCAACGCGATGACCAGGAAGCCGAAGGGGTTGAACCAGGGCAGAGCGGCGGCTCCCACCCCGGCGGCCACCAGGAAGGCTTTGCGCCGCCCTCGATAGGCTTCCCAGAGGAGCAGGCTGAGTAGGGCCACCAGTGCCAGGCCGTAATCGAAGTCGCGTTGGGGCAGCCAGAACGCCAGGAGCGGCTCATACCACTCCAGATCAGCGATTGGTGGGTCGGTTTGATCTTGGCCGTCGTAGGACCGGGTCAGATGGGTCAGCTCGGTCGGCAAGTGGGCGACGAAGGCGGCTGCGACGGCCGGGGTCTGGGAGGTCACGCTGGTGCACGAGCTGGCGCTGAAGCCGGACTCGGTATGGGCCAACTGCTGACAGCCGTCGCCATAGAGGCCGATGAATCCCAGTCCCCCACCGAGGAGCGCGAGCAGGAGCGCCAGCGCCGCGGCATAGGTTCTCCTGGTCACCCGGAAGGCGAGGTGCCAGAAGAGGACGGCTCCTGCCCAGGAGATCAGCCAGGAGGGCACATCCAGGGCGCCCCAGAGGTTTTGCCCCAGGCTTTCCAGGAGCGCCGACTGGAAGTCGGGCAGGAACGGGTAGCGCAGGCCGGTGCCGACCTCCAGGGTGTCTCGGGGCGGGAGGTTGTGGCCGACCAGAAAGCTCTGGGCGTAGGCGGCGTGGACCGACCAGTCAGACCAGACAGTCGGGTAATTGGCCACAATCGAGCCACCCGTCTCGGCGAGGGCTCTGGTGAAGACGAAGTAGAAGACTGCCCCCACCAGAAGGGCGACCCCGATGCCCACCCGGGTTCCGGCTCGCTGCCACTCCCGAGCCAGCCAGGTCGCCCATCCCTGGGGCCCGAGCCTGCCCCGGCCCAGCCAGAGTCTCGCCCTCGGCCCAGCCCCCACCAGCAGCAGGAAGGCGGGCGCCCCGAGCGAGGCTGCGACACCGACGCCCCACCACAGCGAGAGCCCCAGGCCGAGCAGGCTGGAAGCCACCACCCCCACCAGCAGCCCGGCTGCCAAGCGCTCCGCCAGGCGCCATTCCAGGGGCACCACGTCCACCAGGGCTGTGCCGGCGGCGAGCACCAGTACCCAGTAAGCCGCCAGTTGCCACGTCACCGGTTGGTGGGGCCCGCCTCAGTACCAGCCAGGCAGCCAGATGTGCTGGAAGAAGTCGGTGGACGGGATCGGCTGCCCGGTCCAGAGGGGATAGAAGTAGGCGAAGCTGAGGATCACCGCCAGAATCACCGCCCCGGCCAGCGGGCGCAGGCTGTAGGGACCCAGCCGAACCCGGCCCAGTTGCACTGTCCCCTCGGTATGGATCAGTCGAGTACAGCAGTAGGCCAGGGCCAGGCAGGCGAATGGGAGCGCCTCGAGGAACTCGTAGAAAAAGAGGATCCGGGAGGGCCACGACCAAAGCAGGAGCCAATCGAAGAGAAACCCGAGGAGGATGAAGAGCGCGAGCCGATCGCGGCGCCGCAGAGTCCAGTAGAGGCAGGCGGCCAGGGCCAGCAGCCCCATCCAGAAGATGGCGGGGTTGCCCATGTCGTCGATCCAGGTGTAGTTGGAGACCGTCTGACCGTCGCTAGTGGTCACCCCGTTGCCGGTGTAGACGGCGTAGAAGAGCACCGGGTGGCCGTCCAGCGGCCAGGTGTAGTAGGGCGAGGCGAAGGGATGGGTGGCCTTGAGCGTGGCCTGGTAGCTGAGCCCGGCCAGGCTGTTCATCTCCATGTCGACCACCGACTGGCCCAGGTTGAACGAGGTGGGTAGCCAGAGCGTGATCGGACCGAGCTGGTCGCGCTTGATCGGCATCGCCACCGGGAGCCGGCAAACCGAGGCATCGGTGGTCAGCCCGGTGCAGCTGGCGGTCGGCCCACTGGTGTTGGCGTAATTGACGTAGACGGTGTGGGAAATGGTCCAGTAGCGGAAGAACGAAAGATAGAAAATCAGGATGATCAGGACTAGGGCGCCGAGGTAATGCCAGCTCCATTTCAGTGATCTGACCATCGTCCGTCGCCCCGCCTCGACGGGATCGTCGGGCGCCGGAGGCAGCAGCCAACGGACGCCCCGCCCTCCCAGGCCCCGCAGCCGGATGTGGGGGCGCACCCAGCGGGCCAGCAAGAGCAAGACCATGAGCAGCACCGCTGGCACCATGTCGGCCTTGGCGGCCACCCCCAAACCCGACGCGGCCGCGGTCAGGTACAGCGTCCAGAGCCACTGGGAGCGAGTCCGGGCATGCCAGTGGAGGGTGAAGAGCCAAAGACCGAGGATGACAAAGAAGACGGCGAAGATATCGATCAGGCCGGTCCGCGACTCGACTAACTCGAGGCCGTCTAGGCTGAAGAAAAGCGCGGCCAACATGGGAAAAGCTCGATGTCTATGCCAGAGCCGTCGGGCTAGAAAGTAGAGCAGGCCGATGACCAGACTGCCGAAGATCGCCGACATGATGCGCCAGCCCCAGGGATTGAATCCGAGCCAGCTGATCCCGCCCGCAATGATCAGCTTGGAGAGGGGCGGCTCAGGGTCGAAATAGTCGATCCCCTTGAGATCCTTGAGCGCGTCCACCGGGAAGTAGACCTCGTCGAAGACGAAGCCGCAGCGCTTGACCTCGGCGTTCTTCGGTCCGTTGGGTACTTGGGTGCAGCCCGCGACGTTGAAGGGATAGCCCAGCCCCCAGGCGCCGATCCCAGCTACGTCATGAGTTGGCGAGCGATGGACGCCGGCCGGGGCGGGCACGGTGCCGGAGGCGACCAGGTTGCCCTGCAGGAAGTCCAAGTAGATGGGACTGGCCAGGCGGACGACCAGGGCGGCTGCCACCAGCACCCCCACGATGATGCAGTCGAGGCCGTCGATTCCGGTGAGGCCACGATGCCGACGCAGAAGGAGCGACAAACCCCAGAGCGCCCCCACCAGGACGGCAGCCACCAGGGGATGAACCGGCCAGTGAAAGAGGACACAGAGCGCAGCGAAGATGGCCGCGATTGCCGCCGTCCCGACTCCCTCGCGCTGCCAGGCGGGCATGCCGGTCGGGGTCAGCGCCGGTGGGATGCCGGAGCGGGCGGGCGCCGGCGAACCCGGGACCGGAGACTGCGCTCGAGTTCCTTGGCGTCGGCCACCACCAGGATCAGATCCTGGTCGACGGCACAGCCGCGACCGGCCGACTTCCCCAGCCGGGTCACTTGCTCCGGTTCCAGGTCGAGGCGGATGACACAGGCTGGGCTGCGCTCGAATTGGCGCAGCGACCTGACCATCAATCCCTTGCGGTTGGCGGCGGCGAAGAGCACCTGGAGCGGCTGGCAGCGGACCTG
Source organism: Candidatus Dormiibacterota bacterium (assembly GCA_049790415.1). Classification (GTDB taxonomy): domain Bacteria; phylum Chloroflexota; class Dormibacteria; order Aeolococcales; family Bog-877; genus Bog-877. The sequence continues at coordinate 7,507 of JBAQYY010000044.1, read as the reverse complement.
ACGGATGTCCGCGAACGGGATCAAGGCGTGCCGCCGCAAGCCGTTGAGGACGAGGCCGCCCTCGGTGACCTGGACGTAGTAGCGACGGGCTCCGAACAGGTAGGCCAGGCCGAAGACGAGCAGAAGCAGGCCTAGGAGGAGAAACTCCAGGTCGAGCTTGTGGTCATCGGCATAGGTGACGGCGGTGCCGATGAGCATCACTGCCGCCCCATAGAACAGCATGGTTTGGGTGCGCCGCCAGACGGCGCCGAAGGTGAGGAGTCGGTGCTGCGGCTGGGGCGGGTCGCCGGCGATGTGGGCGGCCCCCCCGCTCAAGAGGCGGCCAGCTGGGGCAGAGGCTGGCTGGAGGCGCACTGGCAGCCGCTCTCGCCGGGCAGGTTCTCGACCAGGTCAAAGAGGATCTGGCGAACACGGCCAATGTTGGCCGCGAAGACTTTGAGGACCTCCTCGTGGGTCACCGGAGCTATCTCCGCCGAACCCTCCAGGCCGGCGTCGTAATCAGTCACCAGAGCGATCGCCGAATAGCAGATGCCCAGTTCCCGGGCCAGGATCGACTCCGGGTACCCGGTCATGCCGATCACGCCCCAGCCCTGACCGGAGAACCAGCGGGACTCCGCTCGAGTACTGAATCGCGGCCCCTGGATCACCACCAGGGTCTGGCCTTGGTGCACCTTGGCGCCCTGCCGAGCGGCGGCTGCTGCGGCCGCCGAACTCAGCTCCGGGCAGTAGGGATCAGCCGCGCTGACATGCTGAACGATCGGACCCTCCCAGTAAGTGTCAGCCCGGCCCCAGGTGCGGTCGACGAACTGGTCCGGAATCGCCACATCCCCGGGAGCAATCTCGGCCCGGAGCGAGCCCACAGCGCAGGGGGCGATGACACGCCCGACCTGGGCCTGGTGCATGGCGAACAAGTTGGCGCGGAAGTTGATCCTGTGGGGAGGAAGGCTGTGCTCCCGACCGTGCCGAGGCATGAAGGCGACCTGGCGGCCGGCGATCTCACCGATCCAAAGACTGTCGCTGGGAGGACCGAAGGGGGTGTCAACCCGGACTTCACGAGCTCCCTCGAGCAACTGGTAGAGGCCGGATCCACCGAAGATCCCGATCACCTCCCCCCTTGCCGTCACCCAGCGACCTCGACCATGCGGTTGATGGCCAAGCGTGCCCGGGTCGCGATCTCAGCGGGAACCGTCACCTCGTACTTGAGATCGCGCAGCGAGTCGCGCACCTTCTCCAGGGTGATCATCTTCATGTAGGGGCAGATGGCGTCCGGATTAGCCGCCAGAAAGGTCTTCTCGGGAGCCAGCTGGCGCATCCGGTGCATGACACCGACCTCGGTGGCAACGATGAAGCTCTCCGCGTCAGAACTCTGGGCGTGGCGAACCATGCCCTCGGTGCTGGTGACTACGGTGGCGCCGGCGAACTCTCCCCTCCCCGCCTCGTAGAGGGCAGACGTGGTGCATCCGCACTCGGGGTGAACCAGAATCTCGGCGCCGGGGTGAGCCGCCCGCTGGGAGGCCAGCTGGGATCCCTGGATCCCGGCATGGACGTGGCACTCGCCCAGCCAGACATGCATCTTGCGGCCGGTGACCCGTTCCACGTGCGATCCCAGGAACAGATCCGGGCAGAAGAGGATCTCGCGATCCCGGGGGATGCGATTCACGATTTCCACGGCGTTGCTTGAGGTGCAGCAGTAATCCGACTCCGCCTTGACCGCGGCTGTGGTGTTGACGTAGCTCACAACCACGGCCCCCGGATGCTCCGCCTTCCAGGCCCGAAGCTCATCCGCGGTGATGCTGGCCGCCAGGGAGCAACCGGCATCCAGATCAGGTAGCAGGACGGTGCGACCCTCGGCCAGGACGGCGGCAGTCTCGGCCATGAAATGGACCCCGCAGAAGACGATCACCTCGGCATCCGTCTCCGCCGCCTGGCGCGAGAGTCCCAGCGAGTCACCGACAAAGTCGGCGATGTCCTGGACCTCGTCGCGCTGGTAGTTATGGGCCAGGATCAGGGCTTTGCGCTCACGTCGAAGATCGCGGATCTCCTCCGCGAGCAGTCCCTCGGTTGCAACCGCCATATCTCAATTATGGCCGTTGCCGAGCGTTCTCCCCCCATGAGCCGGGCAACCGGGATCGAGCGGGAAGCGAACCTCCCGCCAGCGAACGGCGGCGGCATCGAAGTCGAACAGCCGCCCGCCTGCCTCCGGGCTCGGCCCGCAGATCAGCTTGATTGCCTCCAGGGCCTGAAGAGATCCGATGATGCCCACGAGCGCACCGAGAACTCCGGCGTCGCGACAGGTGAGGCCGGGCATTGCCGGCGGAGCGCCGAAGAGGCAGCGGTAGCAGGCGGCGCCGGCGGGGACGGTGACCACCTGCCCGGCCAAGCCAACGGCGCCTCCGATGACCAGTCCCGTCCCCCGAGGAACGCAGTAGTCGTTGACCAGGAACTTGGTGGTCGGGTCGTCGGAGCACTCCAGCACCACATCAGCAGCCGCCACCAGTTCCCCGATCGAAGTCGGACTCACCGCCGTCGAGTGGGTCTCGACTGAGACGGTGGGGTTGAGCTCGGAGATTCGCGCTCCCAGCAGGGCGGCCTTGGGCTGGCCAACCTCTTCGGTCCGGTAGGCAACCTGTCGGTTGAGGTTGTCTAGAGAGACCCGATCGGGGTCGATCAGGATCAGGCGGCCGACGCCAGCGGCACCAAGGTAGAGAGCCACCGGCACGCCGAGCCCGCCGCAGCCGACAACCACGGCGGTGGCCTGGGCCAATCGGAGCTGACCCGCCTCGCCCACCTCGCGCAACAACAGCTGCCGGCTGTAGCGCTCAACCGTTGCCGCGTTGAGTTCCTGCAGCGCCGCGGTCATCGCCGGGCCCTCACCAGCTCGTCACCTGGACGGCGGCGACGCACCGTTCGATGATGCCGGGGTAGTCGACCAGAGCCCATCGCTCCGCTACTTTCCGCTGCTGGGCATCCTCGGCGCAGGCCAGCACCACAATCTCGTTGGTCCCCTTCTCACCCAGGGCGGATTGCACGGTAGCTTCGGTCTCGAGTACGGCGTCGTGACAGAGCACCACCTCGACCCGAAAGCCAGCGTCCATGCGGGCGCGGCAGTGCTCCCAGGCACGGGCGTCTTCGCGACGGCTGATCAAGTGCAGCTCCGAACCGAGCTCAGAGGACAAGACAGGTTGCCGCCGACCCGCAAATGGCGATCACCTCCGCTTGGGTAGCCACCTCGACCCCGGGCCGCAGGTCTCGCTCAGCGAGGCCAAGCGCGACCAGCGATTCCAGTTCCGCCACTACTGGTACCCCCTCATCCGTGATCAGAGTCTCGAGTTCGGTAGTCAAGGCCCCGGTCCAGGCACCGAGCTGGAGGGGGGTCGCCAACGCCAACGCGCTGGCGGCGTCAACCAGGACCAGTCGCACCGTCATCCCCCCCAGGGGGAGGGCGAGGGCGACCCGCACGGCCAGCGCTGGGTCTTCTCGGTCGAGAGCACCGCGGGCCAGCACCACCACCTCCTGTCGCTCGGCCGTCATCGGAAAACCAAGATGCGGTCAGCCTCCTGGCACTGGCGGGCCAGGTCCCGAAGGCTGCCCCGGTGTACACCTGCAATCTCGACTGGCTGGGTCTGGCGCCATCGGAGGTCCGCGTCACACAGGGTCACCGGCACAATTCCGGCCAGACTGCCGGCATGGGCAACTCCGTCGCCCGCCAGGAACACCTCGACGCGGTGTCCGGCGGCACCCGCCGCCAGGGCGAGGGCTTTCGTTGTGTGCACCGCCCCGGTGCGAGGGCCAGCGGTGAGGAGAAAGAGAAAGTTCAGCACGTCGAATCCCTCCAGGCGTCGCAGGTCATCAGTTGAGGGTATGCCCCACCAAGCTCCGGCGCTGAACAGCAGTACGAAGGAGCACAAGGCGACGGAACGGCGCCGCTGCCGATGCCCCCGGCCGGGCTCCGCTGAGGAGCCGGGGGGAGTCCGGTGATGTCAGCAGACCACCCCGCGCTCAGGAGGCCCGTGACCAGGGCAGGCTGCCGGTCCCGGCTAGAGCTCGGTAAAAGGACGGTCGGTCGAGCCCAGCTGTCCGCCCCCACGGAGGGACGAGAAAACGGCTGCAGCCGCCGCGATCGCTGCCAGGAAGAACGCCGCGGCCGCCAAGCCATGCTCGACCAACGCCGGTGAGTGAGCGTGCGCGGTAGAGATTCCAGCGGCAAGGCCGAAGACTAATCCGACCAGGGCCACCCCCATGGCTGTTCCCATGCCCCTCGTCATGTTGAGGATGCCGCTAGCCATACCGGCTTGTTCCCTCTCCACCGCGCCCATGATGGCGGCGTTATTCGGGGGCGTGAAGGTGCCCAGTCCAACTCCGATCGCGACCAGCTCGACCAGCAGGAATGGCCCAGTCGTGGGGTGCAGCGCGATCGCCAGAAGGGCGGCCGCCGTTAGAGCCATGCCCCCCACCGTGAGCAGGCGGGCGCCCAGACGGTCAGCCCCGAGACCGGCGAAGGGCGCCGTCAGGCCAAGCGCCAGCGGCAGGATGAGCAGACGCAGTCCGGCGGCCGCGGGGCTGAGGTGTCCAGAGAACTGCAGATAGAAGGGGAAGACGAAGAGGGTGCCGAAAAGCGCCAGGTAGGAGAGAAGGCCGCTGGTGATGCCAAAACTGAAGGCGCGCCGGCGAAAGACCCCCAGCCGCATCATCGGGGCGCTGGCCCGAGCCTCCCAGACGAGGAATCCCACCCCAAAGACCAAGGTTGCCGCGAACCAGACCAGGACGTAGGCAGAGCCCCAGCCAGCCTGATCGCCGAACGACAGGGCGAGTAGCAGACCGGCGACGGCGACTACGAACAGACCCAGCCCGACCCAGTCGATGGGCTCTCGCTTGGCGAGAAAGCGACTGCGGGGAAGGAGGAACCAGCCGAGGCCTATACCAATAATTCCAGCCGGGATGTTGACCAGAAAGAGCAGTCGCCAGCCGCCCAGCACCAACAGCAGACCGCCAATCCCCGGGCCCAGACAGAGGCCGAGTGCCTGGGCAGCGCCCTGAACCCCAATTCCCCGGCCCAGTTTCTCGCGCGGCATGGCCTGGACTATTAGGGCCACGCTGTTGGCCTGCAACATCGCTGCGCCCGACCCCTGCACGACCCGGAAGATGTCGAGCGTGACCAGGCTGGGTGCCAAGCCACAAAGGCCACTGCCGATGATGAAGATCGCGAATCCGTAGATGTAGAGCAGCTTTCGGCCGACCATGTCGGCGAAGCGCCCCAGCGCGGTCACCAATGCCACAAGGGTCAGCAGGTAGGCCAGGGCGACCCACTCCACCCCGCCCAAATTACTGTGAAAGTAGGTCTGCATCGAGGGCAGGGCAATGACCACGATACTGGCGTCCAGTTGGCCCATGAATGCCCCGACGCAGACAGTCGCCACCACCCACCAATGGGCGCGAGGGGAGTTAGCGATCCGGGCCGGCCGCCGGGGCTCGACCAGGAGCCTCCGCCAGCCACTGACCTCGCGCTCGGTGGGTAGCCCAGACGAGGAGTCGGCAGGACCCATCCGCGTCTACTCTAGCCGGGCTCGGAACCTGTCCACGATCGGGAGACTCGTCCCCAACGCAAGGGTCAACCTCGGCCCTCGCAGGCGGACTCCCCCTGCCCTCTCGAGCGAGGGCAGGAGGAGGGTTGGCGAGACTAGCTGCCTAACTGCGGAGCTGGATTGGTCGGGGCTGCAACGGGCGGGCTGGGCTCATCTGTGATGACGGCTGTGCCACCTTCCACGATGGCTCTGATTTCCTCAGTCTCGTAGCCACTGTGGATAGCCCAACCGTAGGAGAGCAGTCCGACCATGATTACCACCAACAGATCGGCGGGGAAGGGAATTCCGGAGGGCTTGCCCGGATTAAGCAGCGCCGCTGGCCCGTAGGCTCCGTAGTAGGAGATTCCATACACCGCAAGGAGCAGATAGATCAGCCACCAGGTACTACTGACCGCTTGGCGGCCCTCAGCATTGCACAGGTAGTAGAGGGCTCCGGTGAACCCAGCCACCAGGACTATGGTGGTGAAGTAGAAGACTGGGAACGCAGGATGTGCCAGGGTCAAAGGACTCGCCACCAGCGCCCATTGGCCCCAGCGCTGGACCAGGATCCAGAGGACCAGGAAGACCAGCCCCAAGATCGCGCCGGACATGGGGTTCACCCAGCCCTTGCGGGGCGCGTAGTACCAGGCGAAGAGCGGCAGGGCGACGAAGACGGCCGCGTAGATAATCGCCAACTCCTCGAAGTCGGACCAGTAGACGATCATCAAGGCCCCCACGAATCCGGCCGGTCCGATCAGTCCCGCCGCCGGCAGGCGGAAGGGACGTCTTAGCGAAGGCGCGGTTCGACGCAGGACGTGCACCGCTATGGGACCCAAGATGTAGGTAAGCACGGTAGCCCCCGTGATGATCCCGACCAGTTCGTACCAGCTCGGCAAGGGCAGGAAGAAGAGGCAGCCGACCACGGCAGAGGCGATCAGGGCGATCCAGGGGATGCGGAACCGGGAAAGGATCATCTGGAAAACCTTCGGCAGGTAGCCGACGATCGACAGACCGTAGACGGTTCGCGCCGAGGTGCCGAGATAGACATATCCGGTGCCGCTCGGTGATATGAAGGCGTCAATCAGCAGGATCGTCGCGAAACCGCCCAGCAGGGCAGGTCCCGCCGCCTTAAGGACAACGTAGAAAGGAGCGTCCTTGGCGGCGCTGCCGGCCGCCTTCAACGCTGCCCAGTCTCCGGCGTGGATGCCAAAGGCTCCCCACTTGATGCCGCCGATAAAGGCGGCCTGGAGAAGCACGTAGAGGGCCAAGCCGGCCAGAACCGAGGCGATCGTCGCGATAGGCACATCGCGCTGTGGGTTGCGAGCCTCCCCGCCGTAATCGAGGGCCTGGCGGAAGCCGAGGAATGAGAAGACGATTCCGGAAGATGCCACCGCACCAAGTACTGGTGCCCAGCCAAGCGGAGCGAACCCGCCGAAGCTGGCGTAATTCTTGGCATGGAGGTCGAACACGAACAGCAAAATGACGGTCAGGATCGGGATCACGAACTTCCAACCGGTAATGAAGCTGTTGAACTGGCTCAAGAACCGGATCCCGACGTAGTTGATGACGAAGAAGAGAATCATCAGGCCGATCCCAAAGAGGATCCCGCCCGGCCAGGTCAACTCCGAGTTGACCGGGTTGATGATGCCGTGGATGTAGGTGCTGGCGTAAGTGACTACTGCCTCCGCCTCAATGGCCGGCACGCTGACCGCGGAAAGCAGGTAGGTCCAGCCGAGAATGAAGCCGGTGAACCCTCCGTGGGTCAAGTGCGGGTAGCGGACAATGGCACCGGTCCGGGGCAGCATCCCGGCAACCTCGGCGTAGTTGAAGGCCACTAGCAGGACCAGCACCCCGCCGATCACCCAGGAGACAATCGCTGCCGGCCCGGCAGTGGCGGCCGCGGAGAGCGCGGCAAAGAGCCAGCCTGAGCCGATGATGCCCCCCAT
>JBAQYY010000043.1:0-10383 GCA_049790415.1 Candidatus Dormiibacterota bacterium | reverse complement strand
TTCCTCGGCAGAGAAGAACTTGGCAATCGACCCTTCGTACTGTCCCGCTCGACGCCACAGATAGGCCAGGCCCTGCGCCCCGTAGGTGCGGGCGACCTGGAGCCACTCCCCCTCCAGGTCGCCTCGGGTGAGTTCACCTCCGCCTGGCACCCGGAGCGCCCGAACCGTGCCCCCGCTCTCGAGAGCGCCACTGAAGACCCGGAAGGAGCTGGTCCGAAATACGTCGGCGACATCCATCAGTTCGTTGCCAAAGCGAGTGTCGGGCTTGTCCGAGCCGAAGCGAGCCATCGCTTCCTGGTAGGGGATGCGGGGCCAAGGGGTGGGCACCGGCTTGCCGAAGGCGGCCTCCCAGGCGAACGAGATCATTGTCTCCAGAACCCCGTAGATCTCCTCTTCGTCGACAAAGGACATCTCCAAGTCGAGCTGGGTGAACTCGAACTGGCGGTCGGAACGGAGATCCTCATCACGCCAGCAGCGGGCAATCTGGAAATAACGGTCAAATCCGGCCACCATCGAGAGTTGCTTGTAGAGCTGGGGCGACTGGGGCAGAGCCCAGACATGGCCCGGCCACATCCGGCTCGGCACCACGAAGTCCCGGGCGCCCTCGGGAGTACTCGGGATCATGGTCGGCGTCTCGATCTCGATGAAGCCCTGCCGGTCCGCCTCGTCGCGCAGGCTCTTGATGAAGCGGTGCCTGGTACGCAGGTTGCGCTGCATCCGGGGCCGCCGCAGGTCCAAGTAGCGGTACTGGAGGCGAATCCGCTCGTCCGCCTCGGCCTCATCGGCGGTACCGATCGGCATCGCCTCCGCCTGGGCCAGCACCTCGCAGACCTCGACCGCCACCTCGATTTCGCCGGTGGGCAAGTTGGGGTTGGCACTGCCTTCGGGACGCGGCTCGACCACTCCTTCGACTCGCAGGACCCACTCCAGACGGCTGCGCTCGGCGACCTCTTGGGCCGCTGGGAACTTGGCCGGGTTGAACACCAACTGGACCACCCCGGTGTGGTCGCGCAGGTCGATGAAGGTGAGACCACCGTGGTCGCGGCGGTGGTTGACCCAGCCCGCCAGGAGAACGCGCTCGCCGCGCTGGGCCAGAGTGACGGTGCCGCAGTAGCGTCGACCCCTCATGACTGCCCCTCCGCGAGGCTCGTCTCAGCCCAGGAGCGCACCTGAGCAGACGCCTCCGCCAGACGGAGGGAAACCTGGTCTCCTGTGCTCAGGCGACGCAGAGTGATCCGCTGGGACTGGGCCTCCTGCTCACCCAGGATGGCGACCGCTCCAGCCCCGGTCCTCTCCGCCGCCCGCATCTTCCCCTTCAAGCTGCGCCGGCCCACGTCGCAAATGACGGCCAGGCCGTCACGACGCAAGCGCTGCGCCAGATCGACGGCCAGGCCGACAGCGCTCTCCTGGGCCGAGCAAACCACCACCTGGGGAGGGGCCAAGGGCGCTGGCGGCGGGGCCAGCATCACCACTCGCTCCAGACCGGCCGCGAATCCCACCCCGGGCGCGGCCGGATAGCCAAGGAGCTGGGAGAGTCCGTCATAGCGCCCGCCCCCGAAGAGCGCGTTCTGGGCGCCCTGCAAGTCCTCGTGCCAGACCTCGAAGGTGGTGCGCACGTAGTAGTCGAGTCCTCGCACCAAGCGATCGTTGATTTGAAAGGGAATGCGGTAGGCACGCAGGGCCACCTGCACGCGCTCGAAGGCGTCCTGGCAATCCGGGCAGAGGAAGTCCCGCGTCCGCGGTACATTGGCCATCAGCGCTTCGGTCTCGGGGTCCTTGCTGTCCAGAATCCGGAGCGGATTCCTGCTCAGGCGCTCGCGGTCCAGCTCGGGCAGCTTGGCCAGATGGGGGGCGAAGTGATCGAGCAGGGCCTGGCGGTAAGCGGGCCGGCATTGGGCATCGCCAATGCTGTTCAGCTGCAGACTGATTCCCCCCAGGCCCAAGTCCAGCAGCCAATCCCAGGCGACCGCGATCACCTCAGCGTCCAACTCCGCCTCCGCATCGCCGATCGCCTCCACCCCGAACTGATGGAACTGGCGGAACCTCCCCTTCCCGGGCCGGTCATAGCGGAACATCGGACCCGCATAGCTGAGCCGGACCGGATGTGGCAGCTCACGCAGCGACGACTCGCCGAAGGCGCGCAGGACCGGGGCAGTGTTCTCAGGGCGCAGAGTCAGCGAGCGACCCGACCGATCCGGGAAGGTGTACATCTCGCGGCGGACCACGTCGGTGGTGTCGCCCACTCCGCGGACGAAGAGCTCGGTCGACTCGAAGATGGGCGTGGCAATCTCCCGATAGCCGAAGCTGCTGGCCACCCTCATGCCCGCCGCGACAGCTCCGGCCATGGCCGCCAGGCGGGCGGGCAGCAGGTCCTCGGTTCCGCGCGGCCGCGAGATCGGGGGCATCGAACTGGCAGTGTAATTGGCTGGGCCGGAACAACCCGACACAACACCCGTTTCAGTTGACTTCGCGCATCACCTGCTGTACGTCGCGTACCCCCTCGAGCCGCTCCAGGAGCCGGCTCAGCTCGGTCAGGCTGGAGATGTCCACCACCGCGTTGATCACCGCCGCCTGGGAACCGTCCACCTCAACCGCGGCTCCGCTCAGGTTCACCTTGCTCTCGGCGATGGCGGTGGCGACGTCACGAAGCAGGCCGGTGCGGTCCCGGGCCTCGATGCGAAGTCGCACCGGATAGACCTGGCGGCTGCCTTCGTCCCACTCCACCTCGACGATTCGTTGCGGGTCGGTGGCGTGGCGCATGTTGACGCAGTCCTCGCGATGGACGGTCACCCCGCGGCCCCGGGTCACGTAGCCGCGGATCGGCTCGCCGGGGACCGGCTTGCAGCAACGGGCAATGTTGGTCATCAGGTCGGTCAGGCCGGCCACCCGCACCCCTCCACTGGGAGCCGACCGGGTCACCAGCGGGATGGCGCTGGCCGGGACCTGTTCCGCCACCCCAGCCTCCTCCCGGGCCGCCCACTTGAGCACGATCGTCCGCGCCGCCACCTCGCCATAGCCGACGGCGGCAAAGAAGTCGGTGAGGTCAGGGATACGGAACTCCTTGGCCAGTTCGAGCAGGCGTGCCTGGGGCACTGAGCTCAACTGGATCCCCCGCATCCGGCGCAACTCGCGGTCGAGCAACTCGCGTCCCCGGGTGACGTTCTCCTCCCGGCGCTCGCGCTTGAACCATTGCCGGATCTTCTCCCGGGCACTGCTGGTCTTGGCGAAGTTGAGCCAGTCCCGGCTCGGCCCGTGCCGCTCGGAGCGGGTGGTCAGGACCTCAACGATGTCACCGTTCTGGAGCCGGTGATCCAGCGACACCATCCGGGAGTTGATCTTGGCCCCCAGACAGCGATGGCCGACGTCGGTGTGGATCCGATAGGCAAAGTCGATGGCGGTGGCTCCGGCGGGCAGGGAGAGCACGTCACCTTTGGGAGTGAAGACAAAGACCTCGTCCTGGAAGACCTCGAGGCGGACGTGCTCGACAAAGCGCTCGGCATCGAGGACCTCCTTCTGCCACTCGAGCAGAGAACGGAGCCAGCTGAAGCCCTCGTCGAGGCGCTGGTCGGAGCGAGTTCCCTCCTTGTAGTGCCAGTGCGCCGCAATCCCCTCCTCGGCGGTGCGGTGCATATCGCGAGTGCGAATCTGAATCTCGACCGGCTCTCCGCCCTCGCCCACCACGGTCGTGTGCAGGGACTGGTAGCCGTTGCCCTTGGGCATGGCGATGTAGTCCTTGAAGCGACCCGGGATCGGCTTCCAGAGGGCGTGGACCACGCCCAGGGCTCCGTAGCAGCCGCGGATGTCGTCGCAGATGACCCGCAGGGCGACCAGGTCGTAGATCTCGCGGATGGTCTTGCCGCCCTGCTGCATCTTGCGGAAGATGCTGGTCAGGTTCTTCGGCCGGCCTGCGACCTCGGCTCGGATCCCCGCCTCGGCCAGGTCGGCGGCCAGCTGCTGGCAGGCCTGCTCCAGCACCAGAACCCGCTGCCGTCGGCGTAGATGGACCTCCTGGCGCACCCGCTCGTAGTTGTCGCGGTCGAGGACCGAGAAGCAGAGATCCTCGAGCTCCGCCTTCATCTGCCAGATTCCCAGGCGGTGAGCCAAGGGGGCGTAGATGTCGATCGTCTCCTGGGCGATCCGCCGCTGGCGGTCTTCGGGAAGAGCGGCGATGGTGCGCATGTTGTGCATGCGGTCGGCCAGTTTGATCAGCACCACGCGCAGGTCCTCGGCCATGGCGACCAGCATCTTGCGGATGTTTTCCGCTTGCACTTGAGCCTGACTGTGGAGCTTGATGCGGCCCAGCTTGGTCACCCCCGCCACCAGCTTCTCGACGGTGGCTCCGAACTCCTCACGGATCTGCTCAGCGGCGATCGGGGTGTCCTCGACCACGTCGTGCAGCAGGGCCGCGGCCAGGGCGTCGGTGTCCAGGTGGAGGTCGGCCAGCAGGGCGGCCACCGCCAGGGGATGGCTGATGTAGGGCTCGCCGGAGAGACGCATCTGGCCTTCGTGGGCGAGTTCTGCCACCCGGTAGGCACGCTCCAGCGTGGCGACCTCGGACTCGCCCAAATACTTCAGGCGAGGGCGCAGATCCTCGAACTGCATTCCCAAGTGAGTCATTCTAGATCGGCAACTCGAATTCACCAGGCGCCGGTCCTATACTCGCCCACGTGACGCCTGCCAGCGACGGTGGCCGGGAAGGTCTTGACCGCGAGGCCCCGCCGCCGGACGGACCCCAGACCCTAGCCGACCTTCAAACGCCCCTGCGGATGAGTCGGACTGCCTGGCTGATCGCCATCATGCTGTTCGTCGCCATGCTCTCTTTCTTCATCGTGGTGGTCTGCCTGGGAGTGGACAACTCCTGACCTGACCGAACGCGCTCAGTGGGCTAGGACAGCCACTCCGGCGGTGCCCAGGAAGAAGGCGAACAGGTAGAGCATCGAGTACTGGAAGAGCTTGCGGGCCCAGCGCATTCCTCCCGCCTCGCGCAGAACCAGAACGCTGAGCGCGATGAAGGGCAAGCCCAAGAGCAGGGCCACGGCCAGCTCAGCCCAGCCCAGCCAGATGGTCAGGGCGCAACTGAAGGCGACCAAGGCCAGGGTGTAGCCGACGATGCTGGTACGGGTCCGGCGGATGCCCACCACCACCGGGCGCATCGGCACTGAGACGGCCGCATAGTCACGTCTTACGATCAAGGAGAGGGCCCAGAAGTGGGGCGGCGTCCAGAGGAAGACGACCGCGAAGAGAGCCAGTCCAACCGGTCCCAGACCGTGGGTGACAGCCGCCCACCCGACCAGCGGGGGCACCGCACCGGCCGCCCCGCCGATGACGATGTTCGACTTGGTGGTCCGCTTCAGCCAGAAGGTGTAGACGAAGACGTAGAAGGCGCCTCCGGCCGCCGACAGCACCGCTGCCAAGGGGTCTACCAGCAGGAGGAATAGCAGGAATCCCCCTAGGCTGAGCGCCACTCCGAAGGCGAGCGCGCCCTCCGGACGGATTCGTCCCGAGGGTAGGGGACGGTGCCGGGTTCGGCCCATGACCGCATCGATGTCGCGGTCGAACCAACAGTTGATGGCAGCTGCTCCGCCCGACGAGCACGCACCTCCCGCCAGCGCGGCCAGGCTTAGGCCCAGTCCCGGCCAACCTCGGGCGGCAATGACCATGGCCAAGAACTCGGTGACCAGCAACAAGCTCATCACGCCGGGCTTGGTCAGACTGATGTAGTCCGCCACCAGAGCGCTCAGCGCCCGCTGGTTGGGCACGGCCTTGGAAGGCGCCCAAGCGCTCGAGGGCGCCTTCACCGGAGCACTGGCGCGAGCCGCCGGAGCTGCTTCAATCACCGAGTCAGCGATGGGAATCAACCTCCCCGAACCCGCAGCCAGTCGACCTGGCACCGTCACTACCCGCGTTCACACCCATCTTCTCAGACGCCACCAAAGGAGAACTCCGCCCTTCCCTCCAGCCTGGAAGTTCCCGGGCTAACTTGCGATCGGCTCCCGGTCAGAGGAAGTAGCAGACAACCCACGCCAGTACGACGACGGCTCCCAGGAAGAGGGCGAACATCTCATAGGAGGCTGACAGCGCCGAGATCGGGGTGGCTACCTCCTCGGGAGAGTCCACCGCCGGCATGGCAATTGGATGTAGCGCCTCGTAGCCGGAGCGGTTGGCCAGGCTCAAGACCCACAGCGCCAGCGCCGCGATCATGATGGTCATCACGGTCTGCATCGCGAAGAAGCAACTGGCGTAGGCGCCACTGTCGATTCCATAGCCGACGTGGGAAAGCTGCCAGATCTGGACAACTACGGCGGCGGCCATGAGGAGGGCAGCTGCGCGACCGACGTTGGCGAACAAGGCGAGCGTCGCCTGGGCCTTCAGGTTGCGCAACCCGGACTGGGCCAACAGGATCCCGGCTACCGCCAGAGCCATCGCCACCGTCCCCAGGGCCAGGTTGGGGGGATGGATTCCCTTGGGCTCCCACATGTGATTCATGTTGGCCTGCTGGAGAAAGAAGAAAGCGAAGAAGAGCGGCAAGACGAAGAAGAAGGTCGAACCGATCAGGAGCCAAGTCCCGACCAGAGGAATCCGCGCTATCTGCTCCGGAGGATGGGCCTGCCCACCCCGGCGCAAGGTTCCCGTCGCCGCTGTGTTGTCAGAGATCATCTGGACGTCACCCTCAGGTGGCCGGAGCTGGTGTATAGGTTGGTCCCGGCTCAGTCGGCCACTCGGCTACCGGCCGCGATGGGCCATCGCCGTACTCGTAAGGGCCGGAGACGATAGTCGGGATGCGGGGGAAGTTGTCGGCCGGGATGGGCGTCGGCAGCTGCCATTCCAGTGAGCGCGACTCCCAGGGGTTGACTGGCGCCCGCTCCTTCTGGAAGACCCAGGACCAGATGATGTTGGCCAACCAGATCAGGTTGGAGAGCCCGAACAGGAATCCGTTAACCGAGATCCAGACGTTGATTCCGTGCAGTTCAGCCGGATACGCCGGCGTGCGCCGCACCTGACCCAGATAGCCAGCCGCGAACATGGGCAGGAAAGTGGTGTTGAAGAAGATGAAGGCGGTCCAGAAGTGCCACTTGCCGAGGCGCGGGTTGAGCATCTTGCCGGTGATCTTGGGGAACCAGAAGTAGCTGGCCGCGTAGAGGGCAAAGATCTCACCACCCAGGATGGTGTAGTGGAAATGGCCGACGACGAAGAAGCTGTCGTGCAAGGTGACGTTCAAGGGCACGTCGGAGAGGAAGATTCCGGTCAGCCCGCCGATGAGGAAGTTGAACATCATCGCCAGCGCAAAAAGCATGGGCAGTTTGAGTCGCAAATTGGCTTTCCACAGAGTGCCGATCATGTTCAGGAAGATGACTCCGGTGGGGATCGAGATCAGCTCGGTCGCGGTCATGAAGAAAGGCCGTAGCCCAGGTGCGATTCCACTGGTGAAAATATGGTGGTTCCAGACGAACCAACTCAGCAGCGACACGCCCAGCATTCCCGCGATCGCCAGGCGATAGCCGAAGAGCGGTTTCCGTGCGAATACCGGCAGTATCTCCAGCACCACTCCGAAGGCCGGGAGGATGAAGATGTATACCTCGGGGTGGCCGAAGAACCAGAACATCTCCTGGTAGAGAAGGCCGCTACCGCCCCCGGCAGCCTCGAAGAAAGACGAGTGCACCGCCCGGTCCAGCCCGACCATCATCAAGGTGCAGGCGAGGACGGGAGTGGCGAAAGCGGACAGGAATTCGACCGCGATCATGGACCACGCGAATATGGGCAGGCGACTCCAGGTCATCCCCGGCGCGCGCATCACGAAGATGGTGGCCAATAGGTTGATCCCGGCGATTGCTGCAGCGATGCCGATGAAGGCGAAGCCGACGATGGCGCCGTCAACCCCGGCCCGAGCCTGAACCGACAGGGGCGCATAGAGCCACCATCCGGTGGGAAAGCCGCCGCCGAAGCCGGCGAAGATCGTGGTGTAGAGGATCAGTCCGCCCAGGGGCACCAGCCAGAAGGCGAAGGACTCCAGGCGGGGGAAGGCCATCCGCTTGGCCCCGATCATGATCGGGATGAAGTAGTTGCCGAACGCACCAACCAGGACCAAGGTGGCTACAAACATCATCAGCAGGCCGTGCAGTCCGACCAGGGTTTCGTACTGTCCGGCCGGGAAGGGCCCCGCCCCGTTGGGATAGAGCAGCTCGGTCCGGAGCATCATGGCCTGGAAGCCCGCCAGGAAGAACATCAGAACCACGGCGACCGCGAACTGAATCCCAACCACCTTGTGGTCCAAGGAGATACCGAAGAACTCGGTCCAGCCCTTGCGCTCAGCGGTCTTGATGACGCTCCGGCTGGGCAGGCCACGGAGCCGCAAGATCACGTCGTTGGCGAACCCCATCGTGATCAGGAACCCGGCCGCCCCCACGATGTAACCGAGCAGGATCCCGGCGTCACCGTTGTCGGTGGTCTCCAGCTGGGCCCCGATCCAGTATGCGAAGGCACCGGAAACGATGCCCACGATGATGGCGGTGACTAGGTTCTGAGTTAAGAACAAACGGCGCGGTGAGAACCGGACCGGCGCCCTACCGCTGGCGATGGCTGTCTGACTCAACTCTCTCTCTCCATGGATTTGGCCAGCCGTCCTCGACGGTCGCTCGCCTGTGCGCGTCTCAAGGTCATTCGGGGAATCAGCTCCCGTACTGCAGTGGTTCGGGGAAATACGTCAAGGCGAACTTGGGGAGGTTCTTTTCCTCGGGACCGTAGGTGGCCTTGGCATAGCTCAGCCAGGAGGCGAAGGCGGTCGGCGTGAGAGCCTGCCCTGCCTGGGAGCCCACATCGGTCATGTAGCCATGCCAAAGTCCGCAGAGCTCGCCACAACGGACGTCGATGACCGTCGGTCTGGTTACGTAGGTGTAGCCGATGTTATTCACCCCCTGATTGGCATCGACCTTGACACCCAACTGGTAGGCCCAGAACTGGTGCGTCACATCCAGAGAGGTGACGTCGAATTGAATCAGACGGCCGGTGGGAATACGCAGTTGCTGAGTCTCGAACCCGCCGTATTGGGGATAGCGGTAGGTGAACTGCCACTGTTGACCGATCACCTGGACGATCAGGGGATGGTTCTGAGCTCCCACCGCCAAGGCCTGCGCCGGAACCACCAGGGATGGGGATGTCTGACCTTCCAACTCGATGGTGCCGAACCCGGCCGCAAACATCACCAAGACGAATGACGCGGAGAGCCAGCTGATCGGGAGCAGCACCTGGGAGCGGGGCGGTGGACCAGTCTCCCTAATCGCCTCGGCCGCCGCCCCGGGGCGACTGAAGACGTAGGCAAAGTAGAGACCGAAGCCCACCACGGCGAAGCCAATGTCGCCGGCGATGATGGCAAAGACTTGGCTGGTTACCGTCTGGTCCGCCGCCGTGGTCGTGGCATAGCCCGGCGGGATGTGCAGCACCAGGGCTACCAGCAGATCCCAGATCAAGGACAAGACCGCTACGACGATGGCGGGAATGACGAGGTGCCGTCGAGTGGTCAAGTTGGCGACTCCTGTGTTCTTTTCGAGAGGCAGAGGAGGATTTGGGGGGTCCCCCCAGATCCGCTCAGACGATCTTTAAGTAGCCGTCCATGTAGCCGATGGTCTGCATCGGTCCACCGTTGCCGTAGAGATAGCCTGCCGCGCAGGGCACAAAGCACTGCCAGTTGACGGTCTCCGGAGCGCCCGTCTTGAACGAGAAGTTGATGGTCATGTGGAAGTTGTGAGGGTTGGTGAGGTCAGCCGGGTAGCTGGCCTGGGTGATCCCCTCCAGGGGCACGTTGAGTCCCAACTCGGGGATCGAGAAGGAGTGAGCGGGGAGGGCGGGATTCATATAGCGAATCGCCTTACCGTTTTCGTAGGCGACGCCCCCAACTGTGCCCCGGACCATGCTGATGAAGGGGTTCCGGAGGCCACTTTCGCCGTCGTACTCCCAGATCGTGACGTGGATCGTGGAGTGGGCGGGAACCGTCCAGACCGTCGAACTGACCCACTTGTTGTCGTGGCGGATCAGATAGGCAACCCAGTCGGGGTGGGTACCGAAGTCGATCGAGCCAGTGGTCGCTAGGAAGAGGTGGGTCGTCACCTGGCCGGAGGAGTTCGTCGTCGTCGGCGCCGTGATCGTCTCCGGGTTATAAGAGAGCCAGAAGACGACGTAGATTCCGAGGGCGATAGCCCCCACCAGGAGCCCGCCGACGACCATGAACAACTTCCTTCCGACGGTCATCTAGGAGCTCTCCCTCCCGCTAGTGCCAACCTGAGGCGCCCTTGTCGCAACTCCGGCTGCGTTGGACCACTGTGCTGGATTGGCAAGACCTGATCAGGCTACCGGCCGGCCCCCTCCGTGTCAACCGATTGCACAATCGCT
>JBAQYY010000042.1:0-69910 GCA_049790415.1 Candidatus Dormiibacterota bacterium | reverse complement strand
GGCCTCGGCGCCGTCTTTGGGTGCCGGACTCGGCGGTACTGGTGGCGGTGGCGGGTGGCGGAGCGGCCTCGCACCCACCCCGGAGTTGCTGGCCAAGGTAGCCGCCCTGCGTCCGATCCGGGACGAGGCCCTGGTCGACGTCGAGGCCGAGTCACGTCCCGACCAAGGCTTCTCGCTGGGGGCCTTCATCAAGAACTACCGTCGGCCCCTCGGCTTGGGCCTGGTCCTGGTAGTCCTCGACGCGGTGGCGAGCCTGGCCGGACCGCTGCTGATCCAGCGTGGGATCGATCAGGGAGTGGTGGCCGGCTCGCTGGCGGTGATCGTCATCGCCACCGCCCTCTTCCTGGTGATCACGCTGGCCGACCTGGCCGATTCGATCGCCGAGACCTTTGTCACCGGGCGGACGGCGGAGCGTCTCATGCTGGCCTTGCGGGTGAAGATTTTCGCCCAGTTGCAGCGCCTCTCCATCGACTACTACGAGCGCGAGATGGCCGGACGAATCATGACCCGGATGACGACCGACGTGGATTCCCTGGAATCGCTCCTGGAGAGTGGCCTGATCACCGCGGTGGTGAGCATCTGTACCTTCCTCGGGGTAGGCGTCGCGCTCTTCTTCATCAACTGGCGCCTGGCGGCTGCCTGCTTGCTGGTGATCGTCCCCTTGGGCTTGGCCACCGCCATCTTCCGGCGGCGTTCGACCAAGATCTACGACCGCGCCCGGGAGCGCATTGCCGTGGTCAACGCCGACTTCCAGGAAAGCCTGGCGGGGGTCCGAGAGGCGCAAGCCTTCCGGCACGAGCAGCTCAGTCAGCAAGAGTTCCACCGCCTCGGGCAACGCTATCTCGACGCTCGCCTCTCCGCCCAGCGGCTGGTCTCGGTGTACTTCCCCTTCGTCCAGTTTCTCTCCGACGCGGCCGACGCGGTGATTCTGGGATTCGGCGGCTACCTGATCGCGCAGGGTCAGCTCACCAGCGGGGCCCTGATCGCGTTCCTGCTCTACATCGACATGTTCTTCTCGCCGATCCAGCAGCTGTCCCAGGTCTTTGACTCCTGGCAGCAGGCAGGCGCCTCCATGCGGCGCATTCGAGAACTGATGGCCCAGCGGAGTCTGACGCCCTCCCCGGAACACCCCGCCCGGGTTGAGATGTCCCAGGGGGCGGTCCGACTGCAGGGGGTCCACTTCCGCTATCCCAGCCGCGATGAACTCTCACCGCCGGGGGTTCCTCGGGACTCGGCGAAGGGCGATGCCCCCGAGGCGCTCCAGGGAATCGACCTGGAGATTCCGGCTGGGCAGACGATCGCTCTGGTGGGCGAGACCGGGGCCGGTAAGTCGACCTTGGCCAAGCTGATTGTTCGCTTCTACGATCCCCAACGAGGCCGGGTCCTAGTCGATGGTCAAGACCTACGTTCCTTCGAGCCCGGCGAGTACCGGCGCCGCCTCGGTTACGTGCCGCAGGAGCCCTTCCTGTTCTCGGGCTCGGTCCGGGACAACATCGCCTACGGAAGACCCAGGGCGACCGACGCCGAGGTCGAGTCAGCCGCCCGGGCGGTGGGCGCCGATTACTTCATCGGGGAGCTGGAGGGCGGGTATCACCACCAACTGCTAGAACGGGGCCGCTCGCTCTCAACCGGCCAGCGCCAATTGCTCGCTCTGGCCCGGGCCCAGCTCATCGACCCCAAGATCCTGGTCCTCGACGAGGCCACCTCCAACCTCGATCTGGCCACCGAGGCCAGGGTGGGGTCCGCCATGACCCGGCTGGCCAGCGGACGCACCACCATCATCATCGCCCACCGCCTGCAGACGGCCCGCAAAGCCGACCGCATCGTCATCCTCGCTGACGGCAAGGTCGTCGAGGATGGCAGCCACGAGGGGCTCCTGGCGGACGCCGGCGCCTACTCGTCGATGTGGGAGAGCCTCCAACCAGCCGGGGTGGAGTAGAGGAGTCCTGTCCCGCTGCACACTCAGGACCAAAATAGCAGCGGCCTGCCTACGCCGAGTCGTTGTCCCAGATGAGCTCGCACTCGGGGCAGTCATACGTTTGGTGACGGCGGGGCCGCAGCTGGAGCTGTCTGGTCCGGCTGGTGTGGCCGGCCGAGCGCAGCGCCTGGAACAGGGGATCCCACTTTTGGGTGCGGATCTCAATGTGGTTGTCGCGCAGGGCCCCGCCGCAGACGTCGTCGTCGAAGACCAAGACGATTGACCGGGGGGTGGCGTAGATGGAGATCAGGCCCCAGGGGGACTCCCCGCACTGCTCGGCCATCCTGTCCAACTCGTCAAGAAAGGCATTGCTGGGGGCCCAGACCGGGTCGTCCGGCGACGGCCCCGGCGGGTTGGTCGGTGCCGGGGCGGCCGCTCTGACTATCGAGCTGCCCAGCCGCCGAGGGCAGACTCCACCTCAGCCAGCGTGGCAGCAGGCAGGCGCGACACCATGCGCTCGAGAACGGCTCGCCGCGCCGCCGTCACCGCCTCCCGCAGGCGGCCCGCCTTGGCGGTGGGGAGAAGCCGGACAACCGCGTCCGCTTCGGCCCGCTGATGCAGCAGTCCCAGCGCCTCCAACTCGGTTTGCAGCTCCTGAACTCCGCTCGAGTCGGTGGCTAGGAGACGGGGCAGATCTGTCCTTCTGACGCCGCCGTCGGGCAGCCTCATCAGGAATGACTCGGCTCCTGGGGTGAGCCTCCATAGCAGGGAGCGGTCGCTCTGGCTCAGGCGGCGTTCCACCTCCCGGGCGAATCTGTCGAGCGCGGTCAGCAACTGGTCGGAAAGGAGCGGCACCCCACCCACCTCGCGGGGCCCTTCAGCACGACTGACGTGGATGCGGACGACGGTGCCTACCTCGGAAGACCGGACCTGGACCAGATTGCAGATCTGGTTGACCAGCCAGAGCCCGCGTACTTCTGCCCCCGGAAACTTCGGCCGGTAGCGCCCCACCAGCGGATCATCGAGGCGACCCCGGTCTTGGACTTCGCAAACGATCCCGGCGCTGTCCTCCCAGACCCGGATCGTGCCTCGGCCGCCACCGTGGCGGATGCTGTTGGTCAGCAGCTCCGTGACCGCCCACTCCAAGTCGGCTCGCCGCATGGTCGGCAGTTCGGCCGAGACCGCGCAGCGGGCCACCACCTGGCGCACCTCAGGACCCTGGCCCGCCCCAAACTCGAGCTCGATCCGGCCTGCCGGCGGAGCTGGCAAGGGCACCTGGTGCAGCTGCGAAATGTGCCCCGTCCCCGGGTACAGCTCGCTGTTCAGTGATTGGCCCCCCTGGAGCACGAGGGGATGGGTGCGCCGACCCACCTCGAGAGCCAACGGATCCAACTGATCGACGTCATAGGGGCAGAGCAAGCGCAACTGGGAATGCTTCTCCAGGACCAGGTTGAGGAGCGCCTCGTGGCGCTCGCACTCCACCAGCTCGTCTGATGACCGCCCTGCCCAGACCGGTTCTCCAATGCCCCGCACAGGCCGTCCGTCGGGGCTGACTGCTTCCACCCAATCAACCCAGGCAGGAATGATCCGAGCCGGGTTGTAACCGATCTGGCGAATGTCGACGAAGCGGACCGCCTTGGCGTCCGACCCGAGCGCTCGGGTCAGTTCCCGAATGCGGTCGGCGGCGAGCGCCACCATCACCGGCTCCCGGGCTGCGATCCCCTCCCGAATGAAGGGCAGAGTGCCCGCCCGAAACCCTTCGTCGCCGGCGTACATGAGGGCTTCGTGGTGGAACTTCTCAGCCCTCGGCTCGAGGGTGCTGGTCATCGACATAGGCGTTGACCTCGGTGCTCGGCGGCTGATTCCCGAACTAGTCGGGGCGGCAACTTCATCGTAGCCCGCACTCGCGATCTGGGGTCCGGAGTGGCTTCGGAAAGTGTTCCGGGGGCTTCGGCGGTGGGGCTCGCGACGGCGACCGCCGTGTCACTCCGGTCCGGGGCTGGGCTCCTGATCAAGCACCAGCCAGGGCAGGGCCTCGCCCATGGGGCGTAGAAGGACCTGCAGATCGGGATGGTCTCCGTCCGCTCCCGCGAGCAGGCCCAGGGCTGCCGCCAGCGCCGCCCGCTCCGCCTTCTCGCCCACCTCGCCATGCTCGGACTTCCAACTCACCAGTGCCGAAGTGCCTTCGGTCAGGCTGTGAAGGGCGTCCCGCACCTGATGCCATTGGGCGAGCCGATCAGTCGCCTCCAGAACTTCCGACGCTTCCTGCTCGGCGGCCCGGAAAGCGTCCAGGTGGGCCTCTCCGACGTGGCGGTCCCACCCCTGAGCCACTCGCTCGATTCCCGCCCGGTCGAGTTCCCGAATGTCAGAGCTGAGGCGGCCGATGGTCCGACCCTGCTCGGCAAATCCGTAGCCGTCGATGTCGTTGGCCATGCTGCCTCCAGTTGGTTGCCGAGAGGCCGGATGATACGGCGGCCCCCGGGACTAGCGCTGTTCGGGTGCGACAGCCGGCTGGGTCGTCTCGGCTGTCGTTCAAGAAGGGCTTGGTCATCCTGCTAAATTGGCCGCGTGCTGGGAGCCACAAGTAGCAGCTCAGGCTCCAGCTGGGTCGGCGGACTAATCCTCCTCTGGGACAGGTAGCGGTGCCCAGCGTTCGCGAAGTCACCTTCCAGTTGGCAGCCGAGCTGGGCTTGCGTACCTGGTTCGGCAACCCCGGTTCCACCGAGATCCCTCTGCTGGCGGATTTCCCCGACTATCTGCACTACGTGCTGGCGCTCCACGAGAACGCGGCGGTGGGTATGGCCGCCGGCTACGCACTGGCCAGCAGGCAAGCGCAGCTGGTCAGCCTGCACACGGCAGCGGGGCTGGGCAACGCGGTCTCGGCTCTGGCCACAGCCCGGGTCAACCGGGCCCCGCTGGTGGTCTTGGTGGGCCAGCAGGACAGGCGCCATATCGAGTTCGAGCCCTTCCTGACCGGCCACCTCGAGAAGTTGGCCGGGGACTACCCGGTTTCGGTTCATCTGCCCCTGCGCGCTGAGAGCGTCCCCGGAGCGCTGGCCCGCGCGCGGCTCGAGGCGCTCGAGCAGCGTGGCCCATCCCTGGTGATCGTGCCCATGGACGACTGGGGCGTTGAGATGGACGACACGGCCATCTCCGCGCCCCAGTCGCTGGTGCAGGCAAGGTCTGTTCCCGCGCCAGCGCTCACCGAGCTCCGGGATCTGCTGGCCGCATCCAAGCGGCCGGTCCTGGTGACCGGTGCCGGTGCCGACACCAGGGAAGCCTGGGACGCCCTGGTCAAGCTGGCCGACCAGCTCAACTGCCCGGTTTGGCAGGAGCCCTTCACCGCCCAGGCGGGATTCCCCCAGGATCTCCCGCGTTTTCAGGGCTTCCTCCCGGCCGGACGAAGCGGTCTGCGTGAGACCTTGGCCGCCCACGATCTGGTACTGGTGGTGGGAGCAGCCGCCCTACGCCAATACCACTTCGAGCCCGGTCCGCTGTTCGCCGCAGGTACGGTAGCCGCGGTTATCACCGACGAACCGGCTGAGGCCAATCGCAGCCCGGCTCGGCTGGCGGTGCTAGGCCCGATCGCCGCCATCTGCGAGGAGCTGGCTCAGGTGATCCCAGCCCGCGGCGGTCCCGCCCCGGCGGCAATTACCCGCCCAGCTCCCAAGAGTCACGACGGCGCCGGGCCGCTCACGCCCCGGCGCGTCTTCGCCGCCCTGGCGGCGCGCCTTGATCGAGACACCATCGTGGTCGAAGAGAGCCCTTCCAGCCGCGACGACCTGCAGCTGATGCTACCCGCCCGCGAGCCCCTGGGCTACCTGAGCGCCGCCATGGGCGGACTCGGCTTCGCCCTGCCGGCCTCCATCGGTCTACGCATGGCGGACCCCGGACGGCCGGTGGTCGCCCTGGTCGGCGATGGGTCCGCCATCTACGGAATCCAGGCCCTCTGGAGCGCTGTCCATTACCAAGTGGGCGCCCTCTTCATCGTGCTCGACAACGGCAGTTACGGGATCATGGATCGACTGGCATCGCGGCAGGGCCAAGCGCCCTGGCCTAACTTTTCCGAGGTCCGCCTCGACCAGCTAGCAGACGGCCTGGGATGTCCCGCTCGTGATGTCGCCGACATGGCGGAACTGGTGGGGCTTCTCGACGATGTGATCCCCACTCTGCGCGAGCGAACCGAGCCACTACTGATAAACGTTTCACTAACCGGAAGCGAGGAGACAGACCCATGAGCAGCGAACCTGAGGCAACCACTGGGGCCGGCCGGGTCGCGGTCCTGACTGGAGCCGCAGGTGGACTGGGTCGCGCCTTTGCCGTGGGCCTGGCACAGGCGGGAATCGTGGTTGCCGGCGTCGACATTGCCGACATGGCCGCCACCGCGGACGCGGTGCAGGCGGCGGGTGGTACTTTCCTGCCGCTCACCATCGACCTGACCTCGTCGACGGCGGCCGGGGAGCTGGGCCGTTCGGTGGCGGCCCAGTTCGGCCGGATTGACATCCTGGTCAACAACGCCGGCATCTATCCCCTGGTGGCCTTCGAAGAGACGACCTATCAGCAGTGGCGCCAGATCATGACACTCAACTTGGACGGCGTATTCCTGGCGACCCAGTCGGTTCTACCCTGGCTCAAGCTGTCACCGAGCGGGCGGATCGTCAATATTGCCAGCGCGGTCATCTGGTTGGGTCCGCCCAAGATGGTCGCCTACACCACCTCCAAAGGCGGGTTGATCGGGTTCACCCGCTCCCTGGCAAGCGAACTGGGTCCGGAGGGGATCACCGTCAACGCCATAACTCCTGGGCTAATACCTACCGAGACGGCCGTCCGAACCGGGGTCACCGCCGAGCTGGAACGGGTGGTCAGCGGGCAGGCGATTCCCAAGGTAGAGAAGCCGGAAGACCTGGTTAGCAGCCTGCTCTTTCTCTGCGATGAACGAAGTGGTTTCGTGACTGGCGCCGCCATCAACGCCGACGGTGGGTTCGCCAAGCACTGACCGGCGCCACAGGACTTGGCGATCAGCTCGATGCCGCCCGCCTAGGTGGTCTCCTTCACCGGCGGGGTGCCGTGGCTATGAAAGCTCTCAATCGTCTTCATGCCCCAGGCCTGGCCCTTTGCCCGCTCTGCCTGAGACCAGGAAATCGGCTTCCAGTCGGGCGCTAGCAGAAGCCGGGCGCCCGCATTGCAGACCTCAATCCGGTTGCCCCCGGGTTCCCAGACGTACAGGAAGAAGGTCTGCTGAATGGTGTGCTTGTGCGGTCCCGTCTCGATGTGAATGCCGGCTTCGAGCATCACGTCGGCAGCGCGGAGGATATCCTCGCGTTGGTCGGCGGCGAAGGCGACGTGGTGCAAGCGCCCTCTGCTGCCGGTCCAATCCCCGGTATAGACCAAGTCGTAGGTTTTTTCGCCGAAGTGGTACCACACCGCCGCCGGCGTTCCGTCGTCGAGCAGGATCTGCTCGGACATGGCCACCCCTAGAACCTCGGCCACGAAACGGCTGGTGGCTTGCACGTCGGCCGCCAGATAGTTGACGTGATCGAGTCGCCGGACGTTGGCTCCCCGGCCCGGGAAAGGCGCCGCCTGATTCTTCAGCACTGGTTGCGCGCCTGCTGGTGCCGAGTACCACTCGGTGTCCCAGTAGATGCCGTATCCGTGCCCATCAGGATCCTGGAAGAGATAGGTGGATCCGATCCCCTGCTCGCCATCCGTCCAGCCTATGCCTAGCCCCACCGCCTCAATGGCCGCGACACAGCGCGCCAGCTCCTCGGGGCCGGAGGCGCGCAGCCAGGTACGGCCGATGCCTGATGCGGAGCTCGCAGTAACCTTGACGGTGAAGCGCTCGTAGTCGTCCCAGGCGTGCAGGTAGACGGAATCGCCCAAGCGGGCGACCTCGCTCATGCCCAGCAAGCGCACGAAGAAGTCCGTGGTCGCGTCGGGCACTTCGGTGAGCAACTCCACCGCTCCAACGTGGGCCAGGTCGCGGCGTCTCATCACCCGCCTCAGCCGCCCTCAGGCTGGCCCATATCAGCTCTCGCTCTCGTCGCCGGCGGGCACATAGGTCACCCCCAGGCGCTCCAATAAAGGGCGCATCCCGTAGTGATCCAGACCGAGCTTGCCCGACCTCAGAATCTCCCTTACTTGCGCCTCCTTCTCGATTCGCTGCAGGGCGGCCGCCGCGGTTGGCTCGGCGTCCCGCCGGGGCACGCAGACGACGCCATCGTCGTCGGCCACCACAACATCGCCCGGCTCAACAAGCGTGCCCGCGATGGCAATGGGTAGGTTCACCGAACCGGCGGTGGCCTTGACCGTACCTTGGGCACTGATGCTCTGCGACCAGATGGGAAACTGCATCTTTCGAATCTCAGCGGTATCGCGAATGCCGGTGGTAGTAACCACCCCCACAACTCCGTGCACCACCATCGAGGTGACCAGCAACTCGCCGATGAACCCGTCCTGGCTGGGAGAAGTTGTGGTGATCACTAAGATGTCGCCGGCTTGGGCCTGCTCGATGGCGACGTGGATCATTAGGTTGTCACCGGGAGCGCATAGCACAGTGATCGCGGTTCCCCCTACCCGCGCTCCCGGCCAGAGGGGACGCAACCGGTGGCCCAGCAAACCGCTCCGCCCGAGGGCTTCGTGGACTGTCGCAACTCCGCAATCAGCAAGGGTTTTGGTCACGTCGGCGGAGGCTCGCAACGGTCCTACCACAACCCGCGGATTCACCGCAACACCTCACTGACCTGGGGGAAGACGCGCTGGTAGGCCTCGGCGAACTTGATGCTCTTGGAGCCACCGTTGCGGACCGCTTGCACCGCGCGGCGCTTGGCCAAATCCCGATAGTACTCGGGCATGTGTTCCTGCGAGCCCATCGCCGCCATGGCTTCCTCCTTGCGCTCCATGACGGAGGTGATGTCGACCAAAACGTCTGGCCGAAAATCGCACATCTCGGGCTGATGAGGCTCGAAGCGAAAGACCGGCGGCGCTCCTAGCGGCGGTTGCGCCGACGGATAGCCGACTGCTTGAGCGACCATGCGAGCACGGAGGGTCAAGTCGGCTGCCCGCGGATGGTCGTAGTTATAGGGATCGACCTGGGAGTGGGTCAGGATAACCGCCGGTTGCACGGTGCGGAGCGCCTCGACCAGCAGATTGAGGATCTCGTCGTTGTCGGGAAGCGGGTAGTCCCCCTGATCGAAAAACGCCACCTGGGCCCCCAGAACAGCGCCCGCTCGCTCCGCCTCCCTGCGGCGAATCTCCTTCACCTTCTCCAGGGTCATGCCGGGCTGGCGCCAGGCGCCCTGGGACTCGCCGCGCTCACCGAAGGAGAGACAGACAACGTGGACCTGTCCGCCGCTGGCGGTGCTGCGGGCGATGTATCCGGCTGATCTCCAGACAAAGTCGGCGGCGTGAGCACTGACCACCAGAACCGGGCTGGGAAAAGTCTCGCTCATGCCCCTAATTCCTCTGCTCCGGCCAATTTTCGACTGTTGGTGACAATCATGGCGGTGATCTCGGAATCGTCGAATCCAGCGGCTCGGAGGGCATCAGCCATGAGGGCCAAACCGTCCTCCACGGGAGGATTATGCGGTTGGCCGAGGTCGCTGGTCACGATGCTGTTGGCGGGTCCGGTGGCTTTGATGTTGTCGACCATCCGGGACCAGTCGCACTTGCCGGTGAAGGGCGTGGTGAAGCAGCGCTCCAGAAAAACCCCTTCGGCTAACAAGCCGCGCTGCTCGTCGCTGGACATGTCCTCGAGCGGAAACTCGGGGTGAGTCGCGATGATGCGACGTACCCCCGCCTCCCGAGCCGCTTCAATGACCACCTTCATCTCTTCTCCGCTGAGGTGGCCGGTGGCGAGCACCATGTCGTGCTCCGCGACCAGGGCCAGCACCGGACGGGCCTGGGGCACGAGCCAGCCCCGCTCGTCGACCACCTCCACCGGGGGAACGGTCACACCCTTCTGATCGAGCTCCTCCTGAAGAGCCAGCCACATCGGCGGGCTAGCTCCCTCGGGCATTACGTCTCTCTTGGCGCGGTGGTTCCGCGCGTCGACCGTCGGCATCCAGACGATGCGGGCTCCCTCCCGCGCGGCAATCTCAACCGCCATGGGATTAAGACCGCCTACCGCGGCGTTCAGCGTGAGTGCACCGAGCGCATTGACGCCGGGAACTGCGGCGTTGACGACGGCGGCGCGTTCGGCGGTGGAGACGTAATGGGACTTGAGCGCAAACCCGGCCAGACCGAGCTCTACTGAGCGGCGGGCCAGAGAGATGTCGTCAATGCGACGCGCCATGACGTCAGGTGCTACGTGTACATGGAGGTCGTACGCGCCGACCACCAACTGCCGCGCCCACGCGCTCGGTTCAAGGCTCTGCAGCATGGGATCAGCGATCGCCATTCCTCCCTACCGGAAAGTCCTTTGGAAGCTGCGGCGTAGCAGACGGGCCGCTCGGGGGCACAATTCTAGCCAGGCGGGAAGCCCGTGACGAGGGACGACAACGTCTGGCTCCAATGTCACCGCTGCTCTCGCGCGCGCGTGCCACGCGCGGTTCCCTGGAACGGCGGAGCACTGGATTGCAGTAGTGCTCGGCCGGCTCGTGCGAGCTCCGGACAGAACGCATACTAGGAAGAGGGATCGGTTCGGCGGAACGCGCCCGGAGGTACTCTCCAGTTGACATCGGTAGTCAGCGGCTCACGGACTGCAGTCGAGGACGAGCCGGACAGAGGCGGCAGCCCGCACCTGCTCGACGGGGCAGATGGTCGCAGCCCGGACTTTGTTCAGTCCCTAGAGCGTGGTCTAGCCGTGATTCGGGCGTTCGGGGCAGAACGCCCGCAGCTCACCCTGAGCGAGGTGGCCAAGGCCACGGGTCTGACCCGGGCGGCCGCCCGACGCTTCCTGCTCACCCTGGTTCAGCTCGGTTATGCCCGCAGCGAGGGACGCTACTTCTCGCTCCGACCTCGGGTGCTGGAGTTGGGCTATGCCTACCTGTCCGCACTGGGACTGTCGGAGGTCGCCCAGCCCCACCTGGAGGAGCTGGGAGCCCGGGTCCACGAATCGGCCTCGATCTCGGTGCTCGATGGAATGGACATCGTCTACGTGGTTCGGGCACCGAGCCGTCGCATCATGAGCGTGAGCATCGCCCTGGGTACGCGTTTCCCGGCGTACGCCGCCTCGATGGGACGGGTCCTCCTGGCTGGTCTCGGTCAGCGCGAACTAGACGACTACCTCGCCGAGGTGCAGTTCCAACCGCTGACGCCAAACACCATCGTCGACGAGATTCGACTCCGAGAAGTGCTCGACGAGATCCGTCAGCAGGGGTATGCCACCGTCGACCAGGAACTGGAACTAGGCCTGCGCTCGGTGGCGGTTCCGATCCGCGACGGCCGAGGCGCGGTGATCGCTGCCATGAACGTCTCGGCGCACGTCACCTCGGTGACCGTCGAGGCGATGCTCACTGACATCCTGCCCCAGCTCCAGACCACCGCGCGGGAGATCGAATCGGATCTGCAAACTCCCCGATACCGGGCGACCTCGGCGCGCTGAGTCCAGCTCCGACGCAGCGGCACCTGGGCCTCCTGGTGGCGCTCGGTGCACTCACAGCCATCGGACCCCTCTGCATCGACGCCTATCTCCCCGGTCTCCCCTTCCTGACCCGGGAGCTGCACAGCAACGCCTCCCTGGTCCAGGTCACCATCACCGCCTGTCTCTTCGGGCTGGCCGCAGGTCAGCTGGTGGCGGGGCCCCTCAGCGACGCCCTCGGCCGCCGGCCCCCACTGGTGGTGGGCATGGTCCTCTTCACGATCGCGTCGGGGCTTTGTGCCGCCGCACCGTCGGTCGAGGTGCTGATCATCCTGCGAGCCATCCAGGGCTTCACCGGGGCGGCCGGGATCGTGATCGCCCGAGCCATCATCCGCGACCGATTCTCCGGATCGGCGATTGCCCACTATTTCGCCTTGCTGACCCTGGTCAACGGGGTGGCCCCGGTGGTGGCACCCGTCTTCGGGGCCCAAGTGCTCCGCATAACCAGTTGGCGGGGCATCTTCCTGGCACTCGCGGCGGTTGGGGTCGTGCTCAGCGTGCTGGCCGTTCGGCAGACCGAGACACTGCCGCCTTCCCGGCGCCGGCGTGGCGGTTTGTCAGCGAGCCTGGCCGTGATGCGGCGCCTGGCGGGCGACCGCGTCTTCGTCGGGTACACCTTGGCCAACGGCTTCGTGCTGGGGGCGATGTTCGCCTACATCTCCGGCTCTGCCTACGTTCTCCAGGAAATCTATGGCCTAACACCGCAACTGTTCAGCGGCCTATTCGCTCTCAACGCGGTCGGGATCATGGCCGCCAGCCGAGTCGCCTCTTTGCTGGCGGGGCGCGTCCCCTTACGCCGACTGCTGGCAGCGGGTCTGACCGAATCGGCGCTCGGAGGCATCGTCGTTCTCGTCAGCGTGCTGCTCCATCTCGGCCTCCCGGCCCTACTCCCCGGTCTCTTTCTGGTCGTCTCCAGCGTCGGCCTGGTGATGCCAACCACCATGTCCTTGGCCCTAGCAGATCACGGTGATAACGCCGGCGCCGCTTCGGGAGCGCTGGGGTTGGCCCAATTCCTGATCGGGGGCGCCGTCGCACCGTTGGTGGGTCTGTCGGGCGGTCGGAGCGCCCTGCTGATGGCCATCCTGATCGCTGCCCTGGGCATCTCCGGTGGGGTGATCTGCATCCTCTTGACCGGCCGACACGGCGCGCTTCAGGCAGGCGTCATCCCGTGACGCGCCATCAGCTCTCGTTCGGCCGCCAGCTCGGGAGCCTGAGCGCCGGCCCAGAGCGACTGGAGTTCGCGAAAGTAGGAGTCCAAGCCGGGGGCATGGATGACCAACAGGCGGGCAGCCTTGGCGCTGGCGTTGCCGAACGTGTGTGGCACGCCGCCAGGGACCAGGACGAAGCAGCCGTGCTCGCCTTTGACCTCGTATCCATCGACGTGAAAGGTGACTTCCCCATCGAGGACGAAGTAGGCCTCCTCGGTCTCGGTGTGAGCATGCGCTGGTGGCATTCGACCGCCCGGCGGGAGGGTCCTCTCCATCAGCGAGAGCCGTCCCTGGGTAGTGGCGGAGACGGCCTTGAAGAACATCACACTTCCTCGCGCCTCGAGCCGCTCCCCCTCTCCGGGCTGAAAGAGGACCGCTCGCCCCAGCTCCATCCAACCTCCAGAATTGGCCGCTCTGCCGCCGAGCGATGATACCCAGAGTCCGGCGTCCGAGAGCTCCTCAGCCAGGTGGCCGCCAGGGGCCCCGACTCGAGAGCATCACCCGATAGGGTGACCGTGACTTCGGAGATGAAGAATTACGTTGACAGCAGATCCAGGACGGCATAACATCCGCTGTTCGTGATGAGGTCATTCGTACGCTATGCGTACAAGACGCAACACGTCTCCTGAGTCTCGGCTAGGGCGGCAGTCTCAGCCCACTCCGGTGGGGACCTGGCGATGACCGATACCAGCGCGGAAGGTCAGCTAGGCAAGGAAGCGGTCGAAGAGGGCTCCGAGGCGGGGTCGGTCGGCACCAAGGGCCCTAAGCGTGACCTGGGCTCGCTGCCTCAGTTGCGGACCCTGGGCCGACGCCTCTTCGAGGCCGACTCCACGGGCATCTTCGTGGCCCTGGTGGTGCTGGTCGTGGTGGTGGGGATCATTCACCCCTCTTTCCTGTCCCCGAACCAGTTGATCCAGGTGATTCAACAGGCCACCTGGATCGCCATCCTCGCCGCCGGCATGGCCTTTCTGCTGGCCATGCTGGAGATCGACCTCTCCGTGGGAGCCATGCTCGCCCTCACCCTGGTGGTCGCCTCCATGCTAGATCAAGGAGGCATGAATCCCTGGCTGGCAGCGCTGATTGCAATCGGGCTGGGGGGGGTGCTCGGGCTGGTCAACGCCCTGCTCGTGCAGTTCATCGGCATACCCGCCATCGTGGCCACCCTGGGCACGCTCTCGATGTACACCGGGATGGCCATCGCCCTGACCGGAGGCGAACAGATCACCGGTATCCCGACCAACAATTCCTTCTTCAACATCGTTGGCGGCGATGTCCTGGGAGTGCCCTTCGACATTTGGGCACTGATCGTCATGGTCATCGTGCTCACCGTGGTGCTCAAACTGACGCCCTTCGGGTATCGGGTCCGCTCCATCGGTTCTAATCCCGACGCCGCCACCTTCTCAGGTATCTCAATTCGGCGCGTCCGCGTGCAAGCCCTGGTGATGATGGGCCTGCTGGCCGGCCTGGCCGGGGAGCTGGCGCTGGCCTTCTACCAGTCCGGTGACCCCGAGATCGGACAGAACTTCGAGTTGACCGCCATCGCTGCGGCGGTGATCGGAGGCACCTCGCTGCGGGGGGGCAACGCCACCGTCATCGGCGCCGTGGTGGGAGCCATCTTGCTGGGCATGGTCAACAGCGCCTTGGTCTTCTTCAACGTGCCCCTCAACTGGACTTCATTCGCTGAGGGTGCGGTGATCATCGTGGCGGTTTCCATCGACAGCCTGCTGCGTCACCAACGTGGCCGTCGACAACGGAAGCTCGGGCTTTGAAAGGGGCCGTTCTGGCTCCGGCGGGAGCTCGCAACCTGCAAACGCTTGGCGTCTCGGCGTTCGTGTCAGAAGGTGCCAAATGGCCATACAGCCATGGCAAGTCGATTAGCTAAGGGAGGCTATTTCATGCGCTTAACAGATGCGACTGGTGCCAGAGGGCGACTGGCACGACACCGGCTACTTACCGGTGCGATCGGAGGCGCGGTCATCCTTGGGAGCGCTCTGGCCTCGGTGACAGTTGGCGCAGCCAGTGCGTCCGCCAAGGTCAAGCCGTCGTCGATTCACTTGGCATTCCTCTACGCGGGCGCTGCTGAGGACTTTGCCGAAGAGATGTACCTCGGTGCCCAGGCGGCGGCCAAGAACACCGGAATCACGCTGACCTCGCTGGCGCCTGACACCCCGGTCGATGCGACCGCCCAGGTCTCCGAGTTCACCAGCGCGGAGTCCACTTCGAAAAACGGCATTGCCCTGGAAACCCTGGTCCCGGGCTCCTTCGCACAGCCACTGACGCAGGCGGGCAAGGCTCACATTCCCTTGGTCGAGGTTGATACTTATATCCCCAGCCCCTACGTGAAGTTCTACGTCGGCAACAGCAACACCACGTTGGGAGTGGCGCTGGCTAACGCCCTCCTTCCCAAGATCCCCGCCAACGCGACGGGGTCGATCGTGATCGGAACTGATACCCCTGGACTGCCTCCACTGGTGGCTCGTAACAACGGCTTCACCAAGCGCATCCACAAGGAGCGGCCCAACATCACCTTCGTCAACTTTGACTCGACCCAGGCGCCGGCAACCAACCTCGCTGCTTGGCAAGCGGCCGTCGCGGCCAATCCCACAGCCCTCGCCTACGTCGGGCCGGGGAGCCAGGACGCGACTTCGATGGCGGACATTGAGCGGACGACCGGCAAGCACTACCTTGTCGGTGCCGACGACCTCGATCCCGTCGCCCTGCAGGGGATCAAGTCTGGCCTGGTCCAGGTTCTGGTCTCGCCCGAGCACTGGCTCAAGGGCTATATCGCGGTCCACATCTTGGCCGAGCACGCGCTCAACGGCGCCAAGATTCCCAGCGGCTGGTGGAATCCCGGCTACCTGGTGGTGACCAAGAAGAACATCAAGGAGATCCAGGCCCGGCAGAAGAACGCGTCCACACGCGCGGCTTGGTTCAAGAAGGAAGTCAACAACGAGTTGGCCCATCCCAAGAAGTACATCAAGCCACTGGCGGACATCAACTAACCGAAATGTTTGAGGCGCGGGGCATCAGCAAGAGCTACGGCGGCGTGGTCGCGCTCCGAGAAGCAGACCTCGTCGTCAAGGCCGGATCGGCGCATGCTCTTCTAGGTGAGAACGGCGCGGGTAAGTCGACCCTCGTCAAGATCATCGCGGGAGCGGTCCGACCCGACGCTGGTGTCCTGCGCCTCAACGACTCCGACGTCGCCTTCGCCAACACCGCCGACGCAGCTCGCCACGGGGTGGCGATGGTTTCCCAGGAGCTCAACCTCTTTCCCGACCTCGACGTCCTGGCCAACCTCTACCCCATGCGCGAGCCGCTCCGGGGACCCCTCGTCGATCGCGCCACCATGGCCAAACAGGCGGAACCGGTGCTGGCGGAGCTGGGACTCCAGGTGTCGCTCCGGGAGCGCCTCGGTAACCTCGACCTTGCTCAGCGACAGCTGGTCGAGATCGCTAAGGCTCTGGTCAGCAACCCCTCGGTGCTGATTCTGGACGAACCCACCTCCGCACTCCAGACCGACAGCACCGAGGCCTTGATGTCGGCCCTGGCGGCGCTTCGCGAACGCAACGTCGCCGTCGTTTTCGTCTCCCACATCCTCGAAGAGGCAATGAGACTCTGTGATGAATTCACGGTTCTCAGGGATGGCCAGGTGGCTCTCGCCGGGGCCCGCCGCGAGGAGATCGACGTGAGCACCCTAGTCGCCGCCATGTTGGGCGACCGCTACCAGCGCACACTGAGCCAGCCGGCAGCTGCGGCTGCATCTGAGGTCAGTACCTCGGCGGAGCCGAACCCAGAGGCACCTGGGCACTCCGATCCTGGGCTCCGGTTGGAGGGGATCTCGCTTGCGGGCGCTCTCGAGGACGTCAGCTTCAAAGTCGCTCCAGGCGAGATCGTCGGCCTGGCGGGCCTCGCCGGATCCGGCCCGCTGGGAGTGCTCGAGGTCGTCAGTGGTAGTCGCGTCGCCAAGCGCGGCCAGGTCTGGCTGCCTGGGGGCAAGCCGTTGCCGCGAGGTCTTCGCTCCTGCATTAGCAGCGGGGTGGCCCTGGTCTCGGGCGACCGCCGGCGGGTGGGCCTGATGCTGGATAAGCCCCTCTGGGAGAACATGGCCCAAGTCCGGTCCTTCGCTTTGGCTCGGGACGGCTTCCTGGTTGGGGGGCGGTCGCTCCGACGACGGGCGCGGCGCTGGATGGAGGAGCTGGGGATCCGGGCGAGCTCACCCAACCAGATGGCGGCCATGCTTTCCGGTGGCAACCAGCAGAAGCTGGTCTTCGCCAAGTGGCTGGAGTCTGAGCCCACCGTTCTGCTCTTGGACGACCCCACCCGGGGGGTTGACGTGGGGGCCAAGGCCGAGATGCACAACTTGTTTCGGCGCCTACTGGAACGCCAGGCGGTGGTGATTCTCTGCTCCACCGACCTCGACGAACTGGCTACCGTCTGCGACCGGGTGCTGGTCTTCTATCGCCATCGCATCTGCGCCGAGCTTGATGGGGCTTCTCTCAATCAGTCGAAGATTCTCGAGGTCATGAACACCGGTTCCCTCGAGAAGGCGGCGTAACGGCCTTGGATCAGATATTCAGCCGAGTCTCCGGAACGGCTAGTCTGGCGCGGCGCTCGGTGGCCAGCGATGGCTGAAATCGTGAGCCTGCCCGAGGCCATCTCCCAGCTCGTCCACGACGGCGACAGCGTGGCTCTGGAGGGATTCACCCATCTGATCCCCTTCGCTGCCGGCCACGAGGTGATCCGGCAGCAGCGCCGCCACCTGACCCTGATCCGGCTTACCCCGGACGTGATCTACGACCAGATGATCGGCATGGGCTGTGCCGACAAGATGGTCTTCTCTTGGGGAGGCAACCCCGGGGTCGGATCTCTGCACCGTTTTCGAGACGCCGTCGAGCACCAGTGGCCTCATGCCCTGGAAATCGAGGAGCACAGTCACGCGGGCCTGACCAACCGCTATGTCGCGGGAGCTTCGGGACTACCGTTTGCCGTCCTGCGCGGCTATGAGGGGACCGATCTCCAACCCCTGCTCAGCACCATCGCCCCCATCGATTGTCCCTTCACCGGCGAGCGCCTGACTGCGGTCGCTGCCTTGCGGCCGGACGTTGGCATCATTCACGCCCAGCAGGCGGATCGTCAGGGCAACGTGCTCCTCTGGGGGATCCAGGGAGTCCAGAAGGAGGTCGTGCTGGCATCGGCACGGTCGCTGGTGACAGTCGAGGAGATCGTCGACGAGCTGGTCCCCCACAGCGCAGGCGCCATTGTCCTGCCGTCATGGACGGTGACGGCGGTGGCGCTAGTACCGGGCGGCGCCCACCCCTCGTACGCGGCCGGGTACTCGAGCCGCGACAACACCTTCTACACGGAGTGGGACGAGATCAGCCGCGACCGCCAGCGCTTCCTGCAGTGGATGGATGAGCACGTCGTGGAGCAAGGCCAGAGGTCGGCGAGTTCAGCCGGGGTCAGCTGACCGTGGTTGCCCGTAGCAAGGCGTGGGTCGAGGCGGAGCAGGCCAGCGCGCTGACTCCCGCCTACACCTCCGAGGAGATGATGACGGTAGAGGCAGCTCGGGCCCTGCCCGACGGAACGGTGTGTTTCGTGGGGATCGGGGTGCCCTCGGTAGCAGCTAACCTGGCCCGCTTGGTCTTCGCGCCCAACGTAGTCCTTATATATGAGTCAGGGACAATCGGGGCCAAGCCTCACCGCCCTCCGCTCTCGATCGGAGACGGCGAGTTGGCTGACACCGCCGACGCGGTCGTCTCCGTGCCGGAGATCTTCAACTACTGGCTCCAGGCGGGGCGTGTGGACGTCGGCTTCCTGGGGGCAGCCCAGATCGACCGTTTCGCCAATCTCAATACGACCGTTGTCGGTCCCTACGAAAAGCCCACGGTGCGCCTGCCAGGGGCTGGCGGGGCGCCCGAGATCGCCGCCTGCTGCAAGAAGGTCATCGTCGTGGTTCGACAGAGCCAGAGGACCTTCGTCGAGAAGCTGGACTTCGTGACCTCGATCGGCTTCGGTACCGGTCCCGGTGACCGAGAAAGGCTCGGTCAGAAGGGAGCGGGGCCGGTGATGGTGATCACCGATCTGGGAGTGCTCCGACCTGATCCGAAGACTTGTGAGTTGACCCTCACCGCCCTCCATCCCGGGGTCGACCTAGAAGAGGCGCGCAGCGCTACCGGATGGCCGCTCAAAGTCGCTAAGCAAGTTCTCCGCTCGGAGCCGCCAACCGCCGAGGAACTGGCCGCCCTGCGCGCGTTCAGGTCGCCGGCGGACGAGTGACCAGGGTTAGCGGTCCGCGGTGAGATTGCCCGTTGTAACGTCATCCACGACGCGGCTGGCTTGGCCACGCCGGCGAAAGGAAGAGAACCTGTGACCAACAGCGCGAGTCGGGGCGGCGACGGGCTGGAAAGAGTGCAACCCCCTTACCTCTTCCCCGACTACGCCTCGACCATCCTCCGCTCCCCGCAGCGGCCGCTCGTGGCGTTGCCCGAGGCGTTGGCCGACCGCAGCGGTCCCGTCTATGGTCACCTGCCGCCCACCCCGCTCGACGCCGATCTCACCCGCCAGCACCAGGGTGAGCCCCTGGGAGAGCGGATCATTGTGGCGGGTAAGGTCACCGACTCCGAGGGACGACCGGTGCGCAATCAGTTGATGGAGGTCTGGCAGGCCAATGCCGCCGGTCGCTACGCCCATCGCAATGACGTGCATCCGGCCCCGCTGGATCCCAACTTCACCGGCGGTGGGCGTCTCCTCACCGATGACCGCGGGGAATACCGCTTCGTCACCATCAAGCCCGGCTCCTACCCCTGGGCCAACCACCCCAACGCCTGGCGGCCGGCGCACATCCACTTCTCTCTGTTCGGCAATGCCTTCAGTGAGCGGCTGGTGACTCAGATGTACTTTCCTGGCGACCCACTGATGAGCCAGGACCCCATCTCGCTGTCCCTTCCGACTGAAGCCCGGCCCCGGTTGGTTTCGACCTTCGCCATGGATCTCACCGTGGAGGAGTGGGCGCTGGGCTACCGCTTTGACATCGTCCTCGACGGAGTAGCCAGCACTCCCTTCGAACCCTCGGAGCAGCCGTGAGCCGACTCCCCAACAGCCCCTCCCAGACCGCCGGTCCCTTCTTCAGCTTGGGACTCACTTGGGAGGGTGCGGAGCAACTGGTCCGTCCCGAAGATCCGGGAGTAGTCCTCCTCGAGGGACTGGTCCTGGATGGTGCCGGCGAACCTGTGCCTGACGCGGCAGTGGAGATCTGGCAAGCCGACGAGAGTGGGAGGTTCCCCCCGGAATGTAGGCCCGGCTGGGCCGGCTTCGGTCGTAGCCTGAGCGACGAGGAGGGAGCCTTCCGGTTCTTCACCGTCAAGCCGGGCTCGGTCGCGGGGCCGGCTGGTAGACCGCAGGCGCCCCATGTCGCGGTTCAGGTGTTCGGCCGGGGCCTGCTCCGTCAGCTCTTCACCAGGATCTACTTCCCCGACGAGGAGGAGGCGAACCGCACCGATCCGGTGCTGGCCGCCATCCCGGATGAGGAGGCGCGGAAGACCCTGATCGCGCAGCCCACCGCTTCCGGGTTTCGCTTCGACATAGTCCTTCAGGGCAAGGGTGAGACGGTCTTCTTTGAGCGCTGACGAGAAGCGAAGGGCCGCTGCTGCCGCCGGGGACGACTCCCAGCTCGGTCTCTTCGGTGCCCTCGAAACGACCCCCGCCCTGGCTCAGGCCACCTCAGATCGCGCCTGGCTGCAGGCGCTCTTGGACTTCGAAGCCGGCCTGGCTCGAGCCCAAGCTGAGGCGGGCCTCATCCCCGCCCCGGCGGCCTTGGCCATCGAGGGCCGTTGCCAGGCCGAGAACTTCGACCTGGAGAGTCTCGGGCGCAGTGCCCCTCAAGGTGGCAACCCGGTCTCGCCGATGGTTCGTGCGCTGATGGATCAGCTCCCCGAGGACGCGGCCACCTGGGTGCACTGGGGCGCCACCAGCCAGGACGCCATGGACACGGCGATGATGCTGGTGGCCAAGCGCAGCTCGAAGTTGCTGAGAGCGGACCTGGTTGGCGCCGGACGCGCCGCCGCCGAGCTCGCCGAGCGCCATCGGGCCACGCTGCAAGTGGGTCGGACCCTGCTCCAGCACGCGGTGCCGAGAACCTTTGGCTTGAAGGCAGCGGAGTGGCTGATCGCCATCCTGGAAGTCGAGGGGATCCTGAAGAGCGTCGAGGAGAGCGGGCTCGCGGTGCAGCTGGGGGGTGCCGCCGGCACGCTTGCCTCGCTGGAGGGTGGCGGGACCCAGGTGGTGAGTCTGCTGGCGGCACACCTGCAGCTGGCGGAGCCCCTTCTCCCCTGGCACACGGACCGAGTGCGCCCGGCCCAGCTGGCGAGCGCACTCTGCCTGGTGGCCGGGGTCGCCGCCAAGATCGCCCAGGATGTGGTGCTGCTCAGTCAGACCGAGGTCGGCGAGGTGAGTGAGCCCGAGTCAGACGGTGCTGGTAGCTCATCGGCGATGCCCCAGAAGCGGAATGCCGCCAGCTCGGTTGCCATCATCGCCAGCTATCGGCGGATCGCCGGCCTGGCCGCGGTGATGCTGGCAGGGATGGCTCAGGAACTGGAGCGCGCCACCGGGGACTGGCAAGCTGAGTGGACCACCCTGACGGCGATGCTCCGCCTCTCCGGTGGTGTGACCAGCTGGCTCCACCATCTCCTGGACGGGCTCCAGGTGGACGAGGAACGGATGGCGGCCAACCTCGCCCTGACCCGCGGCGGAATCATGGCCGAGCGCGTCGCTCTCGAGCTCAGCCGCCGCCAGGGCCGGGGGCCCGGTCGAAGGAGGGTCGACGAGGCATCTCGGCGCAGCACCGCCAACGCCACCGGCCTCCGTGACGAACTCGCCAACGTCCCCGAGGCATCCCAGGACTTGGGTTCAGCTGGCCTCGATGAGCTTTTCGAGCCGGCAACCTACCTGGGAGCCACCCAAGAATTGATCGACCGAGCCCTGGCACTGCGTCCAGGCCCGCCCCAGGAGGATGCATGAGCCAGCTCGACATGACCGGTGGCGACACCCACTACCAGCTCGACGGGCCCGCCCAGGGCCCGGTACTGGTTCTGGTGAATTCACTGGGGACCACCATCGACCTCTGGGAGTCGCAGGTCCCGGCGCTGCTGCGCTACTTTCGAATCCTCCGCTACGACTACCCCGGACACGGCGGCTCAGCCCCGCGACCGGGACCCTACTCGGTGGAGGGGCTGGCTGATCAGCTCCTCTTCCTACTCGATCGCCTCGGTATCAAGCGGGCCTGCTTCTGCGGTCTCTCCCTGGGCGGAATGATCTGCCTGTCGATCGCCGCGCGCCACCCGGAGCGGGTGGAGCAGCTGGTGGTGGCCTGCAGCAGCGCCCAGATGGCGCCCGGGCAGTACTGGCTGGAC
The DNA here is from genome assembly GCA_049790415.1 of Candidatus Dormiibacterota bacterium. Taxonomy (GTDB): domain Bacteria; phylum Chloroflexota; class Dormibacteria; order Aeolococcales; family Bog-877; genus Bog-877. The sequence goes on along the minus strand of JBAQYY010000042.1, from coordinate 47,800 downwards.
CGGGCCGCCTCGGTCCGGGCGGATGGCCTGGCGCCCCTCCGCGAGCAGATCCTGGAGCGCTGGTTTTGTCCGGAGTTCATGAGCTCCCAGCCAGCCACGGTGGAGCGCTTCCGGGAGCAGCTGGTGGCCGTCGATCCCGAGTCCTACGCGGCTGGTTGCGAGGCCCTGGCCACTGCCGACCTCACCGGCCAGCTGGCCACCATCGCGGAACCGACCCTGATCCTGGCCGGAGCCATGGACCAGGCCGCCCTGCCGTTGCGGGGCCTGGAGCTGCAGGTGGCCATCCCCAACGCCGCCCTGCAAGTCCTCTCGGGCGCCGCCCACCTGGCCAACGTGGAGCAGCCAGAGGCTTTCGTCAGCGCGGTTTTGGGGCAGCTCACAGGTGGCCAGTTCGCCCGGGGTATGGCAGCCCGGCGGAGAGTGCTGGGCGACGAGTATGTCGACCAGGCGCTGGGCCACGCCACCGCGTTGACCAGCGACTTCCAGGAGCTGATCACCAGATACGCCTGGGGCGAGGTCTGGGCTCGTCCCGGCCTGGACCAGTTCACCCGCCGTTGCGTCACCCTGGCCCTGCTTGTCGCCGGGGGCCGCTGGGACGAGTTCGAGATGCACGTACGGGCGGCGGCCGACGACCTCACTCCCGGGCAGATCGCCGAGGTTCTCCTCCAGACCGCCATCTACTGCGGCGTGCCTGCGGCCAACTCCGCTTTCGAACACGCCCAGCGTGCGCTCGCCCCCACCGAGGCCGCAGAGTAGTCTGCCTAAGAGGGGCTGAACCAATACCCTGGTCGCGTCCGGAGGATGGAGGACCTTTGTGAACGAGCTTGAGAACATCCGCGAGTGGGAGGGGAAGGACGTTGTCGACGCTGAAGGAGAGGCGGTAGGGCAAATGGAGGACGTCTATTTCGACGCCGCCAGCGATGAGCCCCTCTTCGTGACCGTCCACACCGGACTCTTCGGTCGCCACCTCACCTTCGTCCCCTTGGCGGGAGCGACGCTGGGGCAGGACTATCTCAAGGTGGGACGGCTCAAGTCGGAGATCCACCACGCTCCCAACATCGATAAAGGGGGCGAGCTCTCCCTGGACGATGAGGCTCGGGTGTTCAAGCACTACGGGATCCCCTACCAGCCGCCTGCCACCGAGGGCGGCCGGCTCCTGGTCCGTCACTAGCAGAATTCCCCGCCCGGCTGGTACAACGGCGACCGCCAACCCCGCTTTCCCTATGCTGTCTGGCATCGAGTTCCAGACCTTCCTCGACCACGTCCAATCAGATGGCGATCGCCTGGCGGCGGTCGCCCGTGGCCACCTGGAGGCCGATGTGCCGCCCTGTCCGGGCTGGACGGTTGCCGACGTGGTCAACCACGTTGCCGAGGTCTATGAGCACAAGATCTCCTGCACGCTGACCGGGCAAGTACCTGACCCCTGGCCCCCCGCCTGGCCCCCAGAGCGGGACCCGCTCGAGTGGCTGGCAGATGCCCAGGGACGCCTCCTGTCGCTGCTAGCCGAGCGTGGTCCGGAGGCGCCCGCGGCCACCTGGTGGCCAGCTGATCAGACGGTGGGCTTCTGGGCCAGGCGCATGGCTCACGAGACGGTCATCCACCGCGTCGACGCCGAACTCAGCGTGGGGGAACCGACCTCGATCGACGCCGAGCTGGCCACGGACGGGGTCGACGAGGTGCTGGTCATCTTCCTCGCCGGGGACTGGTCGGAGGTTGCCGGCGATGGTTGTGCGGGCCAACGGGTCGTGGTCACCACCGGGGGGCGAGCCTGGGAGGTGGCGCTGGACCGAGAGTCGGTCCAAGTCGCCACCCCGCAGGGGGTACCCGACGCCGAGGTCAGCGGCGACCCGGAGAGCGTGCTGCTTTGGTTGTGGGGGCGACGCTCAGAGGCCGGCCTTAGCCAAGGCGGTGACCCATCGGTGCTCACCCTGATGCGCTCCCGGCTCAAGTTGGCAACTCAGTAGCAGAGATGGAGCAGGCGCCCGAGACAAACGCACCCTGGTTGCGCCCGCCTCGGCACCTGGTCAGTCCGCTGGCGGTCTGGTACTGGACCGCCAGAGCCGCCATTGGCTGGGTCGTGCTCCTGGTCGGGGAGGTGATCTGGATGGTGGCCGCGCCCGGCTCCGGGGGCTGGCATTGGACTTTGCTGGCCATCACCGTCGTCCTGGCCGCAACGCATCTGATCGTCATGCCCAGATGGCGCTACCGGGTGCACCGCTGGGAGGTCACTCCGGTGGCGGTCTACACCCAGGCCGGCTGGTTTCATCAGGAGCGCCGGATCGCTCCTCTGTCCCGGCTCCAGACGGTGGACAGTGAGCGGGGACCCATCGAACAGCTCTTTGGGCTCGTCAAGGTGACCGCCAACACCGCGTCGGCGGCGGGTCCACTGCAGATCACTGGACTCGACCGGGCCACGGCCCAGGGATTGGTCGAAGAGCTGACCGCGATCGCGCAGCAGACTCCCGGAGACGCAACCTGATCAACCCCACCGGGGATGGCGATCTGGCAGCTTCCGCCAGTGCCGATGACGACTGGCGAAGGCTGGACGTGCGCATGCTGGTCCTGCTCCCGGTCCAGGAGATCCTCAAGAACATTCCCTGGCTGGTGGTCTTGGTGCTGGCCGGAAGTGGCAGCGGCAAGGGGCCGCTCTGGGGACTGGCTGGCCTGGTGCTCGCGCTGTTGGCGGGTACCGTGCGCTGGTTCACGACTGGCTACCAGATCGGACCGGTACAAGTCCAGCTCCGCCGCGGCCTTTTCCGGCGGCGGACCCTGACTGTGCCACGAGACCGGATCCGGACGGTTGACCTCACCGCCAACGTCCTGCACCGGATGCTGGGGCTGGCCAGCATCACCATCGGCACCGGCCGGACCGATCGCAAGGATGACCGGGGGCTCAAGCTGGATGGGCTCAGTGCCCAGGATGCCGGCTGGCTGCGAGAGCAGTTGCTTCATCAATCCGCCCTGAGCGCGACCGCTACCAGCACTACCGCAGGGCCCCCCCTTCCTACCGAACTCGCCCACTGGCAGCCCCGATGGATCGGCTACGGGCCCTTCACCCTGTCGGGGGCGGTGACCGTCCTGGCGGTGATCGGCTTTGGCCTCCAGATCGTCAACGAGGACCACCTCAATCCCAGTCGCATCGGCCCGGTGCATGCGGTCCTGGAGCAGCTCGGCTCCGGCTCCTCCACGCCAGTGCTGGTAGCGGCCCTGATCCTCGCCGTCGCCATCGTGATCTCGTTGGCTTCGACCTTGGGCTACATCCTCAGCTTCTGGAACTTTCGCCTGACTCGGCAGGCAGGCACGCTTCAGGTGACCCGCGGTCTCCTCACCAGCCGGATTGTCAGTATCGACGAGCGTCGCCTGCGCGGCGTCGAGTTCAGTGAGCCGCTGCTCTTGCGCTGGGTCCACGGCGGCCGCTGCATCGCCATCGCCACCGGACTGCGGGTCGGCCGCGGTGCCGAGCGGGGCGGTTCAATGCTGCTTCCGCCAGCTCCCCGAGCCTTGGCCCAGTCGGTTTCCGCCCTGATCCTGGGCTCGGCGACGCCGGTTGAATGCGACTTGCTGGCCCACGGCCGCATCGCCCGCCGGCGCCGCTTCAACCGAGTCCTGCTAGTGACCGTTCCAGCTCTGCTCGTTCTCCTGATCGGCTGGTGGCTGGGAGATATGCCGGCCTGGGGATGGCTGGCCGTCCTAGCCCTGCTGCTGCTCGGCCTACCGCTGGCGGCGGACCGCTACCGCAGCCTGGGCCACGCGGTGATCAAGGAGCGGCTGGTGGTCCGCTCTGGCTCTTTGGTGCGGCGGCGCTGCATGCTCTCCTCGGAGGGAATCATCGGCTGGAACTTGCACCAGTCCTTCTTCCAGCGCCGCTCCCAGGTGGTCAATCTGATCGCTACCACCGCGGCCGGCCGGCAGGCCTACCGAATGCAGGACCTGACCTGGGCGGAAGCGGTCCGAGTAGCGGAGCAGGCGCGGCCCGGCCTGCTCGCCCCGTTCATCGAGAAAAGTCCGGCCGCCGCTCACCGGAAGGGAGGTGTCAGGGCCGCCAGTCGGGCCTCATGAAGCGCGCCGACCCCGGCGTTTGATCCAGTTCCAGAGATCCTTGTGGATGGGAGTGAACTCGCGCAGGACCCGTCGCCCCGGCGCGCCACCCACCGCCGCCGCCTGGGTGGCCCGGGCCCCGAATAGATCGGGGCGGTTGTGGCGCCAGTCGAGCACCCCGGCCCGGAGAAAGACCGCGAACAAGCTGGCGACGGGGACGGCGAAGAGGGCGCCTAAGAATCCCGCCGCCTCGATCCCGCCGAAGAGAGCCAGCAGGGCCACCAGGGGATGGAGGCGGACGAACTTGGCCTGGATCCGGGGCGCCAGCAGGTACCCCTCGATGATGTGAATCGCAAGGAAGAGGATGAGCGTGAAGAGGGCCAGCTCCGGGCTCTTGGTGAGGGCCAGGAGGAGAGCGACGGCTCCCCCGGCGAAAGGGCCGACCAGCGGGATCAGTTCGAAGACGAAGGTGGCCACGGCGATCACCAGGGGAAAGGGCACCCCTAGAATCGCCGTCCCGGCACCGGCCAGGATGGCGACCAGCAACGCCATCAGGAGTTGGGCCCGGACGTAGCCCCCGACCACCACCGCAAAGGCGTCGAAGCCGAAGTTGACCTCGCTGCGCAGGCGGCCCGGCAGTAGTTCCTGAAACTGCTGCCGCAGCACCCGGCCGTCCTTGAGCAGCCAGAAGGAGATCACCAAGCCCACGAAGACATCGACCAGCACCGTGACCGTGCTGGAGAGACCGTGGAGCAGGATGCCGGTGGCGCCGGGGATATAGGAGGTCAGATTGGTGGGGACGACCCCACCGCCGCCAACCTGAATGCCGTGCTGGCTGAGCTGGGTGCGGAGATGCTTGATTACAGTGTTGGCCCGGGTCAGCAGATGGGGAATCTGAGCCGCCAATCCGCGAGCCTCCCCGATCAGCGGTCCGCCTACGATGTAGAGCACTCCCGCGACCACGACAATCCCCACGATCAGAGTGGTCAGAACTGCCAGGGTGGCGGGGAAGTGGGCCCGGCGGCGGAGCAGGCCGACGACGGGATCGGCGATGAAGGTGATCGCGACGGCCAGAACCAAGGCCAGGATCACCGTCAGGATGGTGGTCAGCCAGCCGGCCACCACCAACAGCAGTTGATAGACCACAAAGATGGTGACAGTGATGGCGGCGGCTCGGATCCAGCCCCAGGTACCGGGCGGAATGCCTCCCGGTGGAGGCTTCCTAGCAGCGACCGCCTTGTGCTCGGGTGCAGGCGCGGCGCTCGCTGCGGCCTCCGGGGCAGCCGGGTTGTCAGGCGCCACGAGGTCAGTCTACGGGCTGGATCTCAGAAGGCACCTGGCGATCTTGAGTTGACTTTGGCGGCCGGGGACCGAAAGTCTCGCTAACGGCTCGCCCAGAGGGGAGGGACGTCCCGGCCACTCAAGCTCAGCGACGCCGAGTGCGCCAAGCGCTGCGCCTTCCATAGGTCGCCGCCGGGCACCAGCCGGTTGAGCAGGAGGGTCGCTCCGGCCATCACGATCAATCCCAAGAAATAGGTGGGAAAGAGCAGCGCTCCCACAGACCAGAGAATCGCCTCGACGATCGGCCCCACCACCAAGATGGTGCGCCGCTGGCGGAGGTCGACTTTGTCCACGTAGTACTTCCAGCCAAAGCCGAGCCAGGGGAAGTCCCGGCTGTACCAGACGCGAGGGGCGAAGGGCACTCGATAAGCCCATAGCGCCAGAGCGTGGGAGGCTTCGTGGGCAACTAGAACCAATGCCAGAAAGAGCCAGATCACAGTCTCTACTGCCTCCTCGCCACCAAGCTACCGGGATCGCAGACCGGTCGGGCTCTCGTCTGCGTCCCTCCCTGACCCAAGGACAGGAAGCTACCCCACGTGGTCCCGTCCTCAACATGATCTCGCGTCGGGCACCGACGATGTCGCTGGGGAAGTGAGAAGTCGCTCAGCTGACCTCGCCGCCAGGTCAGCTGGGCCCGACCAGGTGCATCTCCACCCGGCTCCGACGCGGATCCGAGGGCAGGGGCGAGCGAGCTCCGCTGAGCTGGAACCCCTCAGTCTGGTAGCAGCGACGAGCGGCCTCATTGTCCGAACTGACCCACAGGTAGAGGCCCGTGTTCGGGGCAGTGCCGAACCAGGCCACCACCACCGCGATCAGAGCTCGGGCAACTCCGCGACGACGCCAACTTGGATCAACCCACATGGAAACCAGCTGCACCTTCCCGTCGTCCTCGCGGAGAGCTCCGACCAAGCCAACCCAGCCCTCCCGAGACCGCGCCGACCAAATCTGTCTCTTGGGGGTCGCACCGGCGCGCTCTCGCCAGGCTTCGTCCGGGCGCTCCCGCTCCACCGCCCAGGAGGAGCCGAAGGCCGAGGGCGCATCAGCCAAGGCCCGCAGGCGGATCTCCTTGTATTCGGCCCAGTCCGAGGGCATCACCGGGAAAACTTGAAATAGCGCTCCGGGATCGCTCATGACCGACTCCCCCGAGGCAGTGTTGTTGGCGACACCCCGGCGCGGTCAGCGGAAACCTGCCGGGGCGAAGACGTTCTAGGTGGGATCGTCTGGCTCCCCTCGGCTGGCGTTGGCCCGGCCTCGGCTCCAGTAGCCCTTGGCGGATACCTGATCCCGGGACAATCCCCGACCCAGCAGTTCGTCGCGCAGGGTCAGGGCGACTCTTACCTCCGCCGCGATGTAGACATGGCCACGTCCAGGGGGAAGCTGCCAGCGACGCAGCTCCTGAAGCAGCCGGTCCACATCTCCGGGAGGCTGGTCGCCTCTCCTGACCCAGTCGATGCGAATCCCTTCGCGGGCAGCGAAGGGCTGTTCGTCGGCACCTGTCGCGACCTCAATAACGGCCCGTGCCGAAGTGGGCAGGGGGAGGGCATCGAGCATGGCCAGCGTCCCGGGAATGTAGGTCTCGTCACCCAGGAATAGATGCCACTCGGATGTCGGGTCGAGGGTTATCTTGCCGCGCGGACCGACCACCTCGGCCAGCTGCTGGCCCGGTTGGGCAGCTCTGGCCCAGCGGGCGGCCGGACCGTCACCGTGTATGACCACGTTAAGGTCGGCCTGCCCAGCCCGGGGATCCGCCCGCCGGATCGTGTAGCGCCGACTGACCATCTCGCCGGCGGGCAGCGGCAGGCGCAGCATCAAATCCTGCCCCGGGGCAAAGGTGAAGCCGAGGAGATCCTCGCCACCGAGTCGGATCTGGCGCAGACTCGGTCCCAGGTCGATGACCTCGACAACGGCCAGCGCCATCGACTGCGGCGGCGGGAGCGGCGGCGAGCTCACCGGCAGCAGGACCGAGGGGTTGCGTTCCAGCTCTTGCTTGTCGGACATCGCTACCAAGGTAGCCGACCGCGACCACGGCGCTTTTTGAGACACCTACCTTCAGGGGTCAGGTGTGGGCTGCTTGCGCGGCTGTGCAGAAGGCACACCGCGAGGCACCCAGCGGAATCTCGCTGAGACACTCCGGGCATTGCTTGGTGGTGGGATCGGGCACGCGCTGGGTGCGCGTCACCCAGGCTTGGTAGGGCACGACGATGACGAAGTAGAGAACCGCCGCGGTGAGGACAAAGGTGATGGCAGCGTTGATCACTTGTCCGTACTGAAATTGGGCATGGTTGATAGTGAAATACAGTGAGTTCAAGGTGGGCTTACCGAAGATTGCCAGGACCAGCGGACTGAACAAACCGCCCACCAGGGACTGGATCAGGGCGGCGAAGGTGAGACCGATGACGAAAGCCACCGCCAGTTGAACCAGGTTCCCCTTCATGAGGAACGCCTTGAAACCAGTCACGTTTGACCCCCTTCTCCCAGACGCTAAAGTGCTCCCGCGAGCGCCGCGTTAGCGACGCGTCATTTGTCGCCGATGCCAAAGTTAGTCAGCGGGCCTCGCGGCTCCGTCGCCAGTCTGGCATTCTCGGCGGCGAACTGCTGGTAAGCCTCCCAGGCGCGGGGACCCCACACCGTCGCCGGGCCGCCTTCCAGTGAGAGCGTCACCCCGATGGTCTCGGCAACTTCTTGCGGCGTGGCTCCGCGGCGCGCGGCACCACGAGCGTGGGCGGCGACGCAGCCATCACATCTCTTGACGATGGAGATGGCCAGCGCGATCAGTTCTTTGTTCTTGGAGGACACCGCCCCTTCCGCCGTCGCCGCGCGCTGGGTCTGGCTGTAGGCCGCCCACACCTCAGGAATCGCCTGCCGAAGCTCGGCGATGGGCGCGCTCAAGTCCTTGAGGACCTGGGAGTGATCAGTCATGGCTCCTCCTCTATCGGCGCCTGGGCGCCCTTACCGGTGACGAAATTAAAGTGTGCTTAGGGGACGCCGACGGTGACTCTCCGACCGCCTGGCGGGGAGCGTCACCCGGGCCCAGGCAGCGTTGACAAGTGCTGATCAGCCGACGCCTTGGAAGGCACCATCGCGGAGTACCGGGACAACCGTCGATACATTGAGAGCGGCCGCCCACTCCAGCTCATCCCCGTATTCGCGGCGACGCATCTCGCGCCCCGAGACGCACTCTTGCAGAGTTGCCCGCAAGCCTTGTTTGCGCGCCTGCCGGTAGACCACCGCGGCCGCCGTCGCCTCCGGCGAACGGCGACGTCGACGGAGACCGTCGATGATCGCTCCGGCTCCGACCATGTCCTCCAGTGCCAAGTCCAGAGATCCGTCCGCCCAGCGCTCACCGGCGGCGATAACCGAGATCACCTTGCCTTGTTGGCGGGCAAAGCGGGCGACCGCGAAAGCGTTGCGCAATGAGCCGGCGACAACCTGGACCGGGTACTGACTGGCGGCCGCCGAGAGGGCTGAGCCGTTGGGCGACGGCAACACGATCGCGGCTCCCGCCGGCGCTCGGCTGAGAGTCGCCGGGGAGAGGGAGTAGGGCTGCGCCGAGGACACCGCAGAGCGACTCACCGCCACCGGGATCCCCAGCTCGCGCCCCCGAGCCTGAGCGGCTTCCGGGTCCCAGGGGTGGGGGTAGATGCGACAACCGCCCTCAATCGCCACCGCCACCGCCGTCGAGAAGGTGATCACGTCGACCACCACCAGCACATCCGAATGGGGGGCCAGAGTCTCCACCCCGGGCAGGCCCCAGCCAAATCTGACCGTATAGCCCGTCTGGTCGGCGGCCGACTGGCGGTGCTGGCCGTAGCCGCTGGTACTGCCCGCCGCCGACTCGGGCGTGTTCCGTTCCATAGCTTGATAGCTTGGAGGATCGGGACCTCCGGGGAGACGGCTCACAGCTTCAGGCTGGAGTTTGCTCTCACTTCGGGCTCGCTCTGGAGGGCCTGACTATAGTGGGCAAATGGTGCGACCTGGTGGTCTGGGGGCTCGGGTCTGAATGGCACTCCCGAGCACCCTTGGTGAGCTACGCGGCAGCGAGTACCGGATGCGCTCGGTCCGGGAGGAGCTGCGCGACAACCTGATCGAGGCACTGCGCCATGGCCGGGAGCGCTTCCAGGGCCTGGTCGGATACCAGGACACGGTACTGCCCCAGATCGAGAATGCCCTGCTGGCGGGGCAGGACATGGTGTTCCTCGGCGAACGGGGCCAGGCCAAGTCGCGGCTGATCCGGGCCATGGCCCAACTCCTGGACGAACAGGTTCCAATGATTCGTGGCAGTGAGGTCCACGACCATCCCTACGCGCCGATCAGCCGCCTCGGTCGCGATCTGGTCGGCGAGATGGGTGACCAAACGCCGATAACGTGGATCGGGCGGGCGGAGCGGTTCGGTGAAAAACTGGCCACTCCCGACACCTCCATTGCCGACCTGATCGGCGAGGTGGATCCGATTCGGGTGGCCGAAGGACGCTATCTGGCCGACGAGCTGACCATCCACTACGGCCTGCTGCCTCGGGTCAACCGGGGCATCTTTGCCATCAACGAGCTCCCCGATTTGGCCGAGCGGATCCAGGTGGGGCTACTCAACATCATGGAAGAGCGCGACGTCCAGATCCGCGGCTTCCAGGTTCGCCTGCCCCTGGACGTGTTGGTGGTGGCCACTGCCAACCCCGAGGACTACACCAACCGGGGCCGGATCATCACCCCGCTCAAGGACCGCTTCGGGGCCCAGATCCGCACCCACTACCCGCGCTCCCCGGAAGCCGAGGCCGAGATCATCCAGCAGGAGCGCGACCAGTTCTCGGGATTAGGCATTCCCCTCCACGTGCCCCAATACATGTTGGAGCTGGTCGCCGAGATCTCCCAGCTGGCTCGGCGCACCACCCAGATCAACCAGCGCTCGGGAGTCTCGGTCCGGCTCTCGATCGCCAATTTCGAAAGCCTCTGCGCCAACGCGGTTCGCCGCGCCATCAGCCTGGCCGAGCCCGAGGCGGTGCCGCGGCTGAGTGACCTCGGCGCGCTGACCGCTTCAACGCTGGGCAAGCTGGAATTGGAGACCTGGGAGGAGGGCGAGGACCAGGCCCTGCTCCAGAAGCTGCTCCGGAGCGCGTGCACCAATGTCTTCCGGCGCCACTTCGCGGTGCAGGAGTTCGCACCGGTGCTGGCCCGCTTCGAGGAAGGGCTCACCATCGAAGTCGGCGAGATGGTGGCGCTGGAGCGTTACCTCCAGGTGGCCGATGGTATCCCCGAGATGAAGCGGATCCTGAGCGACCTCGACGAACCCCAGCAGCCGGGGTCGGTGGCAGCGGCGTTAGAACTGGTTCTGGAGGGGTTGCACCTCTCCAAGCGCCTGAACAAGACGGTGGTGGACGGCAGCACCGTCTACGGAAGCTAGGCAAGCGGCAATGGCCGCGGCCCGCGAACTCTACAGCCGTTGGGACGGCAGTCAGGAAGGTGACCTTCCTGACTCGGGCGAACTCTTCTCGCGCCTGGCAGAGGACGTCTTCCACGGCTGGGACTTTGAGTCCGCCCTCCGCCGGCTCCTGAGCCAGGGCTTCAGGGACAGCCAGGGCAACCAGCTCCAAGGCTTGGAGGACCTCCTCGACCAACTCCGCGAACAGCGCCAGGAGAAGCTCGAGCGCTACAACCTGGATGGCCTCTTCAAGGACATCGAGGAGCGGCTCGACCGGATTCTCCAAAAGGAGCGCACCACCCTGCAGGAGCGCGCTCGCGAGGCGGCCGGAAGCGATCACCAGCGCCTAGTGGAGAGACTGACCCGGAGCCGTCTGGAACAACTCGATGCGCTGCCTCCCGAGGCGGGTTCCGCGATCCGCCAGCTCCAGGAGTACGAGTTCCTCGACCAAGAGGCGGGTCAGGACTTCCAGGAGCTTCTGGGCGAGCTCCGTCGGAACCTCGTCGAGCGCCACTTCCAGGACCTCGGTAAGGCAGTCCAGAACCTGGGTGCGCAGGACATCGGCCAGCTACGCGAAATGATCCACGACCTCAACCAGATGCTGGAGCGACAGCAGCGGGGCGAACCTCCTCGCTACCAGGAGTTCATGGAGAAGTGGGGCAGCTACTTCCCCGACCATCCCGAGGATCTGGAGTCCTTCCTCGACCAGCTGCGCCAACAGATGGCCGAACTCAACTCGCTGCTGGAATCAGCGTCACCGGAGACGCGTCAGCAACTGCAGGAGATCATGCGGGCCGCCCTCAGCGATCAGGAACTCCAAGAACAGCTGGCTCAACTCTCCCGGCTGCTCGGCCAGATGTCGCCGCAGGCGTCTTCCGGTTCGCGTTTCCCCTTCTTCGGCGGCGAGGAACTCGATCTGCCGGGTGCCCTCGACGTGATGGGCGAACTGCAACAGCTCGACTCGTTGGAAAGGGGCATCCGGCAGGCTTACGCCGGCGCCGATGTGCCCCCGGAGTTGCTGGAGCAGATGGCGGAAAGCCTGGGACCCGACTCGGCTGCCAACATGCTCAAGATCCAGGCCCTGGTCAGCGAGCTGGAGGCCAAAGGACAGCTCAAGCGTGATGGCGACGGGCTGGAGCTGACTCCGCAGGGAGTGCGCAAGATCGGCCAGAAGGCGCTGGCCGACATCTTCCAGCACCTCTCCGCCGATGGCTTCGGCAGTCATCCCCAGGGCAGCCTGGGGACTGGCCCCGAGGTCAGTGATGACAGCAAGCCCTACCAGTTCGGGGATCCCTTCAACCTCGACGTGGAAAAGACCCTTATGAACGCTGTCCGGCACAGCGATGGAAGCCGTCCCCTGCGCCTAAACGTCGACGACTTCGAGGTGCGGGAATCCGAGCGCAGCGTGCAGACCAACACCGTGCTGATGCTCGACATGAGCCGCAGCATGCCCTTGCGAGGCTACTTCTACGCGGCCAAGAAAATGGCTCTGGCGCTGAATTCCTTGATCCGTACCCAGTATCCCCGGGATACCCTCTACGTCGTCGGTTTTTCCGACTACGCCCGGGAAATCAGTCCGGCCATGCTGGCCCAACTCTCCTACAGTGAGTACGTCTACGGCACCAACATGCAGCACGGACTGATGCTGGCGCGCCGACTGCTGCACCGACATCGGGCCGGGAATCGCCAGATAATCATCGTCAGCGATGGCGAACCCACGGCCCACATGGAGGGCACCCATGCCGTCTTCATGTACCCGCCCTTGCCCGAGACATTTCGCAAGACCCTTCAGGAGGTGCGTCACTGCACCAGGGAGGGAATTGTGATCAACACTTTTATGCTCGAGACCAACCAGTACCTGGTCCAGTTCATCCAGCAACTCACTCGCCAGAATCGGGGTCGCGTCTTCTTCGTCAGCCCCGACCGGCTCGGCGACTACGTGTTAGTCGACTACGTAGCCTCGCGCTCGCGGTCAAAATAGACCGATGCCGACAATCCGTCTGGACAGCGAGCGCCAACTGTTCCAGGAGCGACTCCTAACCCAGTTTCGGGCTCGCTACCGGGGTTGGGAATTCAGCGCCCGCGACAACGATTTTGGGGTCCTGGCCCGCAAGGATCGATCCCAGGTATCGCTCTCGCTGGAGTCGCTCTTCGCGGAAGCGAGCCAGCCCGAGGCGTCTATGCCTGAGCGCATCTCTCATTTCGTCACTGCTGCCGCACCCCGCCTGAGCGCTGCAGAGGACCATCCTGAGCCCTCCATGCCGGCTCCGGATCCGGGCGCCTTGGTGTGGTGCGTCCGGGCGGGCCGCACTATTCGCCGATTCAGTCGCTATGCCGAGCTGGCCACCCGAGAGGTTCCTGGAGGTTTGCTGGCGTTTGTCGCGGAGGCGCTGCCCGACGACGCCATGCGGGGAGTCTCCCGGGCCGAGGCAGAAATCGGCGGGCTCGACGAGCAGCAGTTGATGGAGCTCGCCGATCGCAACACCGCCCTCCGCTTGACCCGCTGGAGCGCCGTCCTGAACAAAGAACCAGAGCAGAGAACCTGGCTCTTCACCGACGACATCCTCTTTTCCAGCAGCCTGCTCCTGGTACCTGCCTTCTTGGAGAAACTCGCCGAGTTGGGCAACGGCCGGGCAATTCTGGCGGCCCCCGACCGGGCCATGGTGGTGGCTGGCGTTGGCGACGCTGCCAGCACCGACAGGATGACCGAGGTGGTCCGCCGGCTGTACCGGTTGGCGAGCTTCCCTTTGAGCCCGGTTCTGTTCAGCACCGACGGTCAGTCTCTCCAACTCCATCCAGGTCAGCTCAAGGGTGAGACGCACCGTACCGGGTGGCGGCGACTCTTCGGGTCGTCGGAAAGTTGAACTCCGGCCGGGAGGCGCTGGCGCTGGAGGACTCCATTGCAAGCCTTCGCCGGGAGGCCATGGCTCGCTATGGCGAGGCTTTGATCGAGGTCCAGGTGACGACTGATGGGATCCGGGGCACCGTGGCGCTGCCAGGCCAGGCGCTGGAGTTGCGCCGACGGGTGGCCGAACTCTGGCCGGGAGCCACCTGCCGACTCTTGGTGTTGGCCACCCGCCGCACCCGCGTCGCCCTCCATGCCGAAGGGGGAACGCTGGACATCTGGCGGCGCCGTCCAGATCAGGCCTCGGACAAGCAGGAGCTCACCACCCAGCTACTCCCGGGAGACCCCGCCGCCGGGCTGCTCGCCGTCCGGGACGGTCAGTACTTGGTCCGCGCGCCCGGGGATGCGGTCGGCTGGGTGCGCCCGGGTTCGCCCTACCGCTGGGGACCAGCTGGCGCCGAGGGAGTGACCGGGACGGCCACCGTGCCCGCTTCCGGTTGGGACCCGCAGGTGGTGCGAGAGGCCGCCCTCGACCTGCTGGGACGCCCCTATGTCTTCGGCGGCACCGGGGACCAGGGGATCGACTGCTCCGGTCTTAGCTGGCGCGCCTACCTCAGGGCCGGGGTGCTCCTTCCCCGCAACAGCCGGGCCCAGCGAAAGATAGGGGAGCGGGTCCGGATCGCCGAGCTGCGTGAGGTAGATCTGATCTGCGCTGTGCACCGCGGTCCGAAACGGACCAGCCACCTCGCTCTCTATCTTGCCGATGACGAGGTGGTTCATGCCTGCAGCGAGTGCAATGAGGTGCGGCGAGAACCACTCAATGAGTTCCGCGCGCGCTATCAGGTGCTCACCGTTCGGCGGGTGCCGGGAGCAATCGCTCCCGCCCGCTAACCTAGCTCCGATGGAGTTCCCGGCCCCTGCCGCGGCGGCTACTTCCCCTTGGCCGTCTGGTCACGCCGAACTTCGGGTGCCCGCCCGGCTGGCCGAACTTCGCCAGAGCCAGATCGATCTGGTGGGGGTGGCTAGCGTCGAGGGCGGTGAGATGGCCCGCTATCTCCTGGCCGCGGGCTTCACCAATCTGGTCGGCCACGACCAGCAGCCGGACCTGGAGAGCCTGCGCCGCTCCCACCACCTGGCCCACGCCGGGATGGACCCAAAGGCGCGCCAGCAGCGTCTGGAGGAGTTGCTCACCGGGCTGCGCTCGCTGCATCTGGCGGGCGAATACCTCAAGGAGATAGAGAAGTCGAGCCTGATCATCCCCACCCAGGCCTGGTTCCTGGCGGCGGCCAACGCTCCCCTGCAGAAGCTGAAGGAGAAGGGTCATCCGTTTTATTCACTGATCCAGGCCTACCTCGACCTCGCCCGGGGCGAGGTGGTGGGCATCACCGGAACCCACGGCAAGTCGACCACCAGTTCACTGGTAGCGGCGCTGGTGCCTCAGAGCGGTCTCTACCCCACCGTCTGGCTGGCCGGCAACGACCGGCACGACCGCCAGGCTCTGCTGGAGGTGGCCGCCGACGATGGCACAGGCTGCCTGATCCTGGAGATAAGCAACCGCCAGCTACTCCAGCTGGAGCGTGCCCCCCGGGTCGCCTGCTTGACCAACATCACGCCCAATCACCTCGACGAGCACCAGGGCCTGGCCGGATACGTTGCCGCCAAGCGGCGAATCTTTGAACTCCCTGGCTGCGAGGTGGCGATCCGCAACGGCGACGATGCTCAAAGTCTGGCCGGCGGCGATCTCCGGACAGAGATTCGCCAGCTCCGTTTCGCCCATGGCCAGGAGCAGCTTTCGGGTCTGGATGGTGCCTATGAGGAGGACGGCCTGCTCCGACTGCGCTGGCAAGGAACCTCCCGTCCAGTCATGGCCACAGCGAGTGTCCCCTTGTTGGGTCGGCACAACTTGAGCAATGTCCGGGCCGCCCTCACGGTGCTGGCCGTCCTGGCTCCTCCGGAGCCGGACCAGCTGGCCCAGGCGGCCCAGGCGATCGAGAATTTTCGGCCGCTTCGCCATCGCACCGAGCTGGTGCGTCAACACGGGGGGATCGACTACGTCGATGACCTCTCCAGCACCACACCTCAGTCGACCGTGGCGGCCATCCTCGGGCTGAACCGACCTTGCATCCTGATCGCTGGCGGAGAGGACAAGGGCATCGACTTCGGCGAGCTGTCAGCAATGGTCGGCGGACTCGTCAAGCGGGTGCTGCTGCTGCCCGGGAAGGGGTCGGATCGACTGGCTGAGGAGGTCAGCAGGACGGGCCGGGAGGAGCTAGTGAGCCGGGTCGGGACGCTCCAAGAGGCGGTCGGCCTGGCAACCGAGCTGGCTCAGCCGGGAGACACGGTCCTCCTCTCTCCCGCCTGCCCGGGCTTCTTCAGCGCCCACTACCGCCAGGGTGGTTTCCGGCGGGCGGTAAGGGATGCTACTTCTCCTCATCCTCGAAGGGAGCCAGAGTGAGGGGGTTGAGTCCCACCAGTTCGAAGGTGGCTCCGCAATTGGGGCAGTCGACGAGGTCGCCAATCTCCGCCACGTCGGCGAGGTCGAGAACGGTGCCGCAGTCAGGACAGTTCTTGGCGACGGCGCCGATCGTGCTCACTGGAGACCTCCATTAATGCCCGGCGCTGAGGGGAATGACGGCCCCCAGGGACAGTGGATCCACGCCCGGCTCTTCGGCGTCAGTCTACCGGCGGCATCTCAGCTCTCACTCGGAGAGGGGATGACGCCGCTGGAGGCGGCCGGAGAACTGGGGTCCTCGCTCGGGATTCCCAACCTGATGCTCAAGCGCGAGGACCTCTCTCCGACCGGGTCGCACAAGGCGCGTTCTCTGAGCTTGCTCTGCTCAGTCCTGCTCGCTTCGGGTGGCCGTCAGGCGGTCATCTCCTCTTCAGGCAACGCCGCCATCGCGGCGGCGGCGTACGCCTCCTTGGGTGGCCTCCGGGTGTTGAGCCTGGTCTCACCACGGACGCCTCGGCTCAAGCTGCAGCGGCTTGAGATCTATCAGCAACTGACCGTCCTCAGCGACAGTCCGGTCGCTCTGCTGCACCATGGCGTCCGCGACTGGGGCCTCTCCGACCTCCGCGGCTCCGCCAACCTGCTCGCCCCCAACGCTTACCGGGGGATAGCGGCTGAGCTGGTCGAGCAGGAGCCGCTGGCGGCAGTCTTTGTTTTCTCCAGCAGCGGAGCCAGTGCCTTGGGTATCGCTGAGGGGATGGAGCAGCTGCTGCCCCCGGAGCAGCGCCCGGCGCTGCACGTGGTGGAGGGCTCCCCGGGTGGAGAGCTGACCCGCCCCTGGTATCCCTCGAGTCCCCCGCAACCTGGGGAGCAGTCGCTCTTAGGGGAGCTCGGCACCCACCGCTCGCGGCGGGCGCCCGCAGTCCGACGGGAGGTTCGCCGCAGCGGCGGGCGGGGCTGGCGAGTGAGCGCCGAAGAGGCCGAAGAGGTTCGAGAGATAGCCGCCCGCCACGGCGTCCGGACGTCCTGGGAAGGGCTGGCCGCCCTGGCGGCGATGCGGCAAGCGGTGGCCGCCGACACCCAGGTGGCGGAGGGGCGCTGGATCGCGGTGCTGACTGGAGACGAGTCGCAGCTCGATCAGGAACCCAGGCAACACCCCGGCGATCCTCCACTCCCGATGGCCAATACCGAAGAGGAGCTTGATGGACTCCTGGCAGGGGCCGGCTTCAGCAAAACCGGACCGTCATGAAGGCCGGCAAGATCGGAGTGACCTTTGTCGGTCCCGACCCGCTTCCGGTGCTGGCAGCTGGGCTCAAGGCCATCTGTGCCGAGGATTGCGGGCTGGCCCGAGAAGAGGGGCCTGGCTGGGCCCGGTTTCAAGTACCAGCCCCCGCCTCAACGGCTGCGCTCCTCGCTGATGCCTCAGTTCAGGTTGATCTGCGCGAGCGGTCGGACGCCATCGTGGTCTGGAAGAACTCGGCTCAAGTGGAGCGACTGGCCCAAGAAGTCGGTGTCATCGTGGCCAACTCGCCCGCCTTGATCGCCCGTCGGATTGAGAACAAGAGCTACTTCAGTCGCAGTGCCCCGGCGGCGGGGCTGCCCATCCCTCCCACCCGGGCAGGGGTCGCCGGCGCCGACCTCCTGACCGCTGCTGGCGAGCTCAGGCTGCCGGTGATCTTCCAACTGGCTCGAGGTTTCTCCGGCGAACACACCTATCTGGCGGAGACCCCCGATCAACTCGCCCATCTTCTCCAGCGGTTTGCGGGGCGAACCTGCCGGATCGCCGAGCGCGTCTTGGGAGTTCCGGTCACCGTGACCGGGGTTGTCACCGAGGGCAATCTGTTGTTCGGCCCGGCGAGCCTGCAATTGACCGGGATCGAGAGTCTGACCCCGCATTCACTGGGCTCCTGCGGCAACGACTACGGCCAGCCCGTGCCGCAAGCATCCGCTGTGCAGGCACTGGCCCGCCAGGCTGGGCACTGGCTCCAGGGTGTGGGCCACCGGGGCGTCTTTGGCTTGGATTTAGTGGTGGGCGCCGAGGGGACGATCTGGTGCATCGAGATCAACCCCCGGCCGGTGGCTTCTCTGCCCCTCTTCAGTCTCACCGCCCGTGACGGCGGGAGCCCGGGACTTCTAGACCAGCACCTGGCCAGCTTTGGGATTGGCGAGCTCAGCAGCCAAACCTTGGAGTGCCGCTGGTCGCAGCTCATCCTCTATCAACGGGGCAGAAGGCGCTCGCACCCAGCTCTGGCGTCGGCACGGGGGACTCTGACTCCGGACGGGCATTTTCGCCCGACTGGGAAGATGGGTCTGAGCGGCCCCTTCCCAGGCGAGGCTGGTCTAGTGGTCCAGTCAGAGTCCCGACCGGGGAGGGAATTGGCCCGCCTCCTCTTCGAGGGGACCTGTTGCGCTCCAGATGGGACCCTGCTGCCCCATCTCGGAGCTGCTGTCGTCGACATCCGATCCCAGCTTGAGGAGCCTGGCTGGGAAACAAACGTTTCGTGAGCGGGGCCGAGACGGTACCTTGAAGCTGTGGAGTTCCGCGACTACTACGCGACCCTAGGCGTTCCTCGCACCGCCACGGACAAGGAGGTCCGAGCCCGCTATCGCAAGCTGGCCCGGGAGCTCCATCCGGACGTCAACAAGGATCCCAAGGCCACCGAGCGATTCAAGCGGGTCAACGAGGCCTATGAGGTCCTCAAGGACCCCGCGAAGCGCTCCAAATACGATCGCTTGGGGTCGGACTGGGAGCAGATCGAAAGGGCCGAGGCCTTCCGCCGTGAGCACGGGCAGCCGGTCGCCGACGCCGGAACTCGAGCCCGGCAGACCGCCCAGCGGGCCGCGGATCGGGCCGGAGCCCGATTCGGTGGATTCAGCGACTTCTTCGAGACCTTCTTTGGTGGCCGCGGCAGCGACCCCAACGATCCCTGGATCGAAGCCCAGATGGAGCACCTCCGCCGGGAAAACCTCGCCGCCAAGAAGGGGGCCGACAGCGAGGATCAACTAGAAGTCACCCTCGCCGAGGCCATGCAAGGCGGGGACCGGACCATGCAGGTCTCGATTGTTGAGACCTGTCCCACCTGTGGCGGCAGCGGCCGGGTGACGGAAGCCAGTGGCGGCGGCGGAACCGCGACCAAGGTGGGCGTCAAGGCCTGTCCAGCTTGTTCCGGTACCGGCCGCCAGTACCGACATCGGAATCTCAAGGTGACCATCCCCAAGGGCGTCACCGAGGGCTCGAAGATCCGAGTGGCCGGCGAGGGCGCCAGCGGAGTTGGCGAAGGCAAGCGCGGCGATCTGTATCTCAAGGTAAAACTCAATCTGCCCACCGGCACCGAGGTCAAAGTCCGCAACGTTTACCAGGACTTACCGGTACGGGACTACCGCGCCGCGCTGGGTGGCAAGGTGGTCACCGCCGGGCCGGCGGGCGGCTTGGAGGTGACGATTCCCGCGAACTGTCCGCCGGGAAGAATGCTGCGCGTCGCCGGCAAGGGCATCCCCGCCCTCAAAGCGTCAGCAGCAGGCGGAGACCTCTTTCTTCGCGTAAAGGTGCTCGCCGCTGGCCACTCCCCGTTGAGTGAGCAAGAACGCGCAGCTTACTTAGAGCTTGCCACCGCAGATGGCACAGCCGACTGAGAGTCGGATAGACAACGGGACTCCCAACTTCAGGGAGACCACCTAAATACACGGGCTGGGGATATTCTGGTTCGTAACCATGCCACGCCGTATGACAACTGAAACCCACGAAACAATTTGCGACTTAGCGTAGTGCGCCACAAGCACATATTTCCCGGGTTTCAGGGTAATCCGATACTGCCGTAGCTTGTCGACATAGGTCGATGCGACTTGGTCCGTCGGGAGCACGGTGGTATTACCTTTAGATTGTGTACGGGTCTCAGACACGGTGCCGCGGAACACCCGTACGGTACCCGCTACAAATCCCGGGCGATGCAGTTCAACATGAGCAGCGCATGCATCGATTCCGCCGACGACTTGGCCATACCCTCTGGGTATCGGATCGGAAGGTGAACATCCGCTCAGCACGATCATCAAGCTCGTAAGCACTGCCAGGCCCCAGCAGGCGTGAGTCGTGACTTTGTCCCTAGGCATTACTCCACGCATGATGAGAATCGTCGTGGGCCCTTTGCGAGTTTCTGGAAAGGCTGGCAGTTGGGCATACTCTGACGAAGCGTGGAGCGCGCTTTCCGCCCCCTTCCCGATTTTGGCAATCTCACATCTCGGATGCCCTTGCGGTCGAGATCACGGTCCAGAGTCCGTGCCCACTCTAGAGGACAACTCAATCGATGCAGCGAGAGCTTGGGTCGCCGCCGCCGTGTCGATGGAGTGATGTGAGTAGCGCGCCAGCGCGTACAGGCGCGCAAGCGTAGGACCAGCGCGACTGGAGTGTCGGCTGTCCGGTATGGCTCTACTCAGGTAGCCTTCCGGCGCCTCCCACGTCTCCCTAGCAATCCCGCGGCTCGTGAGGCTTTCCTCGACATCTGCGAAGGCCGCCAGCACGATCTCCCTGGGGTTAGTCGGCATTCTGCGAGCCTGGGGCGATGACTCAAGACTGGAACCAGCTTGGCGGGCGTCACTCCGCTGCGTGCGGCGCGTCTTCCAGAGGACGCCGACTGCGCCTGCAGTAAGCAAGCCAGCGAGCGCAAGTTCCCACGACGGCACCGGAGCGCTCCTGCCCCGGGAGGGACTGACAGCGCGACGGCATTGGGCACCGGCCGCGTCACAAGGTAGGTGGCCGTCGCCTGGGAACCCCTTTCGGATGTGGACGACGGTATGTCTATGCTCGGGCAACTTGATCGTCCCGACTCGGGAAGTACTCATGATCGCAACAAGGGCGATTAGAGAAGTCGCGACCAGACTTAGCAGGATGAGCCATGACGTCGACCGCCCGAGATGCGTGCGAGGACTACTCATCCTGGATACGCTCAACGGCCCCCTGCAGAGGCACGAAGTCGATGCTGGGATTCCTCGGCCTCATTAAATGGGCGCACCCTAAGGAGCCACCGAGGGGGGATCGAAGCGGTCGCCCAACTCCGCTGCTGCCCCCTCGGCCTGTGCGGCCGCGGAGCTGTCGATCTGATGACGAGAATAACGCGCCAAGGCATAAAGTCGGGCCAATTTGCCGACTGGGGATCCGCCGCGCGTGTTATCTGGTACCGCCCGCGCCAAGTAGCTTTCCGGCGCCTCCCACTTCTCTCGGGTGATCCCCCCGCGCGTAAGTCGTTCCTCGACATCGGCGAAGGCCGCCAGCACCCTCTCCCTCGGGTTGCCCGGCGTTCGCCGAGTCCTGGGCGATGATTCAAGACTGGAACTGACTTGGCTGGGGTCACTCAGCTGTGTGCGGCGTGTCCTCCAGAGGAAGCCGGCCGCGCCACCAGCTAGCAAGCCGGCAAGCGCGAGCTCCCACGATGGTACCGGAGTACCTGGCCGCCGGGCGGCGGCGCCAGCCTCACGCCGGCATCGTACCCCTACGCTATGGCAGTCCGTGGTTCTCGGGTCCAAACCCGCGGTGTACCCGCCGGCGACGGCCGCGCGGCCGAGGCCGCTTTCAGGCAACCTGATTGCCCCGATCCGCGAGGTGCTCATCGTCACGACAAGGGCAATTAGAAAAGCCGCAACCAGGCTCAGCACGATGAACGAGAATATCGATCGCACTGTCCACCGGCGTGTATTAGGCATCAGTCCCGCGCTCCAAGTCTGCGAGCAGAGCCCCGACCTCCGCTAATGATTTTGGGGCTTTATCCGGACTGCGTGCCTCAGCCAGGCGGCTATCAAGCGAAGCAAGGTAAGTGCCGAATTCGGCGTCGCACCGTCCCGTTTTCCAAGCGCGCCGAGTCATCGACCTGATCACCCCGAGGCTCCCCAGGCCAGTGGGTGGCGGCGGGGTATTCGCGGGTGAGAGTTCCTCGAACGTGGTAACAGGTCGTACGAGTGCTTCCACACTCAATCCGAGCCAGCCCATGACTATTGCGCCGGCTACTGTGAGGCCAAGCGTGATGGCAGGCGCGGCATTCGGCCCTTTCGAGATACCCGAAAAATAAAGGGCTATCGCGATGACTGCGGCATCCGCCAGGAGCAGAACCCCCGCAATCATCGACCGTAACCCGACTCCGTTGCGCCTGCGTCTCGATGTCGGAGCATCGGCTGGAACAATGAGCGTGCTCAGTCCCTTGTGGGGGGATAGGGAGTGGGATGGGAGGTATATCGCACGCGGCTGCATAGTTGATCGGGCAATGAGGGGCTCCCGCCTCGGTGTTCGCCGTAGAGAGGAGACAGCCAGAAACAGAGCGGCAAGTCCTATCGCGGCCAGCAGACCGAAGACCAAAAATGACAGCCCTTGACCTAAGTGAATCCGGCTGGCCTGCCAGATCACTTCAGCGATGAGTCCCGCGACGACTGCGCTGGCCCCGAGCTGTGCTCCCCGACGGGCTAGGTCCAGCGCGGATTCTCGAGCTGTTGTACGCAGCTCTGTAGCCCACCAGGCCAGCTGAATGCTGAGGACGATGCCTCCGGCAATGACGGGGGCCGAGGTGGCCGCGACTGAAGAGTCCGACCTGTCCACGAGAGTGAGCGCATACGCCATCAGGAGTCCTGCCCCGGCCGCGGTAACCAGTCGCGGTCTCCTCAGTCCGACGGCCAACAATACGGCGACGATGGCGCCCAGTCCTCCGACCAGAGCAAGCTGGGGAAGGAGCGGACCGAGGTTGAGGATCTGCACAGCGATGAGACCGGTGACGGCCACGGCCAGTACGCCGACGGTCAGTTGCGGGATCAAGCCCGGACGCGCCATTGTCCATGCCTCATTTGATTGATTTGAACAAGCGCGGCATCGAGCGGGTCGGAGGTGTCCCAGCGAACCAGTGGCACGCCAGAGCGCCAAATGTCGCGGCGCGCGGCTGAACGGACCAGCCGCCAAATCCGTCGGCTGGCATCTTCGCCGGTGCCCGTACCCCAAGAGGTAAATCGCTCCGGGTCGATCTCGATTACGGCCAGATCGCATCCCCGGCCATGCAGCTCCAGAAGCACCTTGATCATCCGCGGATCCACTAGAGGCGTGAAGGCGATTACCAGGGCTTGGGGCGGCAATGACCGCGGTGGTAGCCGATTCAGAGTAGGACGCTCGAAGCTCGATACCACCTCGGTCTCGATCAGAGAGTCCAGGAACCGATAGAGATGAGTGCTTCCTGAGCCCGGTGGCAGCGACCGCAGTACTCCACCATATGAGAGCAGACCGATCCGATCTCGGCGGGCGAGATGAAGCTCAGCCAGTGCCGCTGCAGCCCTCCCAGCCCATGCCAGCGTGCTGTTGCTTCCCAGCTGCAGGTCGGTGAAGGCGTCGACAAGGAGGACGATGTCCACATTGCGCTCTGGGTGCTGCAAGTTGACGTACGGCTCAGACCTCCGCGCTGTCACAGTCCAATTGATGCGCCGCGTCTGGTCCCCGGGCTGGTACTGGCGTATGTCGGCGAATTCAAACCCCTGGCCTCGCTCTCGAGCCCTTTCTTCGCCCACATAGACTTGGGTTGCCCAAGGCCTTACGCCGCCACTAAGGCGTGGCGTGGCTGGATAGACATTTACTTCGACCGAGTTGAGGCTCCTTCCCCGCGCTTGAGAGATGGCGAATGCATTGCGAGCGACCACCAAGCAGGGATCGATCCGGTGGACCCCCCATCGGCCGCAGCGGATTGAGAGGGTGGAGGAAGCTGTCCCACTCCGGTTCGGCGCCATCGCCAGACGAGAAGGAGGTGGATCGGCAGTGAGGCCCGGTGGTAGGGATACGCTGCAGAGCACGCGCTGGAACGAGCTCGCGCCTTCGACAACCACCGTGAGCTCCACGACTTCTCCTTCCACCGCACGATCGCGGTCCAGAACCAGGCTTACTTGGCAGCTCGGGTGGCCCGCTGCCATCAGTCCCCAGAGCAGCCACAGCCCCATCGGCGCCACCACCGCTGCCAAGGCAGGGAGCCCAAGAGCCAAGGCGGTTAGGCAACCCGAGGCGGCCAGGAATAGCAAGCCGCCCAATTGAGCGGTGGGCTCGCTGACCAAGGCCATGAGGCCATCTGGTACTTGCCGAGACATCTGCGAAGGGTCACTGCTGGAAGATTGGCCTCGTCCTGACGAGGCGGTCGGGCTCATTCCTGCCTCGGGGACTCTCCGCCCTCGGCTGCTGTTGCCAGCGACCTCATCATCTCTGGGGGCAGGGTGGGTGGCACAGGAACGGTCTTGAGGCACTCCAGGACGACGTCGTCAGCTCGGATGCGCTGCGCCCACAGCTCGGGGCGAAGAGTGAGTCGGTGAGCCAGTGCTGGTACGGCCACCGCCTGAACGTCGTCCGGAACGACGAAGTCACGGCCCATCAGAGCGGCGCGAGCACGGGAAAGACGCAGCAGCGCCAAGCTCCCCCGCGGGCTGGCCCCGACCAAGACGCGTGAGCTCTGCCGTGTCGCGCCCACGAGCTGAACGATGTAGTGGAAGAGGTCGTCGGTGACCAGTACTCCCTCTACGGCCGCTTGGCAGTCGAGCAGGGTGGGCCCGTCGAGAACGGGGGTGAGCCGCACCTCGTCGTGCTGACGGAGGTGGCGCTCGCGCACCATGCGCTCCTCGTCGGCTGGATCGGGATACCCGACGCTGGCACGCAGCAGAAAACGATCCAGCTGGGCTTCTGGAAGGGGGTAGGTGCCTTCGTACTCGATCGGGTTCTGCGTAGCCATGACCAAGAATGGCCGAGGCAAGGCCATGGTGTGGCCTTCGATTGTGACCTGCCGCTCCTGCATCCCCTCGAGCAAGGCGGCTTGCGTTTTCGGAGGGGAGCGATTGATCTCATCGCCCAAAAGGAGATTGGTAAAGATTGGTCCCCGCCGCATCTGGAATTCACTGGTCCGTTGGTTGTATATAGAAGAGCCGGTGATGTCGGAGGGCATCAGGTCGGGAGTGAACTGAACCCGGGCAAAGACGAGCTTCATCGACTGCGCGAATGAGCGGGCGATGAGGGTCTTCGCCAAACCGGGATAGTCCTCCAAGAGGACGTGCCCATCAGCCAGGATGCCGCTGAGGATCAACTCCAGAACGGCACGCTTGCCGACAACTGCTCGCTCTACCTCCTGGATTACCCGCTCGCCGTGAACTCGGACATCCCGGACTTCCATGGCGTCAGCATCCCACTGACCTTGGAATCGCGCAACTGGTCTTCTGATCGCGTCCGCGCCCTGGTGGCAAGCAGGCAGCCTTTGGTACGCGCCAGTCGGCTGCGGCAAGTACTTGCGGCCCCTCACAAAGGACGCCCGCGGATTGCATCCGGGGCGCTTCGAATCTACGAGGCTCTGCTACATCGGCAACGTTTTACGCGAAGCCGCAAATGCCTCGCGGGAGTGGCCGCCGTTTCGACATGCCGTGGGCTTCCACGGTGAAAGTTCCTGGCGACCTGTCCACCCTGGATGAGGTGTCGGATCGATTCCGTCGTGAAGAAGCGCCCTGCCCCGCCAAGCCGCGATATGATGGTTGCGACGCGACCTTGAAACCGGTCCAGCGAGGCCGGTAAGGAGCTCAGCGGTTTGACCGCTGCGGCCGCCTGCCGGCCACAAGGACTCCTGGAGGAGGACTTCATGGCGGTAAGCGAGCCCTCGAGCGCCAAGCTGACTCCACTTCGTCATGTCGTCGCGGCCCAGCAGTTCGACCGCGAACGCCTCAGCCAGCTCTTCCAGCTGAGCACCGAAATGGAGCAGCTCAGAGAGAGCGGCGGTGCCCAGCTCTTGCCGGGCCGCATCCTGGCCACCCTCTTTTACGAGCCCAGCACCAGAACACGGCTGAGCTTTGAGGCGGCCATGCTCCGCCTGGGCGGCCAGGTCATTTCCACCGAGAATGCCCGCGACTTCTCGTCGGCGATCAAGGGAGAGACGCTGGAGGACACGGTGCGGATCGTGGCCGGTTACTCGGATTGCATCGTTCTCCGCCATTCCGAAGAAGGTGCCGCCGCCCGAGCCGCCGAGATCTCCCCGGTTCCCATCATCAACGCCGGCGACGGTCCCGGTCAGCATCCGACTCAGGCGCTGCTCGATCTCTTCACCATTCAGGTTGAGCTGGGAAGGCTCGATGACCTCCACGTGGTCATGGTGGGCGACCTGAGTCACGGCCGCACGGTGCACTCGCTGGCCTATCTGCTGGCGCTCTACAGCGGCCTCCGGGTCACCCTGGTCGCCCCCGACAGCATCCGCATGAGCGCAGGGGTGGTCGAGCACCTTCTCAAGCACGGAGTCGTAGTGCGAGAGACAGAGAACCTTCTGGAGGCCGTCGCCGACGCCGACGTCGTCTACCAGACCAGGATCCAGGTGGAGCGCTTCAGTGAGCCCTGGGAGGAGTCCGAGGACAACCGCCGTCACTTCCGAATCACCGAGGCGGTGATGGACCGTCTGCCGCAGGGTGCGATCGTGATGCATCCCCTGCCCCGGGTTGGCGAGATCGACCCGGCCATCGACCAGGACTCGCGGGCTGCCTATTTCCGCCAGGCACGCAACGGCGTTTCCGTGCGCATGGCCCTGATGAAGACGCTGCTGGCCGCATGAGTACCAGCCAAATGACGACGCCGGGGATGCCGGTCCTGCTCGGCCCCGAGGACTTGCAGCGAACCCTCTGGCGCTTGGCTTGCGAGCTCCGCGAGCACCACCCCGATGGCGAAGCGGTGCTCTGTGGCATCGTCACCAGGGGCGCTTTCTTAGCCGCTCGTCTCATCAATCTGATTGGAGAGCAGGGTGGCGGTAAGTGGCGCGGCGTCACCCTCGACGTCGGCGCCTACCGCGACGATCAACCGCGGGTCAAGACGGCGGATACGACCCAGTACCCCCTGCCTCCGGCAACTGTCGATGCGGTCAGTGACCGGGTAGTGGTGCTGGTCGACGATGTCCTCTTCCACGGCCGGACCGGACGTGCCGCCCTGGCCGCCCTGGCTGACATCGCCCGGCCCCGAGCCGTCGAGCTCTTGGTGGTGGTGGATCGGGGCCACCGGGAGCTCCCCTTGCGGGCTACCTATGTGGGCCGGAACCAGCCCACTGCCGAGGACGAGCGAGTCCTGGTGCGGCTGGCCGAGTGCGATGAAGGCGACGCTGTCCTCCTGCGTCCCTCGGAGGAAGAGCGGACTTGAGCCGGATCCTTCTCCAGGGGGTTCGGCTGATCGACCCCTTCAACGGGGTCGATCTCGAGGACAGCGACCTGCTCCTCGAGGATGGCGTCCTCAAGCAGGTAGGCGCCGAGATCAAGCTTCCCCGAGGTGGTACGGCGGTGCGCCGCGAGGGCTCGGTGGTCGCGCCATCATTCCTCGACCTCCACTGCCACCTCCGTGAGCCTGGTCAACCCTGGAAGGAGCGCATCGCTCGGGCCACCGCGGCCGCATCAGCGGGCGGCTTTGGCGCGGTCTGCGCCATGGCCAACCTGACGCCTCCGGTGGACACGGTGGAGCGCCTACGGCGGAGCCAACGGCACAACAAGGCTTGGGGAAAGGTCCCCGTCCTCCAGTTCGCAGCCTGCTCCAAGGACATCGCCGGAGTCGAGGTTGCCAACCTCGAGGCACTGGCCCATGGCGGTGCCGTCGGTTTCTCCGACGACGGCCGCCATGGGATGGCCGCGGAGCGGCTGGCAGAGGTGCTGACCCGGGCGGCGGCGCTGGGCCTGGTGGTGGCCATCCATCCCGAGGACGAGGAACTCCTAAAGCTCGCCAACCGCGGCAGCGAAGACCCCAGTCGGTGGCACATCCGTCCCCCCGGCGCCGAGCTCTCAGCCATCGAAACAGCAATCTCGGTGCTCCGCGATACACCCCACGCCCGACTCCACCTCCAGCACGTGAGTACCGCTGGCGGCGTCGACCTAGTTCGCCAGGCCAAGAAGGAGGGTCTTCCAGTGACCGCGGAGGTGACGCCGCACCATCTGATGCTCACCGGCGCCGCCGGCGCTGTCGGATCCGCAGATCCCGCCCGCTGCAACCCCCCCTTGCGCACGGAAGCGGACCGAATGGCTCTCTGGGGAGCTCTGCTCGAGGGCACCATCGACGCGATTGCCAGCGACCATGCCCCCCACGAAGCGGCCCCTCCCTCAGAGAGGTTGCCCGGCTTCAGCGGGATCCAACTGGTCCTCTCCGCTGTCCTCGGCCAGGGAGGGGCGCTCTCCCACCTGGGTCGGGTGGTCGAGACCCTCACCGCCGGGCCCCGGCGCGTCCTGGGACCGGCAGGTGCGGCGGCTCCTGGGGATGGGATCCGGTCCGGCGAAGCCGCCTCCCTGACCTGGTTCGACCCCAACCAGAGTTGGACCCCGAGCCCCCAGTCCTGGCTCTCGCTGGGGACCAACACTCCCTTCTGGGGCGAGCCTTTGAAGGGAACGGTGCTGGCCACCTTTGCCGGCGGTCGCATGGTCCACCTCAACCGGGAGCTGGTCCCGGAGTTGCAGGGAGACTGATTGAGCGCGACCCACCGCACCGAGGGAGAGCCCGGGGTACTGGTCTTGGAATCGGGAGCCTCCTTCGCCGGCACGTGGATCGGGGCGCCAGCTGCCAAGACCTTCGGTGAGGTCGTCTTCAACACCTGCATGACCGGCTACCAGGAGGTCTGTAGCGACCCCTCCTATGCCGGTCAGTTCCTGGTATTCACCCAGCCCCTCATCGGCAACGTCGGCAGCGCCGAGGCCGACATGGAGTCGGGGCGGGCCTGGTGCCGCGGAGTCCTGGTCGCGGAATGCAGTCCGAGCGCCCCGCACTGGCAGGCGGAGCAGACCTTCTCGGACTGGCTCCGCGACCAAGGCGTACCTGGGCTGGAGCGGGTGGATACCCGGGCCCTGACCCGCTATCTACGCCAGCACGGAACCCTGCGTGGGGTCATGGCTCCGGCGGGCGCGGGCACTGTGGCTGAGCTGACCGAGGCCGCCCGGCACTCCGCTTCCCTCTCCGAACAGGACCTGGTGGCGGAGGTTTCCTGCGCAGCGGTCCATCCCTGGGAAGAGGCTCTTCATCCGGCGCTGCGCCGGGGTGCCGGGCTGCGGCCAACTGCTCGGAGCAGCGGCGAGGGGCTCCGAATCGCTGTGCTGGACCTGGGAGTGAAGCACAACACCCTGCGCTCACTAGTCAGCCGTGGCGCCGAAGTGATGGTGCTCCCCCACTCGAACTCGCTGGCTGAGATCGAGCAGCTGCGTCCCGACGGGGTGGTGCTGACCAACGGGCCCGGGGACCCGGCCACCCTGACCTCCCAGGTGGAGCTGACCAAAGCCCTCCTGGACCGCTACCCGGTGCTGGCCATCTGCCTCGGACATCAGCTGGTGGGACGAGCGATCGGCGGCAGCACCAGCCGGCTCCCCTTCGGACACCACGGCGGCAACCATCCCGTCCGCGACCTAGTCTCGGGTGAGGTCTTCGTGACCCCGCAGAACCACGAGTTCCAGGTCGACGCCGGCAGCATCGACCCCGCCAGTGGCTGGTTCGTCTCCGAGCGCAACCTCAACGACGACTCGGTCGAAGGTTTGCGCCACCAGCATTTACCGGTGATCTCGGTCCAATACCACCCCGAAGGCAGCCCCGGTCCTCAGGACCGCCAGCACCTCTTCGACGACTTCCTCGGTCTGTGCCGAAGGCGGGATGCCGGCGGCCCCCTGGTTGTCGCTCCGCCGGAGTCCCCACCGGCTGCGATTCGCCGGGTTCTGGTCCTCGGCAGCGGCCCCATCGTGATCGGGCAGGCGGCCGAGTTCGACTATGCCGGGACGCAGGCCTGCCGCTCGCTGCGCGAGGAGGGCATCGAGGTCGTGTTGGTCAACAGCAACCCGGCCACGATCATGACCGACGAGGAGGTCGCCGACAGGGTCTACCTGGAACCGCTGACGGTCGAGGTGGTGGCCAAGGTCATCGAGCGCGAGCGCCCCGACGGGCTGCTCGCCGGACTGGGTGGCCAGACCGCCCTCAATCTGGCCGTGGCCTTGGAGGACGCCGGCGTCCTGGAGCAGTTCCAAGTGGCGGTCCTGGGGACACCGTTGGAGGCAGTCCGGGACGCTGAGGACCGGGAGCGCTTCAAGCGCCGGATGATGGCCATCGGGGAGCCGGTACCCCCGTCCCGAGCGGTGAACACGGTCCTCGAAGCCGACGCCTTTGCCCAGGAGGTCGGGCTGCCCCTGGTAGTCCGACCCGCCTTTACCCTGGGCGGCACCGGCGGCGGCCTGGTCCACACCCAGGATCAACTCGAGCAGGTAGTCGAGCGGGGACTGCAGGCGAGCCCCATCACCCAGGTACTGATCGAGCAAGCGCTGGTGGGATGGCGAGAACTGGAGTACGAGGTGATGCGGGATGGAGAGGACACCTGCATCTGCGTCTGCAACATGGAGAACCTCGATCCCATGGGAGTCCACACCGGGGACTCGGTGGTGGTCGCTCCCAGCCAGACCCTCACCGACAAAGAGCACCAGCAGTTGCGCTCAGCGGCGCTGAGGATCATCCGGGCGCTCAAGATCGAAGGCGGTTGCAACGTGCAGTTCGCCCTCGCGCCGGACTCCTTCACCTACTTTGTCATCGAGGTCAACCCGCGGGTGAGCCGCTCCTCCGCGCTCGCTTCCAAAGCCACCGGCTACCCCATCGCCCGGGTGGCGGCCAAGATCGCGGTCGGCCGACGCCTGCGCGAGATTCGCAACCAGGTGACCGGGCGCACCTGCGCCGCCTTCGAGCCCAGCCTCGACTACTGCGTCGCCAAGTCGCCGCGCTGGCCCTTCGATAAGTTCCCCCATGGGGACCGACGGCTGGGTACCCAGATGAAGTCGACCGGGGAAGCCATGGCGATCGGGCGCACCTTCGAAGCTGCGATCAGCAAGGTGCTGCGCTCCTTGGAGCAGGTGGCGCCCGAGCCATCCACCCTCCGCCGGGCCACCGAGCGACTGGAGGAGGCGACCGACCTCCGGCTCCAGGCGGTCCTCGAGGCCCTCCGCGAAGGGCAGAGCCCGGCCACGATTGCGGGCCGGACCGGCTACCCCGAGTGGTTCTGTCACCGCTTGGCAGACCTGACCGGCCTGGAGGGCGACCTCAACCAGGCGGCGGCGGGCGCGCTCCCCCACCGTCTGCTGCAGTTGGCCAAGCGGTCCGGGCTGTCCGACCGGCGGATCGCCGACCTCACCGGGCGCTCCCCAGCCCAGGTCAAAGAGGAGCGCGAGGCGGCCGGGATCATCGCCACCTTCAAGTGCGTGGACACCTGCGCCGCTGAATTCGACGCCGCCACCCCCTACTTCTACTCCAGCTTTGAGGTGGAGGACGAACAGCGGGGCATCCCCGGTTCGGCGGTGGTTCTGGGCTCGGGTCCGATCAGGATCGGCCAGGGCATCGAGTTCGACTACTGCTCGGTTCAGGCAGCCGCCGCCCTCCGCCGCCGGGACCTGGAGGCGGTGATGATCAACAGCAACCCAGAGACCGTCTCGACCGACTTCGACTGCAGTTCCCGGCTGTACTTCGAGCCGATGGATCTGGAGTCGGTCCTCCAGGTCTGCCGAGTCGAGAGCCCGCTCGGGGTCATGGTCCAGTTCGGCGGCCAGACGGCGGTCAATCTCGCCGGCCAGCTGCACCAATTGAACGTCCCTCTACTCGGTTCGGCGGCAGCCTCGATCGAGATGGCCGAGGACCGGGGCCGATTCGAAGTACTGCTCCAGCAGCTCGGGATCGCGCGGCCTCCGGGGGCCGCCACTCGCGATCCCGACGAGGCCGAGCGAATCGCCCAGAGGGTCGGCTACCCGGTGCTGGTGCGACCCTCATATGTGCTCGGGGGCCGGGCCATGGACGTGGTGCACTCGGTCGAGGAACTCCGCCTCTACCTGGACGATGCCCTCCGGGCCTCGGGCGAGGCTGGCGGCGAGGTCCTCATCGACAAGTACATCCTGGGCATGGAGGTGGAGGTCGACGCCATCTGCGATGGCGAGCAAGTCCTCGTCCCCGGGGTTATGGAGCACATCGAGCGCGCCGGTGTCCACTCCGGCGACTCGATGGCGGTGTTCCCGCCCCAGCGCTTGGACCAGTCCGTGATCGCCGACCTGGTTGGCATCACCACTCAGCTGGCGCTGGGCACCAACACCTTGGGACTGATCAACGTCCAGTACGTGGTCCATCGCGGACTGGTGTTGGTAATCGAGGTCAATCCCCGCGCCAGCCGGACGGTCCCCTTTCTCAGCAAGGTCACCGGCGTGGCCATGGTCGACACCGCGGTGGGAGCGATGCTGGGCGAGACGCTGCGAGGTCGCGGCCTGGCGGTCGGACTGCTGCCGGCCCCGCCCTTGGTCGCCGTCAAGGCCCCGGTCTTCTCGGCTCGCAAGTTGGACGAGGTGGACACCGTCCTCGGCCCCGAGATGACCTCGACCGGCGAGGTCATCGGCGTCGCCCGAGAGTTGCCAGCCGCTCTCGAGAAAGCCTTCTGGGCCGCCTTGGGGGCGCTGCCGCGGCGAGGCGGTGCCCTGGTCAGCATCGCCGACCAAGACAAGCCCGACGGACTCCCCATCGCGGCCCGCCTGGCTGAACTCGGCTTTACCATTTTCGCCACTCCCGGCACCGCCGCCGCCCTGCGCCAGGCTGGGATCAGCGTCATCGAGGTGAGCAAGCTGCATGCCGGCCGGCCCAACGTCCTCGACGTCACCGTGGCGGGCCAGGTGGCCCTGGTGATCAACACCATCTCGGGCCAGCCCACCTCGGAGATGGAGGAGACGGCAGGTGCCATCGGCACGCGGCGCCCAGTTCGAGACGGCTACCGGATCCGCCAGGCGGCCGTTCAGCGGGGCATCCCGTGCCTCACGTCTCTGGAGACAGCAGCAGCGCTGGTCGCCGCCCTGGGAAGTGGGGAGGAAGCGGTAGTCGAAGTCGCCACCATCGACGAGCATCGTCGTGGCACCTTGCAAGCGGTGGCTGATTGAGCCTTATGGCTAACGCCGCCTCAGCCAAGGGCCTTGCCGGTGAGAGTGACCTCAGCCGGGCGATCGAGGAGTTCGCCGAATGCAGCCAACTCCGTCCCTTGGCGGGCAACCTGTTCGAGATAAGCTTCATCTCCCCGAAGATCGCCCAGCTGGCCCAACCCGGTGAGTTCGCGCAGATCTGGGTCGAGCGCAGCCATATCCCTCTCCTGCGCCGCCCCTTCTCCTTCAGCCGGGCCGACCCCAACACCGGCACAGTGGCCTTCTACCTCGGTGTGGTCGGAGAGGGAAGCCGGCGGCTGCGCGCCTACTCCCCTGGGGTCCGGGCTCGAATTCTCGGTCCCCTGGGCCGGGGCTTCACTCTGCCCGAGAGGCCTGGGCGCTCGGCATTGGTCCTGGGCGGCCTGGGAGCGGCTCCCTTCCCCTTGCTGGCGGAGCGACTGCGGCAGCTGGGGGAAGAGGTGATTTGGGTGAATGGGGCGAGGACCCGTGATGAGCTCTATCCGGAGGACCTCCTCCCGAGCGGAATTCAGGAGGTCGTCCAGTTCACCGAAGACGGCAGCCAGGGCCGTCCTGGGCGCATCACGGCCGGCCTTCTCCCGGTCCTCAAGGATGTCGACCGCGTCTACGCTTGCGGACCCAACCAGATGTTGGGCGCGGTTTTCCAGCTGATCTCGAGCTCCAACTCCAGCAATCTGCCGCTGGAGGTCTCCATCGAGGCGCCCCTGGGATGTGGTTTCGGAACGTGTCTCGGGTGCGCCATCCCACTCCGGGGTGAGGGCGACCCGGTGATCGGGTTGTGCTGCCGTCAGGGACCCGTCCTCCGGGCATCGCTGCTGGACTGGGAGCAGCTCCTTTTGCAACCGGCGCACCTGGCATGAGCACGCTCTCGGCCGCCTTCGATGCCCGGGTCGACCTCGGCCGCGGTCTCGTCTTGAAGAACCCCATCGCAGTTGCCTCCGGAACGTTCGGCTTCGGCTTCGAGGCTGAGGCCCTAGCCGGGATCGGCCACCTGGGCGCCATCTTCAGCAAGGGCACGACACCGCTGCCTCGAGAGGGCAACCGTCCGCCCCGAATCGCCGAGACCGCGGCGGGGATGCTCAACTCGATCGGATTGCAGAACCCCGGCGTTGAGGTGGTGGCCGGCGACTACGCGCCCCGGTGGGCCGCCTGGCCGGTGCCGGTCCTGGTCAACGTGGCCGGAGCCGACATCGCCGAGTACGTCATGGTGGTCGAACGGCTGACTGGGGTGGCTGGGGTGGCTGGAGTTGAGCTCAACATCTCCTGCCCCAACATCGCCCACGGGCTCGACTTCGCCACCGAACCGGCGGCAGCCGCTCGCTGCGTCGCCGCCGTCCGCGCGGCTACTGATCTTCCCCTGGTGGTGAAGCTGAGCCCCAACGTGACTGACATCGCTGAGGTCGCCCGGGCTGTCGAGGACGCCGGCGCCGACGCGGTCTCGGCAGTCAACACCTACGTCGGCATGAAGGTGAATCTGCCCTCCCGGCGCCCGGTACTGCCCGGCCTGGGCACGGGAGGCCTGAGTGGCCCGGCGATCAAGCCGCTGGCTCTGGCGGCGGTCACTCGGGTCCGTCGGGCGGTGCGGATCCCGGTAATCGGGATCGGCGGCATCGCCAGCCCCAGCGACGCCCTGGAGTTCTTGGTGGCAGGTGCAGATGCTGTCCAGGTCGGCACCGCCAACTTCAACAATCCCCAAGCCAGCAAGGAGATCGTCGAGGGCTGCCTGCAATATGCCGAGCAGCATCATCTGCGCCGCTTCGCCGACCTCCGCTGGCCGGAGATCGACTCTCCCGGCGCGGCCGAGGAAGGGGCGAGACCTGACTGACTAGCTCTCGGGGTCGCCGCAGACACGATATATCGCGTTGTGCTAGAGTGCGCTATATCGTAATCCGCCGAACGAAGTGGGAGGTCTGCAATGAGCGAGTGGAAGATCGAAGCACCAGAGACGATCCAATTCGATGAGATCCCGTCCGACCTTCGCGTCAACCTGGTTGGCGGTGAGGTCGAGCTGAGGGCCGGCGAAGGTCCGGCCACTCTCGAGGTCCGACAGGTCACCGGACCCGAGCTGCAGGTCAGTCTGGCCCAAGGTCGTCTGGAGATAAGTCAGGAGCAGCCCCATCCCTCCTGGGGCCTGAGCAAGGTCTCGGCCTCCCTGGCGATTCAGGTGCCAGCGGACTGCAAGGTCCACCTGGAGGCCGTGTCCGCCTCCGTCCTGGCCGAGGGGCTGGCCGCCGACGTGAAGTTGGAGACCGTGTCCGGCGAGATCACCCTGGAGAGCCTGAGCGGCAAGACCCGGGCCACCACCGTGTCGGGGGAACTCAACGCCCGTGGCCAAGCTGGCGAACTCCGCGGCGAGACCGTGTCTGGAGACGTGACGCTCGACGCCTACCTGGCCAACGCGGTTCGCCTGGAGAGCGTTTCCGGTGACGTCACGGCGGACCTCCAACAGGCGGGATCCACCGCCACCGCCGAGGTCCAGACAGTGTCCGGGGCGGTCTACCTGCGGCTGGCCTCGGAGCCATCGCAAGCGGTGCGCGTGGATTCCGTCTCGGGGCGACTGACTTCGAGCTTTCCCGAACTGAAGGCCAAGAGCGGTCCCGGCTCCAGAACTCTCAAGGGAGCGCTCGGGGAGGGCCAAGGCGAGGTCCGGGTCAGCACCGTGTCCGGGGCGGTGGCGGTGCTCGCGGAGGCGAGCGCCTGAGCCCAGTCTTTCGACACGGCTGGCTGCGGCTGTACGTGCTCGCCCTCCTCGAGGAGGGCGAGCTGCACGGCTACCAGATCATCCGCACCCTGCAGGAACGGATCGGTGGCGATTACCGACCCTCCGCAGGGACGGTTTATCCGCGGCTGCGCCAGCTCGAGCGCGATGGGCTGGTGGCTGCCCGCGACGAGGCGGGGCGTGTCTTCTACCGGCTCACGGAGGCGGGCAGAGCGGAACTCCGCGAGCAGGCGGCCCAGGTCGGCGAGCTCGACGCCGAGGTGGAGAGGATTCATCACGGGATGGGCTCCCCTCTCAAGGCCGACGTGCGCCGCTCGGCCCAGGCGCTTCGGGAGGAGATGCGGGCCCAAGCCAAGGCGCTGCGAAACCAGGATCAGACGACTCCGTTGGGCAGCGAGTTGCAGCGACAGCTATCTCGGTTCAGCGGCGAGTGGGGGCGACTGGCCACGTCCGCGTCCAATCCAGAGCAAGCCCGACGGGCTCTGTCAGCTGCCATGGAGGCAGCTCTTTCTGAGCTGCGCCGGAGTCTGAAGGGGTCCGACTCCGACGGCTGAAGACTTGATGGAGTCGGTTTCCTGTGCTGACGAATCGGCGGCAATTCTGACCCGGCTTTCCTTGAGGGCGCCACGGGGCTCATAGTTACCGCCGTGGCTTCCACCCTCAGCCGTGCCATCGACGCTCTCGCCGACCCCGGTCGCCGCGAGGTTTTGGAACGCCTCGGCGACGGACCCCGGACAGCTGCCGAACTGGCGACCCAGCTCGCCGCCCCGGTGCCGGTCCTGGTCGACTGGTTGTCAACCTTGCAGGGCGCCGGCCTGGTCACTGAGGACCGTAGCCATCGGCAGCTGGCCTACCGGGTCAACTCCAAGGGGGTGGGGGAACTTCGGGATTACCTGGAACGGATCGCGAATTTGCCCAGCGCCGAAGTCAGCGGGGTGCCCGTGGGACGACGAGCCGAAGTGAACTCCGACCCCGAGGCTAGGTTCCTGGTCCGCCGGGAGGTCACCCTGCGGATCAGTCCGGAGCGTGCCTTCAACCTCTTCACCGCTGGCATGGGGGACTGGTGGCCTTTGGGCCGCTGCCACTTCGGGGTAGCGGCAGCCGTGACGATCGTCATGGAGCCAAAGCCAGCCGGCCGCTGGTACGAACGGGGCGATGACGGCAGCGAGTCTCCCTGGGGTGAGGTGCTGGTCTTCGAACCGGTCCAGCGGGTGGTTTTGGGCTGGCGCGTTAGTTCGGACTGGAAATACGATCCTGCGGTTCGTAGCGAGATCGAGGTGCGCTTCAGGCCCACCGCCGAGGGCGGGGTCTTGGTCGAGCTGGAGCACCGCTGCGTCGAGCAGATCGGGGATCACGCCCAGCTCCTCCAGGCCACCTTCGACGGCGATGACGGCTGGACCGACCTTCTCCGCCGCTTCGTCGAGGCCAGCTAGACTCCCGCTGCGGCTGCCTCCCCTAATCGCCCGCGTCGCTCCGCCTGGTTGAGACGCCCTTCGGTCGAGCCGCTCAGTCGACCGGGAAGAGCTCGTCGATCCGGCTCAGGACCGCCGGCGTGAGTTTGTCCAGGACCTGCAGTGAGCGCAAGTTCTGCTCCACCTGCTCGACGCTGGTCGCCCCGGTGATGACCGTGGAGACGTGCGGGTTATGGGCGCACCAGGCGAGAGCCAGCTCCGCCAGTGAGCACCCCAGTTGGTCAGCAATCTCCTTGAGCCGCCGGACCTTGGCGTTGGCATCCGCATCGGTCAGCTGGTCGCGCAGCCATTCGTACCCGGGAAGCGCGGCTCGGCTGCCGGCGGGCACGCCCTCCAGGTACTTACCGGTGAGCAACCCCGAAGCCAGCGGGCTCCAGGTGGTCAGACCCAGTCCCCAGTCTTCGTAGAGCCGGGCGTATTCCTGTTCCACCCGCTTGCGGGCGAACAGGTTGTACTCGGGCTGTTCCATCACCGGCTTGTGCAGGTGATGACGCTCCGCGACCTCGAAGGCGGCCCGGATCTCATCTGCGGCCCACTCCGAAGTGCCCCAGTAGAGGGCCTTGCCCCGGTCGATCAGGTCATGCATGGCCCAGACCGTCTCCTCAATCGGGGTCTCGGGGTCAGCCCGGTGGCAGAAGACGAGATCGAGGAAGTCGAGGCCGAAGCGCTCCAGCGACGCGTCGACTGCCTGCAGCAGGTACTTGCGGTTGAGGGTGTTGGACAGGTTGACCCCGTCCCCTAGGCCCCAGAAGAACTTGCTCGAAACGACGTAGCTCTTGCGGGGCCAGCCGGCCCGCGCCAGCGCGGTGCCCATGATCTGCTCCGACTCACCCTCGGCATAGGCTTCGGCGTTGTCGAAGAAGTTCACGCCGCCGTCGTAGGCAGCCTTCATACAGGCAAGCGCCTTGTCCTCGTCGACCTGCGCTCCGAAGCTCACCCACGAGCCTAGCGAGAGCAGACTCACCTTGAGTCCGGAACGACCGAGACGGCGGTACGGCATCTGAGTCAACTGAGCTACCTCCAAAGGGAAGCTGAGAGAAGGAATCGGGCGGACGGGGCCCGGTCAGGAGGGCCCACACCACTGCCCTTCTAGGCTAGCAGCAAGCTTGGACCGTCACCCCGGGCGGAGGAGAAGATCACGCCGTCGCGGCGCTGCTCACTCGCCGGTCAGGCCGTCCAGCAGCTCCCGGGTGGAGTCCGCATGGCCGGCATGCCGCGCTGTCTCGTTGATCAGGTGCAGCACCACCCAGCGCAGATCGCGGCCCTCACCGCGGACGCTCGCTTCCGCCAGTGACGGCATCGCTCTGATCACGGCATCGGTCTTCTCGGCACGCGCCCGGTAGGCCTCGACGGCATCGGCTAGGGGTAGCTCGGACCCAGGGTGAAACTCCTCCTCGCTCCGGCTCGTCTCCTCCCCGAGCATGGCGCCGTCGATCCACCTCCACTCAACGTGGGTGAGGTGGTTGACGATGCCGAGCAGCGAGATCAGGCGGTCGTCAGGGCGCCATCGGGCAGCCTCTTCGCTCAAGCCTTCGAGCTTGCGCAGGATGGCGCCCCGCAGGAAGTGCAGCCAGCTGATCAGCAGTTCACGCTCATCGGGGTTGCCCACGGGAAAGTCCAGGTCAGACTCTTTGGACATCCCCTGCATGATGGCATGGACAGGCGGCATGGTCGCTGCCAGACTGGCGGGCATGACGCGATGGCGCCGCCGCCGCTGCTGCGGCGGACTAGCCTTGGGGCTGGCTCTCCTGTCCCTGGTGCCGGGTGGAACAGCTGCTCTCGCCAAGTCCACCGTGCACGTGGTGCCGTGGAGTTCTCGGCCGGCGACGGCGCCACGGACCGTCGGACCAAAACCTGACGCCATCCCAATTGGCACTCCCCTGTGTCGGGCGGCACAGCTGACTGGCGCCCTCACCGGAACCCAAGGAATGACCGGGGCGCAGTTGCAGAGCGACGTCGTCATCGTCAACCACTCGTCGACCGAGTGCCGTCTCTCTGGAGCGCCCACACTCCGCCTATTCGGCTCAGATGGCAATGAGATCGAAGCACATTCCGGTGCCGCACCCACAGTGGATACGACCGACGTTCTAATGGCTGCCAACCAGAGCATCAGCCCGAATCACACAGCTACTCCCGGAGGCGAGGCGTCGGTCGGATTGGTCTGGAGTCCCCAGCAGCTGGATGGCGCCAACTGCCTGCGCAGCGCAGCAACGGTCGCCCGCATGACGTTCACATTCCCCGGTCCCACTGGCGCGTTGGTGGTGACAACGATTTCCCAGTCACCGTTGTTCGCACCGTGCGGGTCGGTAGGGCTAGTTGCCTTCTCGGCAACCGGCACGCCGGCGCCGGCGCCCATCTTCAAGCTGGTCGCGAAGCTGATTGACCCCGGTAGGGCGGTTCCAGGGCACCTGCTGAAATATCGGTTGCTGCTGAGCAACGCTGGCAAGAAGACGATCAATTTGCGGAATTTCTGCCCCAACTTTGTCGAGGGTCTCTCGGGCGTCGACTACAAGGCGAGTACCGACCATGCGCTCAACTGCGCTGCCGCGGGTGAGATCCGTGGTGGCGGAGATCGCGTCTTCGCCATGCAGTACCCGGTTCCCCACAAGGCGCCGCGGCGTCTGCTCGACCTGGAGTGGTATCCCCTGCCGCTTCCCTGGCAGGTATCGCTGGCACCAGCCCCGGCTCTCCCGCTCCATGTCCGCTGAGGGGCAAAAAGCGGACAGCTTCCGGAGTGTCATTCCGCGACCCAGTCGCGGGTCAGGTAGAGCCAGAAGGCCAACCCTTGATAGGCGCCGAACTTGCGGAAGCGGCGCCGGATAGCTAGCTCCGAGGTGCGCCTTCCGCTCAACTGCGCGTAGGTGGGCCGAGTCCAGGAATCCAGGATTAGCAGTCGGTAGCGGCCCAACGCCGTCAGCATGATGTGAGCCGCGGCGTAGGGGCCAACCCCGGCCAGGGAGAGAAGTCGAAGCTCGGCCTCGGCGTCGGTCAGAGCGGGATCTTTGAGAGCGTCTAGATCGAGGGCTCCGGAGGCGACAACCCGGGCGAGCGCTTGCAGATAGGGCCCGCGATAACCGGTCCTGGCCACATCCCGATAAAAGTCGAGGTCCGCCTCGGCCATCGCCTGTGGACTGGGGAAGGCGTGCTCACCGTAACCGTCGGGGCGGCCCAGGCGACCCACCAGTGCCGCCACCATCCTCTCGGTGCCGGACCAAGCACAGTTGGTGGTGCAGATGGTCTTGACCACGTCCTCGAACACACTCGGACTGCGCAGCATCCGGCCCGCGCCAGCGGTCGCCCAGGCGATGTCGGGATCGCGAGCCGCGATTAGATAGAAGCGCGAGAGGTCCTCGTCCAGGCTCAGGATTCGGCGGCAGATCGCGAGAATGCGCTCGCTATCCGCGGGCGAAAACACTCCCCTGCCGCGCACGGTCGCCACTCCCGACTGCAGCTCAGCGACCAGTACCGCGTGGCTCAGCCCGTCTTCCCCCGTGAGCGTCGTCTGCAGGGTCCAGGCCGTGCTGTCGATGCGATTGGGCGGCAGGGTAGCCACCCCGTGCGAGGCCAGGATGCGCCGCCAATCCACCGGCTCTCCGCCACCACCTCTCAGCAGCAGATGACCGACGGTGGTCGGAAACGGACTCACCGGTGCTTGGGTCGGGCTCTCTCTGGGCACTCCTGCAGAAGTATCAAGGGGTCCCGGTGACAATGGATCCGCGCCGGCAGTCCAGCTCGCTTCCACGATGGAAGGCAAGCCGGCGCAGACTGGCCTTCCCTGACCTCACCCGACTGACACGCCCTATTCTGGTTTGGATGCATGTTGGGCTACTCGTCTACGGCACCGGAGCTGTCGGCGGATAGTGTCCACTAACGGCCCTGGGACAACCACTATCCTGGACCAGTTGAAGTGGGTGCACAACCTGCTGCGACGAGATCTGCGCACCTGTGAACGGCTCGCCAGAGCGGTTACCGACGGCGCCACTGCGGCCGAGGTGCAGGGTGAGATCCGCTATCTGCAGGCTGGCGGTCCCCTCTTTCAGCTTCGCATAACCTGTCTCCATTACTGCAGGTTCGTCCATGGGCACCACGGGGCGGAGGATGTTGCGCTCTTTCCCGCTGTGCGCCAGGCCGACGCTCGCTTGAACACGGTTGTCGACCGGTTGGAGGCAGATCACCGAGCGGTATCTCTTCTGCTTGATGACGTCGAGGCGACCGCCGACGCCCTAAATGCGGGTGACTCGACGCTGGAGCGAGGCAGGTTGGTGGATGCCCTAAACGAACTATCGACACGGCTGTTGGAACATCTGGCGTTTGAGGAGGAGTCACTTGAGCCGGTTCTAGGAACCTGGCTTCAATGGCCCTTTCTCAGCTGATCCGGCAGCCTGGTCGGTTGCTTCCGAAAACGCCGACGCGGGACTAGCCCACCGGCGTGATGATCAACTCGGGCAGCACGTAGCGCTGGCGTTGGAAGTTGTGACCTCGCAGCGTGTCCTGGATCTGGTCCAGATGGTCGGTCGTCAGTTCTAGTGGTGTTTCATCGGGCTGGTAGCTCCAGCCGACGGGATAGTCCACCCCCGCCGTGGTACTCATTTCGATGTGACAGCCGAGCAGGTATTTGACTGGCCGCTGCGTACACCACTCGACGAGCCGGTCGATCGAACGGATGAAGGCTGCCCAGTCGAAGATATAGAGGCGACCCGGATAAATGGTGTCGCCGGTGAACAGAATGCCGCTGTAGCGATCGTAGTAAGTGACCGCAGCCTCGTGATGGCCGGGGGTTGCCAGGCAATCGATAACCCGCCCGCCGAGATCGACGTCGACTACTGCCTCCGGCTCGTCGGCGAAGCCGAAGTAGGGCCAGGCCTGATCCCGCTTAGCCCCAATTAGGAACGTGTTGGGTCGATCCGCGAACTGTTCATCAGCCGCGGTGTGGTCAGTGTGTGAGTGGGTGTGGAGGACCAGTAAGCGGTAATCGTCTGGGTGTGCATGCGCGTTCATCCAGTTGGTCATGATCGAGTCGATGGTGCGTCGCAGTGGAAAGAAGCGCGGACTCGCGGTCGCACCGGTGTCGAGAAGAAGTGCCTGGGACCGTCCGAAGAGGAGAAACATGAAGGGTGCCTCGTAGCTCACCGCCATGTTCTGGCGCAGGATGTAGGTGTGCTCGTCGTAGGAGTGCACTTGGATATCGGGGTCGGCGTTGTACTTGGCGGCTTCGGAACCGTGGATCCAGGCAACGGCCAGGTTCGGCACCGCCGCGCCGTCGCTAAAGTCAAGCTCAGTCATCTGACTCACTGCGGCCCGCTAAACCTCCGCCTAGTGCGAGAAGTTAGGTGATTTCTGCTTCCGCGTCGGGGTATCGTTCGCATCCACTGCATTCGTACAGGTTTGGGCCTCTGGGGCGCAAGGTTCGACCCTCTGGCACCAAGAGTTGCCCGAGTTACTTCTCCGTCTTCCGGCTGGGGAGAGTCCTCTCACGTTTGTGCTACTCTGTGTACACCATGAGTCACAGTGTAGGTGTTAGGGAACTGAGGCAGCAGGCTAGTTCTGTACTCAAACGCGTCATCCACGGCGAAACCATCGAGGTCACCGATCGCGGGCACCCCGTCGCCAGGATCGTGCCCCTCCGGGCCGGAGTCTTGGATCAACTGGTGCTGGACGGTCGGGCCACGGAAGCGGTTGGTGACCTCTTGGACTTGGCCGAGGAGCTCGGTCTTCCGGCACCGTCGCGCGGACCCATCCTCGCCTCGGACGCACTGGCGGAGTTGCGCCACCATGAACGGTAGGGCGGCGTATGTCGATACCTCGGCCTTCCTCAAACTGATCGTTGCCGAACCCGAATCAGCGGCCCTCCTAACGCGCCTCCGACGCTGGCCGGACCGAGCGTCGGCGACCTTGCTGCGCACCGAGGCGGTGCGCGCCCTGCGTCGTTCGGGAAACGGTCATCTGTTGGGAGAGGCCCGTCGCCTCTTCGGAACGATCCGACTCGTGCGCATAGACGAGCCGCTACTCGACCGCGCCGGCGATCTTGAGCCCGTAGAGTTGCGCTCGCTGGACTCGATCCACCTGGCCGCAGCGCTGTCGATCGGTGCCGACCTCGGGATGATTTTCACTTACGACCTTCGGCTCAGCAACGCAGCAATCGCTCAAGGCTTGGATGTCGAGTCCCCGCGCTGAGCGACCCGGGCGGACGTTAGTGACGGTCTGCTTCGCGGTCCTGGCCAACTGCAGGGAAATTCCCGGTGGACGGCCGCCGGTTCGCTCCGGGCGAGGAGTACGTGCCATACGCCACTCCCTCGTGCGCCTACTG
Organism: Candidatus Dormiibacterota bacterium; assembly: GCA_049790415.1. Classification (GTDB taxonomy): domain Bacteria; phylum Chloroflexota; class Dormibacteria; order Aeolococcales; family Bog-877; genus Bog-877. Next base: position 4,287 of record JBAQYY010000042.1, on the reverse strand, counting down.
ACGTGCGACCACAGTAGCCAGCTGCTCCAGTACGCCGTCGATATCCGGCAAGACTCGCATCTCGTCACTGATTCGACGCGCGGCCTTGGCAAAGGAGTTGTCCGCTAAGACGGCTTCGATTGCCGCCCGCAATGGCGCCACATCCGCCCGACCTAGCTCTGCCGCGGCTCCGGTCGAGTCGGCATTGGGCCCAACTATGAGCCCCGCCCCCGCGGCTGCCACACGCCGAGCGTTAGCTGGCTGATCGGCGAACAGCGGGGTGAATACGATCGGAACACCGGCCGCGAGTGCCCCAAACGTGGTGCCGGATCCCCCGTGGCAGACGACGACGGCCGTGCCCGGAAGGACACGCTCCTGTGGCACCCAAGTCTCGACGTGGACATTCGCGGGCGTAGGGTCGAGTCGGCGGGGATCAAACGCGTGACCAACGGTGAAGAGGACCCGGGCTCCAAGGTTCGCGACTGCTGCTAGCGCCACTCGGAAGGTCGCGGTGGCCAAAGGCCCGCCACCGGTGATGCTTCCGAACGTGACGTAGACGAGCGGAAGTTCGCTTCCTGCCCACCAGTTCGGTAGTGGAGCGCTCTCGCCTTTAGTGACCCCGCGATAGCGCATCGTGCGGGGGAAGGGCGAGGGATCCATCGAGGGGGGAAAGCGCGTCAGGTATGGCGAGGCGTGCAAGCGGTCGGAAAGCGCGGCGCCGTACGGTTGCAGAGCGGGTGCCGCGAGCTCCTGCGCGCCAGCCTCGGCCGCGGCCGCCGAGATGGCGACCTGTGCATGCACGACACGGTTGCGCTCAGCGGCGATGAGCGACGCGTACTCGCAGGTCTCGCGCAACACGAGATCGGGCCGCCAGGCCTGACACGCCTCGTCGACCGTAGGCAGCATGGCTGTCGTGCAGAGACGGCCGAAGATCTCACGCTCGACAATGACTGAGGCCTCGGCGCGTGGGAGCGTGTGGACGCGCGCCCAAAGCGGCGCTAGCTCTGCCTGGGGTGGATCCGCCCCAATGCGAAACGCGTGACCCGTCGCACGCACCGTGGCCTCAAGTTTGGGCGGTACCGCGATGAGTACCTCATCGTTGCGCCTTTCCAGCGCCTCAAGCACGGGAACCAGCGGATTGAAGTGGCCAGAACCTGCGGTGGACGAGAGAAGAACCCGCACGCGGGCAGCTTAGCCCTGTCCACTTGCGATATCCGAGAATCCGAGGTCCTCACGGGAACATCGCCACTGACGCCCAAGCGGCCGGCTTGTTGCCGTCGGGCAGAGGGTGGTTCCACGCCAGCCGACAGACGAGCATCGGCCCTTTCGGCCAAGTCCACAAATCGCGGCCGTCGGGCATGGAGGGCCTCCCACTGCCATCCTTACGGTTAACCTGGAGGTTAGGGATGGAGCGATTCATCGGGGTCGAGGAGGCACGAGGCACCCTCGGGCGGCTGGTCGAGGAGGTAGCTGCGAGCGGTGAGCCCATATCTTTGACCAGACGTGGTCGGCCTATGGCTGTGCTGATGGGACGCGAGGAGTACGCCCACCTCAGACTCGTGGCCACCCAGCAAGCACGGACGGAGCTCACCACACTCCTAGACGCGGTCCGTGAACGGGTGGGCGAGGTCGGGGTCGAGCAATCGGTCATCGATGAAGCGATCGCCGCGTCTCGCCGAATGTGACCCAGTGGGCCGTCCCAGACACCAACGTGCTCGTGTCGGGCCTCCAGCGCCCGGGATCCATCCACGTCTGGGACTAGGTCGCGCTGTCCCTCTGTTCACTCAGGCGGGGCAGACCCTCAAGTCGGTGAGGCGAACATTCCAATGATGCCTGGTTGTGCCCTACGGCTGGAGCTTCAACCCCTCCGCCTCCTGGATCGCCTGCTCCAGGGCCAGCTGGCAGACCTTGCTCACGTTGATATCGATACCGCGATCCCGCAGAGCGTAGATCCGGGACAGCAGGTCTCCACCCAGATATACGGTCGTTTTGCTCAACGGGCTGGCGCTGAGTCGCATCGAACGTGGCCGCAACCAGGCTGGGTCGTCGCGGCTCCCCGGAGTCAATTCGGATAGCTCGCATTCGGCTTCGGTTTCCCAGGGGCCGCCGCTTCGCCGGGACGCAAGACGGGGGCATTTGCCAGCGCCTCCGTCGCTCCGCCGGTCGCTCCGCGGCTTCGCCGATACCGGCTCGCCGTCCCCGCCAGCGCCGCGAACGCCGGTCTTGCCTGATTGGTGGAGGAGTAGCTCATGGTGTTGCCGGTCGGCACGTTGAGAGCGCCCCCAAGCTGGTAGGCGTCAACGTCGGCACCGAGAAAGACGAAGTCCCACCCCCGCTCCCGCCGCTCCCCGACCATCTGGAAGACCTGCTGCTGGGTGTACTCCCGGCTGGCGTTCTCCAGGCCGTCCGTCTGGATGATGAAGAGAACGTGGTCGTACCGGTCCGAGACCTGGTCGGTAGCCGCGATCGTCTCGCCCACCGCATCGAAAAGCGGGGTGGTGCCCCTCGGCTGGTAGCGATTCTGTCTACTTCCCAGGTCGGCAATTCGGCTCAGCTTGGCCGCCTGGTAGCGGGTTTGGCAGGTGGGCTCATCGGCGTGGCGGTCGAACTGGACCAAAGTCAGCGACGCCTCGCCCGCCCTCTCCTTCTGTTGGGCGTGCAGGAACTCGTTGAATCCGGAGATGGTGGCGTCGTAGCAGCTCCGCATGCTGCCGGTCCGGTCGAGCACGAAGACCAGGAGAAAAGTCTCCTCGCGAATGCTCTGCGACTTATGGGACGGGGCCTTGTTCGTGCTGGACATCAGCTTCCTCAGTGAAGGTTGTTATATGGTGGCAGTATACATATACCTACCAGACAAATCAACGCACTCTGTGTGTCTGTATCCCATCGAGAAATTGGCGGAAGGGTCATGGGTGACCCCCGGTCACTGCGAGATCAGAAAGTGGTCCGCCAGCAGGATTCGAACCTGCGACCCCCTGGGCATAAAGGTCGCCGAGCTGACGTCCGTGGGCGTCCGCAGAGGGTCATCTCGAGATTGAAGCGCCAGAACAAGGTCTGGTCTCGGTCCGCTGATGTCCGCCCATGTACGGCCCGGTCGCCGTCAAGACTGCTGTCACTGGGTCGCAGTGCTAATCGGCCCAGAGTGCTTAGGTTCTGGGAATCGGACTCGGGATCGTAGCCAGTCAGCCACCCAATCTTCGTCGACCTCATGCGCGGCGACAGCGAGCATCAACGTTTCGGCTTGGTGGTATCAGGAGGGTCGGGATCCCACCGCCCTTCGTCCAATTCGACGAACAGGGCCGCAGGTTCAAATCCCGCTCGCAGATCCGACGGCGAAGCTCGGCTGGATAATCAGTAAATCCGCATCGACTCTTCGTCCGCCGAAATCCGCCCCAGTACAAACCCGTTGCTGTCACAACTGATGTCACCCGATATGGGCTCAGATTCTCTCAGAGCCGGCCCAATGTCAGCGGTGCAGCCGGTCAGTCGGGGGTCAGGACGTGGCTACTAACTTGACAAGTCCCCGCGCGGCCTGACCCAGCCGGGCATCCGTGGTTAGCAGATCGGCACCGAGCAGCTCGGCGAGAGCGACGTAGCAGGCGTCATACGCGGAGCAGCGGTGGCGAAGGTCCCAGACGCGACGGCGCAGCTGGGCGTGGCGGTGACGAACGAGGGAGAGCTGCCCGAGCTCATCGACCGCCCGTCCTCCGGCCTCCGCACCGAGCCACCCTCTAAGCGTCCAGCGACGGATCACCGCAACGACCTCAGGGTCGATCAACTCAGGAGCGTGGGCTTCGCTGACTGAACGCAACGCCCGTACGATCCCGGGGGCACGCTCCGTGGTCAGGAGTAGGTCGACGGCTGCCGAGGCGTCGAGGACGATCAGCGCCAATCAGGTACGTAGCCGCTCGAGTGCGAGCGCTTCAGCCGGTGTCTCGGGCAGTTCGATCGGGGGACGGCTCGCTAGGCGACCGAGCATCTCTGCCATTGCCGGACGCCGTGCGATCTCGACAATCTCGGAGCGGATCAGTTCCGAGAGGGAGCGCCGCTCCTCTCGAGCGCGCAGCACGAGACGGTAGTGGACATCGTCTGGAACGTCGCGAACTTGGATCGTCTTAGACATTGCTGAAGTCTACACCCAGAGTGGGTGTGCAACTCGGAACTCGCTACGCCCGAAGGGGTCCGCACCAACTCACGGCGCTCCAGTAGGGCGGCATGCCTTGACTTGAGACGGGTGGCCACCATCACGTGAGACATCACAGTGGTGCCGCCAGCAGGATTCGAACCTGCGACCCTGGGCTTAAAAGG
>JBAQYY010000041.1:0-22322 GCA_049790415.1 Candidatus Dormiibacterota bacterium | reverse complement strand
TCAATTACGTCGAAGCGATCGGGGGAAACTTCGGCCGCGTGCGGGTGATCAAGCTCAATCCCAGCGAAGAGGAGCAGGCACTCAAGCAACTCCATGTCGACGACAACAACCGGCTCAATCCCGACGGCAGCGGTTGGGTTGTCCGGGCCTGGCTTGAACTAGCTGACAGTCCCGGCAAGTCGACCTTCATCCTGCGCGACAAGCACGACGATCCCTCGACGGAGTCCCGGATCGTGCTCCACCCGGGTATGCAGCTGGTAATCGACACCGAGCGACTCTCCCATGTGGTGCACCACCCGGGGCCGGATCCCCGCTACTCGCTGATCACCTCCTGGGAGTCTGACGACACTATCGAGCGCTGGATTCAGAGCCAGCTACCGGCCGGCGAACAGGTCGGCGTCCGCTAGCGCCAGGCCGCCGGCGACCTGCGCGTGTCACCCGGGTCGCATCGACCCCCAGGGATTAGCAGATTCCGTTCCAACCGCTTTTGTAGGCACCGGGGCAGTTGGTGTCCGCTGTTGCGTAGGCAACGGTGTTGGGCAGGTAGAAGTTGGCATTCAGGCCACTGCCCACCTGAACCACGTCGGCGGGCTTGGCGTACCAGATGTTCGGCTGGGTGGGCAGAATCTGCTCCATGTAGCTCTGCCAGAGGGGCGCCGCACCGGTGATCCCTGAGGAAACCGCTGAGAGGGTCGCGTAGTTAGGGTTGCCCACCCAGGTGGAGGTGAGCAGGGTTGGGGTCCAGCCGAAGACCCAGTTGTCGCCGATGCCGGAGAGGTCGCCGATGCCGTAGTCGGAGGTGCCCGTCTTGACCGCGACGATGCGATTGGGGATGGTCAGGCCGTTGTCGATTCCGAATTCCGGCTGGCGATTCTGGTTGCTCTGGAGAATCATGTTCATGATGTAGGCGACGTCGGGGGGGATCACTTGGAGTGAGTTCTGGGCCACGTTGTACTGATAAATCGTCTTGTTGCCTCGCATGATCGTGAGGATGGTGGTGGGCTGGTGGAGCACCCCGCCGCTGGCCAGCACCGAGGCGCCGGTCGACATATTGATCATGGTGATGCCGATCGCCGTGCCACCCAGGGTGAGCGCGAGACCGTAGGTGTTCTGGGGATTTAAGAGATCGGTCACGCCCATCCTTTGGGCAACATCGACCACATTCTGGAGCCCCGTGATGTCCTCCACCTTCACCGCCGGCACATTGATCGAGTTGCCCAGGCATATCTTCAGTTGACAGATCCCGGTGAAGGTACGTGAGTAGTTGAGCGGGGCATAGCCGTCGATGTCAATCGGTTCGTTGAGGATGGGCGTGGTCATGGTGAACTTACCCGATGCCAGGGCGGCGGTGTAGGTGAACATTTTGAACGACGATCCGGTTCGTCTTGGCGAGTCCACCATGTTGATCTGGCCCCATTCCCCGGTCGGGTCGGTGGTTCCCACCATGGCCAGAATTTCGCCGGTTCTGGGATCGACCGACTCCAAGTCAGCGTCGCCGATGTTGTAGTAGCGGAGCAGCTCGGCATCTTTGGCGGGGTTCTGGAGGTCGGCAATACCAGCTGCCTGGTCGGCTGTGTTCAAGGAGGTGTAGATGGTCCAGCCGCCGGGGTTGAGATAGGCGTCACCGAATTGCGCCTGCAGCTGGCTCTCTGCGAACTGCACGAAATCGGGATCCTGGACCACCTCGCTGGTCTCCCAGGGATAGACGGTGAGGGGCTCTTTGAAGGCGGCGGTTGCCTGTTTCTCGGTGATGTAGCCATTGCGCACCATCGCCTGCAAGACCACATGCTGGCGATCCTTGGCCAGGTTGGCAGTGCCCGTCACCGCCGGGTAGAGGTTGGGGTTGTAGGCGGTGGGTGCGTCCGGTATCCCGGCCAACATGCTGGCCTGGGCGAGATCGAGCTGCTTGGCGGTGACATGGAAGTACAGCTCGGCAGCCGACTCGATGCCGATCGCCTGGTTGCCGTAGGGGATCCGGTTGACGTACATCCGAAGAATCGTGTTGGGCTTGAACAACTTGGAGATCTCGTAGCCCAAAAGCAGCTCCCGCACCTTGCGGGTAAGCGTCTTCTGGGGCGTCAGGAAGGAGATCTTGGCCAGCTGTTCAGTGATGGTGCTGGCTCCCTGGACGGCGCTGTGGTGGACCAGATCATTGATCCCGGACTCCACGATCCGGGGCAGGTCGGCGGAGGCGGTGTCCTGGTAGAAGTGGCGATCTTCGACGGCAACCGTGGCCTGGATCAGGAGCGGGCTGACGTTCTTCAGGGCAACGCTGACGTGGTGCACGCCGGGCTCGTGGAGCACCGCCAGGAGGGTCCCGTCGCTGGCCAGCAGCTGGCTGTCTTCAGGCGGGCCCAAATTAGGCAGGGCGGCGACGCTGGGCAGGCCGACCTGGAAGGCGGCCAGGACAATCATCCCCGAGCCAATCCCGGCGCAAGCCACCAGGACCACCACCAAGACCGCGGTGGAGATGTTCCGCACCCACTGATGGCGCGTCCAGAATCCTGGCTTGGAGGGTCGCTGAAACCCAGAGCGCCGGCGGAATCCGGCTCGGCGGGATGCCCGCTCGCGCGGGGTGACGGTAATTTCCTGCATTCAGATCAGACGGGGAAGTGGGCAGGCCCCCCCGACCGCCCGATTATGCCAGGGTGCCCAGGATCAACCCCGGGTGGCACTTTGAGATTGACCTGGTGACAGCTTGGTGGCGGGAAGCTCACGACCTTGCAAATACGCGCCGAAGTAGGGATGAGTTACGCGGCGCCGGTGTAAGACTCGGACCAAGGTCCAGTCCGGGAGAGGTTCCCGAACCAGCGAATTGAGTTCATTGCCGATGTCCGCAGCCGCCCTGACCGTGAACGCCCCCTCCCGGGCCCAGATCGGCTTCCCACCGGTTCCCCAGAGCCCCAAGGAAGCCGGACTTCCCTCCGGATTCATATCCGATCTTGTGCTCAAGGTCATCTACTACAACGGGGCCATGCTCGGCCGTGAGGTGGGGCGTCACATCTGTTTGCCCTGGAACATCGTCAGCGATTCGCTCAAGTTCCTCTCCGACGAGGGCTACATCTCAACGACGGGTATCCGGGGTACGGTAGGTGGCGCTGAGTTCGCCGACGGCCTCCAGTACGCGATTACCCGAGGTGGCCGGGAGCGGGCCAAGGAGCTCGTCGAGGTCAACCAGTACGCCGGCCCGGCTCCAGTCCCGCTCGACGTCTATGTAGCGGTAGCCAGGCACCAGGGTCGGAGTAGCAACCCGGTTACTCACCAGATGCTTCGGGCTGCCCTGGACCATCTCGTCCTTCCTCCGAGCGTTCTCAACCGGCTCGGTCCAGCTCTGGGAGCTCGCCAGTCGATCTTCCTCTATGGGCCTCCCGGCAACGGCAAGAGCAGCATCGCCGACGCTTGCGCCGCTCTCCTCGGCGATGCCATATTCGTTCCCCACGCTCTCTACGTGAAGGGCGAGGTGATCCGCGTCTTCGACCCCATCCACCACCGCCCGGTCTCGGCTGACCTCCCGGCTCACGACACCCGCTGGGCCCTCTGCGCCCGCCCGGTGGTGCGCGCTGGCGGTGAGCTCACCGGGCGGGAGCTGGAATTGAGCTTCGACCCTCGGATGGGGTTCTTCGAGGCTTCCCTTCAGCTCAAGGCCAACGGCGGTCTCTTCTTGGTGGACGACTTCGGTCGCCAGCAGTTGAGCCCGCAGGACTTGCTCAACCGTCTGATCGTGCCCCTGGAGGCAGGATTCGACTACCTCAACATCGGCAGGGCCGGGACCACGGTGATGGTTCCCTTCACCGAGGTGCTGATCCTCTCTACCAACCTCAAGCCCAAGGAGCTGGTGGACGAGGCCTTCCTGCGCCGAATTCGCTACAAGGTCGAGGTTCCCAACCCCAGCGTGATCGAGTACGGCCGGATCTTCCGCCGAGTTTGCGACTCGATCGGATTGGAGTTCGACCCGGCCGCCGTCAACTACTTGGTCGAGGAGCATTACACCAAGGCCGGTCGTCCTCTCCACGGCTGCGAGCCTCGTGACATTCTCGACCACCTGGTGCATGCCGCCGCCTACTTCGGGGTTGAGCCGCGACTGACGCCCGAATTGCTCGACCACGCCGTCTCGGCTTACTTCGCCAACCTGGACGACGACGAGGGGCCAACCAACACCCTGGCAGTCGCCCGGCCGCGGTCTGTGCCTGAGGTTCTGGCTTAGCTCCAGTTGACCTGAACCGAGCGCTTCCACAGCTCCAGCCCATCTGGTGTACCCGAGACCTCGAGGGCGCCGGCCGGGAGCCGGTTCCAGAGGAGCAGATAGATCTCGGAAGCGCTGCCCCTGACCCAGCACTGGGCAGCTTCCACCGTGTGCTCTGCATGCACCCCTTGCGCTGAAAGGCGAACCCCCCAGCTCTGGGGCAGGTCCTCGGCGCCGAACCCCAAGCGGATCTCAGAAGGCACATCCAGGTGCCGCACCCGCCGAGCAAAACCGAAGAGCAACTCCTCTATGCCATCGCTGGCCAGTGCCTTTTCAAAGGTGACCTTGGGTCCGCCCCGAGCCAGTTCCACGTCCGCCCGGTGGATCTCGGTTTCATGGGCTTGGCGTCGGGCCCAGAATTCGATCGGAGTTCGCGCCGGTAGAAACGTCCAGCAGTGGAGATCGGCCGGCGCTGTCGTCAGCGTCTCGATGAGCACTTCCGCGCCAGCTGCGAACCAGGACAACAGCCCCCGGTCACTGGGGTGACTGGCCATCAGGGCCGCCGCCTCGTGCTTGGCCATCGCCTCCTCCCTCTGCTGGGCAACATGAGCCGTGGCCCAACGATGCACGCCGCCCAGGTGCTGGATCAGCTCGCGCACGGTCCAGCCGGGGCAGCTGGGGACAGGCAGGGCGAGGCCGGCCTCACCCGCGGCTTGGACCAGAGCTGTGCTCTCGTGCTGAAGTGACGCGATCCAGTCGGCGACGGTCGGCGTGGCCGCCGGGCTCACTCGGGGAGGTGGGCGGCCTGACGCCACTCGGAGGCGAGGATGGCGTAGATCCACTCGTCGGTCCACTCGCCCTTGACCCTTTCGTTCTGGATTAGCCTGGCCTCCTGGCGCATGCCCAGGCGAGCCATCAGGCTGGCCGAAGACTGGTTGCGGCCATCGCACTGGCCGAAAATCCGGTGCAAGTGCAGCTCCTGGAACCCGATGCGGAGCACCTCCCGGGACGCCTCGGTGGCCAGGCCCCGGCCGTGGAAGTCGGGATGGAAGATGAATCCGATCTCGCCTTGGCGGTGTTCGACGCTGCGCAGGAAGAGAGAGACCGTCCCGGCTAGGCGTCCGGAGGCGGTTTCTTCGGCGGCCAGGGTGAAGGCCTCGTTCTCTACCTTGCCGGAGGGGATAGGCAACGCCAGGCTGAGCCACCTTCGAACCGCTTCCTGAGACCTTGGTTCCCAGTAGAGGTACCTGACGATATCGGGGCGCGATTGGATAGCCATCAGCTGGTCTAGATCTGACTCCTCCAGGCGGCGCAGGATCAGACGCTCGGTTCGGACGGGCAGCGACACGGATGGCATGCCGGGCTAGGTTAGCTTCGCGCCCCGACCCAGCGTTCCGATCAGCTCAGCTGGGGCGCTCGGTGAAGCTGTACCAGTTGCCGGAGTCGTCGCGAATCACCGCCTCGACTCCATAGGGTCGGTCGGTCGGCGGCTGGAGAAACTCCACACCCCGGGCAGCCAGTAGAGCGTGATCGCCGCGGCAGTCGGTGGTCGCCATGACTCCGGGGCTGAGGGCACCCTTGGCAACCAGGCGGCGGACCTGCTCAGCCGTTTCCGCGTCGAGCATGGAATGGGCTGGATCCATGAGCAGAAGTTCCTGCCCGCGACTGCCCTCGGGGCGCACCGTCAACCAGCGCATGCCGTTCTCCAGCATGGCGTCGTTGGTGACCGTGCAGCCCAATTTCTCGACGTAGAACTGCTTGGCCGCTTCCTGGTCTAGTACCCAGACGGAAACGAAGGAAATTCCGGTGATCATGGCTCTATCTCCTGCCTTAGTCGGGCCCTCGATCGACAAGATAGCGGGCGCTTCGCTATGGCATTGATGCCTCATCGGTAGAGCGGGCCATCTCGTATTCAAGGTTCCTGGAACTGGCCTTGCTCCGGGTTGGGGCGCGGCAGCGATCAGACCCTGATCACCTCGACCCCAGGGATGACCGCATAGTCACCGTCCTGGGTGACGACGGGAATCTGCTCTACTGCGGCGGTAGCCGCCACCAGCGCATCCAGGATCGGGACTCTTTGGCCAGCGGCACGCAGGGCGGCGACGATCCCAGCGAACGCGCGTGCCACCTCTGCGTCGACTGGCAGCGGATCCCACCTCGACTCCACGGCTGAGAGCGTTGCCACGCGCACCGGCCGATCCTCGTCGTTGGCCATGAGCACACCCACCGTAAGTTCGGCCAGTGTCACCACCGAAATCTCGGTCTCAGTCACCCCAGCCAACTCGGCCAGGGGTCGCCCTGACTCGGTGGCGAAGAAGAACGAGGTGTCGAGCAACGCTCTCACAGGTCGTCGGTCGTGCCGGACAAGAGACCGCGTACCTCACCTCGGAGTCCGCGGTCTGTCGCGTGGCGGGAGGCTACCGCGAGCGCCTCGGCCACCGGCACGGTTCGACGACGGCGGAGCGGCACGAGGGCAGCTACCGGCCGCCGATCAACTGTGACAGTCAGCCGTTCGCCGCTTTCGACCCGCCGAAGCACCTCGCTGACGGTGTTCCGCAGATCGCGGACGGATATGGAACTGTTCATGAAACCACGGTAGCACATGTGGCCACATGAGGCCCAGTGGAACGTGCGTCGACTGCGATAAGGCATGACGTCACCAACGACTCGAGATGTTCCTCAACCGCTTCCTGACCAGCCGGACGCACCCGCCCAGACGGCCTGAAGCCGCGCTGAACGCTAGGCCGGACTTGTGGAGCGAAGGGGATTCGAACCCCTGACCTCTGCCGTGCGAGGGCAGCGCTCTCCCAGCTGAGCTATCGCCCCCAGGGCGACCCAGTATAGGCGCGGTCCCTCGGTTCCGAAGTCGGCCACCAACCCTGGAGGATCAGGCGGCGCGGCGTGCCCATCTGGTCTTCTTGAGCATCTTCTTGTGCTTGTGCTTGCGCATTTTCTTGCGCCGCTTCTTGATAACCGATCCCACGAAGAAAGAAGACCTCGAGAATGCCCACAGGCGACAGCCGCGGCCCAGGGGTGCAGCAAGCACCTAGGGCCCATTACCCGGCTAGTCTACTTGCAGGGAATTCACAGCGTCAAACTGAGCGGGATCCACGGGAGGTGGCATGGAGGTTCTATGGGCGCCCTGGAGGATGGCCTACATCGCGAGGGAACCGTCCCCAGAGGAGGAGAGCTGCATCTTCTGCGCTGTCGCCGGGCCGGACAGTGATAGCCAAGAGTTGCTCGTCCACCGCACCGAATTGGTGGTCTGCATGCTCAACCGCTACCCCTACAACCCGGGCCACCTGATGGTGGCTCCGCACCGCCACGGTGGCGATTTGACCGAACTCAGCCAACCTGAGCTGTTGGCGGTGATGGAGGAGTTGAAGCTGGCGACCGAGGTGCTCCGCCGAGAGCTCAGCTGTGAAGGCCTCAACGGGGGCTGGAACCAGGGCCGGGCGGCCGGTGCCGGGATCGAGGCCCATCTCCACTTTCACTTGGTCCCGCGCTGGAACGGGGACACCAATTTCATGCCCATTCTGGCCGACGTCAAAGTCGTTCCCGAGCACCTGGAGGCCACCGCGGTAAAACTGAGGGAGGCCTTCCGGGTGCACTTGGAGAGCACATGACCAGCAAGGCGCCAGCGACCGATCCCGTCGAGGAACCCCGGATAACCCCTCCCGAGGACTACGCGGCGGGGTGGCCGGCGGTGGCGGTGACCGTCAAGCGCGGGCTCGACGAGATGGGCGCCAAGGTCACCGCCCAGACGCTTCGCCGGGTCAACCAAAAGCACGGTTTCGATTGCCCGGGCTGTGCCTGGCCCGATCCCCATCACCGCAAGGTGGCCGAGTTCTGTGAGAACGGAGCCAAGCATGTGGCGGCCGAGGCCACCCTCCGCCGGGTGGGCTCCGAATTCTTTCGAGAGCACTCCATAAGCGAGCTCAAGGAGCGCTCGGACTGGTGGTTGGAGGAGCAGGGGCGCCTGACCGAGCCCTTGATCAAGCGCTCGGGCAGCGACCACTACCAGCCGATCTCCTGGGACCAGGCGGTGGGATTGATCGCCGACAAGCTCAACTCGCTGGATTCACCCGACCAGGCCGTTTTCTACACCTCGGGACGCACCAGCAACGAGGCCGCCTTCCTCTACGGCCTCTTGGTCCGTGCCTACGGCACCAACAACCTTCCCGACTGCTCCAACATGTGCCACGAGTCAAGCGGAACTGCGCTCAAAGAGGTGATCGGCGTCGGCAAGGGCACCGTCACCCTGGAGGATCTCGAAGAGAGCGAGCTGATCATCATCTGCGGCCAGAATCCGGGCACCAACCATCCCCGGATGCTGACCAGCCTGGAAAAGGCCAAGCACAACGGCGGTGTCATCGTGGCCGTCAACCCGATGCCGGAGGCGGGACTGCTCCGCTTCCGCAATCCCCAGACTCCGCGCGGGCTCTTGGCGAAGGGCACCCCCCTCGCCGACGACTATTTGCCGATTCGCCTGGCCGGGGACCACGCCCTCTTCCTGGGTGTGGGCCGGGTTCTACTCGAGACCGAGGATCGGCGGCCGGGCACGGTGCTCGACCGCGACTTCATTGACCGCTACACCGATGGTTTCGAGGCCTACTCGGCCTATGTCCGCCAGGTCTCCTGGGAGTCGATCGAGGAGGGGAGCGGGCTCGATCGGGGCCAGATTGCCAAGCTGGCGGAGCGGATCATCGACGCCAAGTCGGTGATCATCGCCTGGGCCATGGGCCTGACCCAGCACAAGCGCGCGGTGCCCACGATTCGTGAGGTGACCAACGTCCAGCTGTTGCGGGGCAATATCGGCCGCGCCGGGGCGGGCCTGCTTCCCGTCCGCGGTCACAGCAACGTCCAAGGCGATCGAACCATGGGGATCTACGAGAAGATGCCCCCCGACTTCCTGGACAAGCTGGGCCGCGAGTTCCATTTCCAGCCGGTCCGAGAGGCGGGCTGGGACTCGGTCCAGAGCGTGGCGGCCATGCGCGATGGCAAGGCCCGCGTCTTGATCTCGATGGGAGGCAACCTGGTGCGCGCGATCTCCGATACCAACGTGGCCGAGACCGCCATGACCCGGCTCGATCTCTCGGTCAGTGTCGCCACCAAGCTCAACCGCTCCCACCTGATCACTGGCGACGTGGCTCTGATCCTGCCCACCCTCGGGCGCACCGAGCGCGATCTCCAGAAATCGGGCCTGCAGCAGGTCACGGTTGAGGACTCGATGGGAGGGGTTCGGGCTACCCGGGGCTTCTTGCCCCCGGCCTCATCGGATCTGCGCAGTGAGGTGGCGATCATCTGCGGGCTGGCCCACCGGACCCTGGGCGGAAAGGTCTCCATCTCCTGGGCGAAGATGGCCAACGACTACGGGGTTATCCGGGAGCACATCTCCCGAGTCGTCCCGGGCTTCCAGGATTTCAATAAAAAGATCCAGAACCCCAGTGGATTCTTGCTTCCCCATGCGCCCCGGGATGAGCGCCGCTTCGCCACCGCCACCAACAAAGCTCGCTTCACGGTGAACCAGCTGGAGACGATCGAGGTGCCTAAGGGCCGGCTCCTGCTGCAGACGATTCGCTCACACGACCAGTTCAACACCACCATCTACTCCAATGAGGATCGCTACCGCGGCATCCACGACAGCCGCCGGGTGGTCCTGGTCAACGCCGAAGATCTCAGCGAGCTGGGCTTCAACGACGGAGAGCACGTCGACGTCTTCAGCGAGTGGAATGACGATGTTGAGCGCTGCCTGCGCGACTATCGCTTGGTCGCCTACCCGACATCGCGGCACTCTGCCGCAGCCTACTTCCCCGAAGCCAACGTCCTGGTTCCTCTGGAGAGCGTAGCCGAAGGCAGCAACACGCCGACGTCAAAGTCGGTGATCGTCCGTTTCGAGCACCGCGCGACACGAATGGCGGAGGCGTAAGCCCAACTCTTCTACCTCCCCGGCTGGGCTCGGCGGAAGACCATTCCCGATTGAGTCCGGAGCTCGCGGGTCATTCCCAGCCGGTGCGCCGCCGGGCCCAGTTCAGCGCGGGAACGCCCTGTGCTCGTTGGAATGCCCGCAGGGTGGGCAATCCGGGGGGATTTGGCATAAGTGACCGGGAGACGAAGTAGCCGGCCATCGCCACCACCAGGGTGGTGACGACCTCCGGGCTGGCGCGGCGGAAGCTGGGGTGGCGCTCGATCAGCCACTCTGGTTCAGGACCTCCCTGCATGGCCACGCTGGGTGCCATCACCAGGGGGTCGAACCAGGCCACCCCGCGGCTAGCTCCCGGCCAGTCCAAGAAGACAACCGATCCTGCTGCCGTGAAGAGGAGGTTGTCCGCCCTCAGATCACCGTGCAGCAGGGTGTCTCCGCCGAGCCCTTCCTGCCAGCCCGCCTCGCGCTCAGCCAAGCGGTCGAGGTGGCGCCGGCTCCACGGATCCAGCTCAGTAGGTGGATGGTCCCGGAGCCGCCGCCAACCATCGAAGGTGGCCTGATGCCTCTCCACCACGGTGGGAAGATCGGGGACGGGACAAGGCGTTACCAGCGTCTGGAATTTGATGAGGGCGCTGAGCACCCGGCTGATTTCGTCTGTGCGCCAGGGCAGCTGGGGGTGAGCTCCCTCCACGTCCTCGAGCACCAAGGCGACCCAGTCTCCATCGTCGTGAACGCCCAGTAATTTGGCGATTGGTGCGTCATCAGGCATGCCGGCAAGCACTCGGGCCTCCTCGCGATGTAGGTCAGGCGTCTGCCGGTTGGGAGTTGATCCGACAGCCTTGACGAAGACGCGGCGCCCACCAGACAGCTGCAGCCGCGATGCGACACCGGGCGAGAAACCACTGGGCTGGGAGAGAGCACTTAGCACTGTCGCCCCGACTAGGTCTTCCACAGCCGCGCGGACCGCCTCTGGCAGGCTGATCCAGTCCGTCCGTGCTCCGGCGGCGGCGGGATAGGTGGGCTCAGTCTCGGGCTTCGACATTGTCGATCTCCGCACCGTCGAGTGGGAACAAGTTCAAGAGGCGCTGGGCCGGGGGCGGTTCTACTCTGGGTCATTGCCCTTGAAGACGCAGCTTTGACTGGAAGTCCCACGATAAGGCACACCTTGCCGATTCAGGAGAGGGCCTGCCCACGAGGCTGCTGGAGGTATTACGCGAGAGTCTGAAAACGGGCAGGCACACCGATCAGGAATCGAGAAGCGTCGGGCCGGAGCGGGAACTAAACTGACCGCCACTGCCATCGCGAATTACTTGACTTCGGCCACCCACGCCGCGGACTCAGGCAGACAATCCAGACAGACCCACAACGTCAGGAGTGACCATGACTGACTCTTCTACCCAGGGAATCAAGACCGTCCTGCATCCCGTGTCCGACCTGGACAAGGCCAAAGCCGTCTACACGGCCCTGCTTGGCATGCCACCGCAGCACGACGCCCCCTACTACGTTGGCTACGAGGCGGAAGGCCAGCACATCGGGCTGGTGCCCGGGGGTGGAGCAGATGGCATGACCGCGCCGGTAGCCTACTGGCACGTGGCCGACATCGAGGCAAAGCTTGCCGAGGTGACCGCCGCCGGAGCTACCGTGAAGGACTCACCGCGCGATGTTGGCGGGGGCCGTCTGGTGGCCACCGTCACTGACCCCGACGGAAACGTCTTAGGGCTGCTTCAGGACCGGTGAGGGCCGACCCTTCACTCCGGCGCTCAGAGTCGTCGTGAAGGGAGCCGACAGCCGCGACCTTATCCTGGGGGAGGCTTGAGTTATCAGGAGCGCGGGCTTCTCTTGCTGAGGGCGAGTTGGTAGCGCGTTCCTGGTCGGCCGCCGACCTCAGCCGGTCCAATGGCCACGAACCCGGCCTTTACCAGTACCCGCTGAGAGGCCGCATTCTCGTTGCTGGCAGCCGCCGTGAGCGTCCGCAGCCCGTAACGCTCAGCGGCGATCAGGCACAGGTTGCGCAATCCGGAGGTAGCCAGGCCACGACCTGAAACCCGCTGAGCAACGCGATAGCCGACTTCCGCGGTCCCCTCCACGACGTCATAGAGATTGAAGCGGCCCACGACCGTCTGGTCGTCATCGAGGAGCACGTGATAAATGCAGACCCCGGCTGCCTGCTCCGCCAAGGCCTCGCGGTGCCGCTCGGCGAACTCCTCAAAGAAGTCGTTGCCGCGATCGCTTATCGACTTCGCGAAGTAGGTACGGTTGGCTTGCTCAAAATCGAGGACGGCCGCCGCATGGTCGGGACGGAGCCGCTCCAGTTCTGACACCGATAAAGCCTACTTCTCACTGATCGTCCCGGCTGCCCGGAGAAACTCCCGTTCTTCAGCGTGGCACGGTTCAATCCAGCGCGTTACGACGACATCGTGATGAAGCGAACCGGGCCGATTTCCGCCGCGATTGGTCTACAAGGCGCGACTACACCCGGCAACAGCTCACCGAGCCGGAGCGTCTGACGGCAACAGCGTGAACTGGCCACCGTCCAGCGGTCGCAGTGCCCGGAAGTGGCGCTCGTCGAAGGTGAGAATGCGCCGAGTGCCCGACCTCTTTGCGACGACGACCACGCTCAGGTCCGCGAGACCCACGTCGAGGTCGTCGTAGCGGCGCTCCAGATCGGCCACGACCCGGTGGTCGTCCGCTTCCATACAGGCGGCTGTGAACCGGCCTGTCGCGAGATCATCGAGGAAGGCGAGGCGCGCGACGCGACCGAGCCGACGCCCTAGTAGGTAGTCGACCTCGGCGGTCACGGGAGCCGGGATGACCAGCTCACCAGGTTCCTCCCTCAGCAGCGCCTCGATACGCTGCTGCATCGGGTCTCGTCGGTCGGCAACGGCGACGAGTGGTGCCGCGTCGATAACGAGGGTCAAGCGCCGAAGCCGTCGAGGAGCTCCTGCTCGCTCAGGTCGGCCACGGAACCGCCAGGGCCGTCGGCGCTCCCGACGAGCGAAAAGTCTCGGTCGCCATGCCGCTCCGGCTCGTACAGTCGGATGGCGCGTCTGATGACCTTGGCCTGAGAGGTCCCCTCCCGCTCGGCCAAGGCCGCGAGCCGAGCAACCTCCTCATCGCTCAAGTAGACACTCGTCTTGTGCACTTGGGTAGGGTAGCACGTAGGGCAACTGCGTGGTGGCGAGGGCGCCGCCAGCCCGGATCGGGCAACACCACCTGCGACAGACGGGCACCCTGACCTGAGACATCACGAGAGTGGAGCCGGCGGGAATCGAACCCGCGACCTCTTCCATGCCAAGGAAGCGCGCTCCCGCTGCGCCACGGCCCCATATGCTGCTCACTCAGATCACGAGGATCTGGGGAAGGGTATCAAAGCGCAGCTGAGACGTCGCTTTCGCTGGCGCCGAGAGGAGCTCTATGTGCGGGCTCGGTGAAGCAGACAAGCGTCTGGTGGCCACGCAGCGGACCGCGGGGCCCACTTGTCTTCACTTCACCACGGCGCCAGCACGGCTCTCTGTCTGCCGTCTGGACCCCGCTCAGCCCGTGCCCGTCTGGGCGACCGCTGGGCGCTGGTGGAGCGCCAGCCGGTCAGAGTCCGAGCTGTCGCTGGTATGCGAAGAGGCGCTGGTGCCGAGTGGCGTCACCCAGACCGGCCCGTGGCGGGCGCTGGTCATAGCTGGCCCGTTGAGTCATGACTTGGTGGGAGTGCTGGCGACGGTTTCAGTCACCTTGGCAATGGCTGAGATCCCCATCTTTGCCATCTCCACCTTCGACACGGACTGGCTGTTGGTGCCGGCCCCGCGCCTCGCTCAGGCCAGCTCTGCCTTTCGCGCCGCGGGGCACATCGTGGATCCAGAGGCCGCTTAGCAGTCCTGCGCCCCAGACGAACAGCGACCCGGCGCCGGCCGGGCCGCTGGGGGAGGGTGGGATAGCGCCCGACGGGGGTTGAAAGCCGGACGCAGGTTCCACAGTGCGCCGGCCGCCTGGGAACTGGCTGGGACCGGCCTGGGAGCTCACCCAGACATCCATCGGTCGGATAGGCTCACGGACGTCTCAGGGACACCACAGGGAATCCCCAGACTGCGTCACCAAACTAGGAGAGCATGGACGCGGAAACACGGATCCTGGTCGTCGACGACGAGACCAACCTGGCGGAGTTGGTAGCGACGGCGCTGCGCTATGCGGGCTTCGTGACAGCCACGGCCGGCAGCGGCGCCGGGGCACTTACTCAGGCGGCTGAATTCCGTCCCCACCTGGTGATCCTCGATGTGATGCTGCCTGACTTCGACGGTTTCGAGGTGTCGCGCCGGCTCAATGAGTCAGGATCCCAGGCCCCCATCCTCTTCCTCACCGCCAGAGACGCCACCGAGGACAAGGTTCGCGGTCTCACCGTCGGCGGCGATGACTACGTCACCAAGCCGTTTAGCCTGGACGAACTGATCGCGCGGGTTAGGGTCATCCTCCGCCGCTCCGGTCACCAGGCGGAAAGCCACACCGTCCTCACCTTCTCCGACCTGGAGATGGATGAAGATCTGCGCGAGGTCAGACGCGGCGGTGAGTTGGTCGAACTGACCGCGACCGAATATCGACTCCTGCGCTATCTCTTGATCAACGCCCGCCGGGTTCTCACCCGAGCTCAGATCCTCGACCATGTCTGGAAATACGACTTCGGGGGCGATGCCGGGATCCTGGAGACCTACATCAGCTACCTGCGCAAGAAGGTGGACCGCAAGGATCCGTCGTTGATCCACACCGTTCGCGGCATGGGATACGTTCTGCGCCTGCCCCGCACCTGACCGTGTCACTGCGCCTGCGGCTGCTGGTGGGACTGGTGGCATTGGTGGCGATCGGGCTGGGGCTCACCGACGCGGTCACCTACCTGGTGCTGCAATCGAATCTAAGCAATCAGATCAACGCCGAGGCCTACGACTCCGCCAACAACGTCGCCCACTACCTGGCCCTCTATCAGTCCACCTATCCCGAGCAGCCCCGGGGCTTTGTGGACGTTCCCCCCGACAGCGTTGGTGAGCTGGTCGGACCCAACCTGAGCTTCGGGCCCTTTTCGTTCAACACCAACGGCAAGCCCCCTGTCCCCAAGATCCCCGCCAGCCTCGGTTCCGGCCCCATGAGTGGCGACCGCTATCTCACCGTGCCAGCCGGCGATGGCGGCGAGTTTCGCTTGCTAGTGGTCCCCACCAACGTGCCGGGCGAGAACCTGATCGTGGGCATCTCTCTCCACAACGTGGATGACACCCTAGCTCAGCTCCGGCTCATGGAGATCGTGGTCAGTGCGGCGGTGCTGCTGGGCATGGCCGCTTTGGCCTGGTGGACAGTGCAACTCGGTCTCCGTCCCCTGGCCCGGATCCGGGCCACGGCTCGGGCAATCGCCGCCGGAGACCTCAGTCAACGGGTCGAGCCCGGAGCCCCGGGAACTGAGGTCGGTCAGCTGGCTGCCAGCCTCAACGAGATGCTCAGCCAAATCGAGCAGGCCTTCGCCGCGCGGTCGGCCTCGGAGGCGCGCATGCGCCAGTTCATGGCGGACGCGTCGCACGAGCTCAGGACCCCCCTCAGTTCGATCCGCGGCTATGCCGAACTCTTTCGGCACGGGGCCAAAGGCCGTCCCGACGACCTCAACAAGGCGATGACCCGGATAGAGAGCGAATCGGCGCGGATGACCCAGTTGGTCGATGACCTGCTACTCCTGGCCAGGCTCGACGAGGGCCGTCCCCTGGAGACGACCAGGGTGGACATCTCCGAGTTGGCGGTGGACGCGGCTGCCGATGCCGCGGTGGCAGATCACCAGCATCCCATTCGGGTCCAGGCGCCGGAGCCGGTGGTGGTGGTCGGCGACGAGGCTCGGCTGCGGCAGGTGGTTGGCAATCTCCTCCGTAACGCCACCCTGCACACCCCGGCCAAGACGCCGATTGAGGTTTCTGTCGTTCAAGAGGGCGAGTTCGCGCTGCTGCAAGTCGCCGACCATGGCCCGGGGGTTCCGCCTGAGATCGCGGCGAGGGTCTTTGAGCGCTTTGTGCGGGCCGACCAGGCGCGCGGACGAGAGCGTGGTGGCTCAGGGCTGGGGCTGGCGATTGTGACCGCGATCGTGGCGGCGCACCAGGGCAGCCTCACTCTGGAGACAACGGCTGGGGGCGGGGCCACCTTCTTGGTCCGGCTTCCGCTCCGACCGCCGGAAACCACCCCCGCCGAGGCTAGGCCCGACCAGGTCGAGGCTGAGCCCACCTGAGCCGAGGATCTCGGAGCACGGCGCAGTCCGTGCGCCCGCAGCTAGGATGGGAGAATCCCCAGGTGCCACCAGCCCGGGACCCCGCGCCCTCCAAGTCTCGGTCGGAGCCGTCACCGTCGCCCCGCTGGGGCCCCTTTCTGGCGATGCGTCAGTGGGGCTCGGTCCGAGAGGACTACAGCCCCGACGGGGACGCCTGGGCCTACCTCCCCTTCGAGCAATCCCGAAGCCGCGCCTATCGCTGGGGTGAGGACGGACTGCTGGGCATCTGTGACGATCGCCAGCGAGTCTGCCTGGCCATGGCGCTTTGGAACGGTGAGGACCCCATCCTCAAAGAGAGGGCGTTTGGGCTGTCCAATGCCCAGGGCAACCACGGTGAGGACGTCAAGGAGTACTGGCACTATCTCGACGCCCTCCCTGACAGCAGCTACCTGCGCGCCCTCTATCGCTACCCGATGGCGGCCTTCCCCTACCAGGAGCTGCAGGAGAGGAACTCCGGACCCGGCCCCGAGCTCGGCCTCCTCCAGCTGGGAGCGTTCGACGACAACCGCTACTGGTCCGTCGAGGTCGAGTACGCCCAGGCCGGACCTGAGGTGACCGCCTGGCGGATCACGGTCACCAACGAGAGCGCGGAGCGGGCGCAGTTACAGGTCCTGCCCCAGCTCTGGCTGCGAAACACCTGGGCCTGGGAGCAACCGGAGCCAGCGGCGCCCCAGCTGACAGCCCATGACGCTTGCCTGGACCTGAGCGGACTAGCCGATCTCGAGAGCTATCGGCTCCAGGTGGCAGGTGAGTTCAGCTGGCTGGTCTGCGACAACGAGACCAACTCCGAGCTGCTCTTCCAGTCCCCCAACCGCAGCTCTTACCCCAAGGACGCCATCGGTGAAGCCGTCCTCAACGGCGACCCGGCGCGCTGCAATCCGGAGCTACGCGGCACCAAGGCGGCGGCCCACTTCGTCCTCGACGTGGGGCCCGGACAGTCCCAGGCGCTCCGCCTTGTCTGGGGCAATGACCCCGGCCGCGACCCGAGCCAGGTCGACGAGATTTGCCGAGAGCGGCGCGCCGCCTGCGATCAGTTCTACCTCGATAAGTGCCCCCCGGACAGTGATGCCGACGATCTACTCATCCAGCGCCAGGCATTCGCCGGGCTGATCTGGTGCCAGCAGTACTACCAGTACGATGTGGCCCGCTGGCTGGCCGGGGATCCCGGGCAGCCCAAGCCACCGGTGGAGCGCCTGCAGGGCCGCAACCATCGTTGGCAGTCGCTCAAGGCGGCCGACGTGATCGTTATGCCGGACAGCTGGGAATACCCCTGGTTCGCCAGTTGGGATCTGGCCTTCCACGCGCTCACCCTAGAGCCCATCGACACCGGCTTGGCCAAAGAGCAAGCCCTTCTCCTGCTCCAACCCCGCTATCTGCGCGAGGACGGTCAACTGCCCGCCTACGAGTGGGCCTTCTCGGACTGCAACCCACCGACTTCGGTCCTGGCGGTCTGGCAGATCTATATCCGCGACCGCAATCGCAACGGAGTCCCCGACCGCGCCTTTCTGGAACAGGCCTTCTTGTCCCTGCTCCTAAATTACGGGTGGTGGGTGAACCGCCACGATCCCCTGGGAAACGACATCTTTTCCGGAGGCTTTCTGGGCCTGGACAACATCTCCGCTGTTGACCGCAGCCATCTTCCTGAGGGTGCCGGCATATCCGAGGCAGACGCCACCGCCTGGATGGGGATGCTGGTGGCCAAGATGTTCCGCATCGCCGCCGAGCTGGCCATCGACGAGCCCCAGTACGAGAACATGGCCATTCGTTTCTTCTCTCATTACGTCCGGATCGCTCGCGCCCTCAATGGACATGACGGTGACCCCGGGCTTTGGGATGAGAAGGACGGCTTCTACTACGACATCCTGCGCTTGGCCGACGGCCGGACCGAGCAACTCCGCGTCCGCAGCCTGGTCGGTCTGGTGCCCCTGGCTGCTAGCGAGGTCGTCCATCGCCATACCTTGGCCCGCCTGCCGCGCTTGTCGGAGAAGCTGGAGGAGGCGGCGGAGCAGGGGGTGATCCACTACCGGGCCGCCGGCAGCGACGACCCCTACGCCTGCCTGAGTCTGGTCGGCTCGGACCGAATCCACCGCCTCTTAGATCGCCTGCTCGATAGCGAGGAGTTTCTCTCTGAGCACGGACCCCGATCGCTCTCCAAGGCACATCTGAAACGACCGTTCCGGAGCAAGTTGGTGCCGGACATGCCGCCGGTCCGCTACGAGCCGGGGGTCGCCGACGAGCGCATCATGGGCGGCAACTCCAACTGGCGAGGGCCGGTCTGGTTCCCCACCACCTATCTCTTGGTCCAGGCGCTGCGGCTCCTGGGCACCGGGCTGGGCCCTTCATTCACTCATCCCTTCCCTGCCCCGGATGGCCGGCCGGCAACTCTGGGCCACATCGCTGACCTGTTGGCGGCTCGCACGGTGGGAATCTTTCGTCGCGGTCGGGACGGGCGCCGCCCCGTCTATGGCGACCTGGAGCGCTTCCAGCGCGACCCCAAATGGCGGGACAACTTGCTCTTCCACGAGTACTTCGATGGCGAGACCGGTGCTGGGCACGGTGCCGCACACCAGACCGGCTGGACCGCGCTGGCGGCGCTGATGGTGCAGGAGCTGCGCTCGCCCTGGCACTCTCCCCGTCCCAACAGCTAGCCGACCCTCAGGGACGCAAGGTCCCTTTCAGGCGGTCCAGATCGGTGCCGAGGTCGCGGTGAAGTTGACTCCCGCCGTCACCTGCTCGGGTGTGCCCGGTTTCTTGGCGGTCGCCTTGGGCACCCACCAGAGCTGAAATGGGGACGACTTGTCGGTCAATAGGGTGTTGAGGTAGAGCACGCTCTTGCCATCCGGCGACCAGGTTGGGCTGGCTGGGAGAGGCCCCGAGGCGATCTGTACCAGGGGTCCCAACGAGGTTCCGTTCCACGATGCCACGTCCAAGGTGGTGGTTTGGGCGGTGTTGTTGCTGCAGACCATGGCAATCTCCGTGCCGTTGGGGGAGAGGGCAGGCTCGCCGCAGTCCTCGGCCGGGGTGGTCAGCAAGGTCGGGACCGCGCCCGGAGTGCTCACGTATGCCAGTTGGCCGTAGGTGTCCCCCTGCTGTGAGGTCCCGGGCTGGTCGCTGATGTCGTACTTGGTGTAAATGAGGGCGCCGTTGGCCAGCGGGATCGGCTCTACGTCCCCGCCCTGGTAGTAAAGGCCAGGCTGACTCCAGACGACTGGGTAAGCCGAGGTATTGGCGAACGGCACCGCCTGTACCTGGAAGTCAACGTTGTAGGCGGACTCGGGATCGACCCAGTCCGAAACATAGAAAAGGGTGCTCCCGTTGGGGCTGACGCGAGGGTAATAGGCCCAGTGGTTGCTGAAGTATTGGGTCGAGCTTTCGGAGAGCAGTTGGCGGACGATCTGACCCTGCGGACTGAGCAGGTAGACGTCGCTGTACATGCTCGAGTAGGCGACGGCAAGGATGTCACCGTCTGGCCCCGGTGCCACTTGCACCCAGTCGTAGGGAGGAGCCTTGAGCTCGGTGAAGGTCAGGTTGGTGAGGCTGTAGATCGAACCGTCCTGGACCACGTAGACGGTACCGGGCAGGTCAATCAAGGCCTGGGTCTGAGTCGGTTTCTGGCTGTTGTGTTTGTTGCTCTTTAGCGTTCCCAGAACGGAGTAGACGGCGAAGCCGAATAGTGCCATCACCGCCATCACGGCCCCGGCTGCAATGACCCGCCTCATGAAGTGGGGAAGTACTGTGCCACCAGTCCGTGGATCGCCGACCAGTTGGGTTCCAACGCGTCCGGCCCACCAGGTCCTTCGGGGTAGTAGGAGCTGAAATACGGGTCGCCAACCATCACCACCTGGTGCACATCGCCGTCACTGAGGGCCTTGGCCAGGGGCAGCAGAGAGGTGACCTGGGTGATGCTCATATCGGTCTTCATGGAGTTGCCCAAGGAACTAGCGATGTTGGGCACATCGGCGAGTCCGACGTCGTTGGCGGACGCCTTGATATCGAGCAGCAGCTGCTGTTGCTTTTGGGAGCGCGCGATGTCCGAGAGGACATCTCCGTGACGCGACCTCACATACTCCAGGGCGGGAACGCCGGAGACCCGCTGCGGCCCGGGCAGGATCGCTATCCGCGCTTGGTCATAGGGGTTGCTGCCGCTCAGGTCATAGGGATACTCGTCGTCGAGGATCGGCATCTGGGCGACGATATTGACGTCGTGAAGGTCGTTGACCACCTGGACCAAGCCGCCCAGGCCGATCCACACCCAATAGTTGATGGCGACGTCAAAGTTGTTCTGCACTGTCTCGATGGCCTCGGCGGCGCCTCCGTCGGCGTAGGCGGCGTCGATCTTAGCGGAGGACTCAGTGTCTCCAATCGGCACCCAGAGATCTCGTGGGATGGAGAACATCACCACCGAGTGCGCCGCGGGATTGATCCGGACCAGGATCATGGTCTGGGTCAGCACGTCGTCCGCCTCGAACTTGGTGTCGTTATCTGACCCCAGCAGGAGGACGTTGATGGGCTGGCTGGAGGAAGTCACCGGCGAGGTGCTCGGGGTCGCCACCGGGTGCTTACCGGTTCCCCCTTGAGTCGGGTGGCCAGTGATGTTGAGGGCGGCGGTGATCGCGGGCAGGAAGTAGGCGACCACCCCGCTCACGCCAGAGAGACCGAAGCCGAATACCAGTAGCGCGGCCACCAGCATTCGGTGCCGGCCCCATGAGAAGGACGCTTTCTGTGACTTAAGCCCGGCGCGGCGGCGCCGCGGCCTGGTCCCGGCAGGCATGCCGCCGGATTGTAGCTGGACTTCCTGGGAGCAGCATGGGCCCAAGTCGGCGCCGAGAGGTAGGTGGGGCCGCTAACCTTGGCCACCATGCTCCTTCAAGGCAAGCGGGTTCTGGTCACTGGAGTTCTGACACCGGCCTCGCTGCCCTTCGCGGCGGCGCGCCAGGCCCAGATCGACGGGGCTGAGGTGATCCTGACCTCGTTCGGTCGGGCGATGCGGCTCACCGAGCGGACCGCCGAGCGGCTCTCACCCAAGCCCGACATTCTCGAGCTCGACGTCAACCGTGACCAGGATTTCGCGGCCCTGGCGGAGGAGCTTGCGAAGCGCAAATGGCAGGTGGACGGAATCGTGCATGGAGTGGCCTTTGCCCCCATCGAGGCGCTCGGAGGAGCTTTTCTCAGCACCCCCTGGGAGTCAGCGGCGGTGGCTCTGCGGACCAGTGCCTACTCGCTGAAGCAGCTGGTGGTCGCCCTCGAGCCACTCATTCCCAGCGCCGGCGGGAGCGTGGTCACCCTCGACTTCGATGCCAGCCAGGCCTGGCCCACCTACGACTGGATGGGCGTCTCCAAGGCGGCCCTGGAGTCGGTGGTCCGCTACCTGGCCCAGTACCTCGGCCACAGGCGGATCCGGGTCAATGCCGTGTCGGCGGGACCGGTGTACACCACCTCCGCCAAGGGGATCCCCGGGTTCCCGTCGTTTCCTGAGATCTTTGACCGGCAGGCGCCGCTGGGCTGGGATGCCCGCGACTCCGACCCGGTCGGCAAAGCCACCGTGGCGCTCCTCTCCGACTACTTCCCGGCGACTACCGGGGAGATCGTTCACGTTGATGGTGGCTATCACGCGGTTGGAGCGGCGCTCGTTCCCGAGGCAGAAGACACCGCAACCGATTAGCAGGGCGCGAAGCGGTGCCCGCCGCCGCTGCGCCGACTCCCAACGGTTTAGGCGGCAGGGCTGGCGTGGCTGCGAAACCTAGTCGACGCAGCTCTGGGTGGAGACCGCCTTGGTGGCGGCTCTCCCTTGGGCGATGTCCGGGGTTACTTCCCCGGCGGTGAGCGCGTAGCCCTCGCCACTGGTGTCCAGTGATTTGGCGAAGACCACTCCCAGCACCTGGCCCTGGAGGTCCACAAAGGGGCCTCCCGAGTTGCCCGGAATCACGGTTGCCTGG
>JBAQYY010000040.1:0-9521 GCA_049790415.1 Candidatus Dormiibacterota bacterium | reverse complement strand
GGGAAATGCCTCTCTTCCAGGGCATGCCAGCCGACGCCAACGCGGTGCCCGACATCGAGGGGGCCCGAGTTCTGGCACTGCTGGGAGACTCGGTCACCACCGACCACATCTCGCCGGCCGGGTCGATCGCGCCCACCAGCCCGGCCGGGGAGTACCTCCAGTCGCTCGACGTGGCCCCCCAGGAGTTCAACAGCTACGGCTCGCGCCGAGGCAATCACGAAGTGATGATCCGGGGTACCTTCGGCAACGTCCGCCTCCGGAACCAGTTGGCCGCCGGCAAGGAGGGTTGGTTCACCACCCACCAGCCGGACGGCCTGCCGACCACCATCTATGACGCCTCGGTTCGATACCGCGAGGAAGGAGTTCCCCTGTTGGTGATCGGAGGCAAGGAGTACGGCTCGGGAAGCTCGCGCGACTGGGCCGCCAAAGGCACTGCACTACTCGGAGTACGCGCCGTCCTGGCCGAGAGCTTCGAGAGAATCCACCGCAGCAACCTGGTCGGGATGGGAGTGCTCCCGATCCAGTTCCAGGAGGGCGAGTCGGCCAGCAGCCTGGGGCTGGAGGGAAGGGAGTCTTACTCGCTAACCAAACTCGATCAGGAGCTGAAGCCCCGCGCCCGGCTAAAGCTGGCCGTCACCGACCCGGGAGGCAAGACGCGGGAGATTGAGGTGGTCGCTCGCGTGGACAGCCAGAATGAGGTTGAGTACCTCCGCCATGGCGGTGTTCTGCAACTGGTGCTGCGCCAGTTCCTCGCCGAATAGCCGGAGCAATGCCCTCCGTCCACGTCGGGTCTCCCGTGGAACGCGTGCTCTATGGTCCTGGCTCGGTCAGGTCTCTGGCCTCCGAGTTGGAGAGCCTGGGCAGATCTCGGGTGGTTCTGGTTTGCTCAGCGACCCTGGCCAGCCGGTCCCCGTTGGTCTCGGAGCTGGAGCATGGCATCGGCTCACGGCATCAGACGACCTTCACTGGATTGAGCCAGCACACGCCAGAGGAAGCGGTGGAGAAACTCGCCCGGCTGCTCGTGGAGCAGAGCGCCGACGCCGTGGTCAGCTTCGGGGGCGGCAGCGTGATCGATGGCTGCAAGGCAGCGCTCCACGAGGCCGAGGGCACTTCGGCCACCCATATCGCGCTGCCCACAACCTTGTCGGGAGCCGAGTTCACGGCAAGCGCCGGTGTCACCGCGGCGGCGACCCAACAGAAACGCTCCATCGTCGACCGGGGGACGGCCCCGAGGGTGGTGATCCTCGATCCTGAGCTCACCCTGCCAACGCCGGTGAAGCTGTGGTTGGGTAGCGGGATCCGGGCCGTCGACCACGCGGTGGAGACCATCTGGTCTCCGGTACCAGACCTCCTGAGCAGGCTGCTGGCCGGGGAGGCGCTTAAACGACTCCGATCCGCCCTACCCGCCTGTTCTCAGGACCCCGGCAATCTCGCTGCCCGCGAGCAGGCTCAGCTGGCCGCCTGGTGGGCCGCCCTGGGGCTGGCCTCGGTGCCCATGGGTCCCAGCCACTCATTGGGAAAGTTGCTCGGTGCCCCTTTTGGCATCCCGCACGGGATCACGTCCTGCGTGCTGCTCCCGGTGGTCATAGCGGAGATGGCGAGAAGAGAACCCGAGAGGGTGGCTGGCCTGACCGAGGCCTTTGGGGTCAGTGGAGCAGAGGAGGTTGCCCCAGCCTGTCGCGACCTGGTCGTTGACCTCGGCCTCCCCTCCTCTCTCTCTGGGGCCGGCCTCAGTCGCAGCGATCTACCGGTCTACCTCAACACCGTGCCCGATGAATGGCGTGAGGTGGTCCGAGCCGCTTACTGAGAGAGCGCCCATCGCCCGCGTGGGGTTCGGAGCTCGGTTCGTCATCCGCCTAGGGCTCGGCGACCGTCACCTGCTCTCCCGACTGGTCAACGGCCATCGGCGGCCTGACCGCCGTGGGACGACCGCGCCTGGTCGCCAGCACCGAGCCGCCCAGGACAAGGGCGAACCCGACCCCGATTCCAACTGTGAAGGACTCGTGCAGCAGCACCACCCCTAGCGCTACGGCAACCGCCGGGTTGACGTAAGTGATAACCGTCGCGCGCACCGGGCCGGCCTCGGCTATGAGCGCGAAGAAGACTAGAAAGGCGATGGCAGTGCAGATCACACCGAGCGCCAGAACCGCCCCAATCACCGCCAGGGAAGGAAGTTGGGTAGGCCGCTCGACGATTGCCGCAGGAGCGAAGAGGACCGTACAGAGGAGTAGGGATCCACTGACCACCCCGAGACTGGGGAGATCGGACAGGTTTCGGGCCAGGAGCTGCGGCCCCAGGGCGTAGCAGAAGACAACCACTGCCATCTCCACCATCGAGAGCACGGTGATGTGCCCCAAGTCGAAGCCGAGCACGGCGCCCACTCCAGCTATGCCCATCAGCAGCCCGACCAAACGGGTCCGCGTCAAGGGCTCCTGGGACCCGCTGAGCCGGAGGACGAAGACCCCGACTAAAGGAACGGCGGCCACCAGCAAACCGGAGAGTGAGCTGGAGATGTGGGTCTCCGCATTCGAAAGCAGGAACCAGGCGATGGCGATCTCGACCAGGGAGTAGAGGAGCAGCGCTCGCCACTTGGCTAGAAGTGGGTGAATCTGTCCCCGCCTCAGCGCGATCGGAAGCAGAAGTACCGTACCGATCAGGGTGCGACCGAAGACCAGGTCAGCCGGAGCTATGTGCCGGACCGCGACTTTGATCAGAAGGTAGGGGATGCCCCAGATCAGGCACATCGCTCCGAACAACACCCATCCGCGCCTGGACATCAACTCCCCCATTGAGCGGGCCCGGCAAGCCACCAGCGGTTACGAGCGCGGACTGTGGCTGCCTCCCTGAGGCTAACGACAGTGCGGCTCGGCCCGCCATCCGGAATCAGCGTGGCAGGGCACGCCTAGGCTCCCCTAGAAGTTTCCTACACTGGCTCGCGGGCGGCGCCCAGCAGACGTCACTTGGAGTTGTGTCGTGGCACAAGCCAGTTCATCACCACAGCGCGTACAACCAAATCCTTGCGCATCGAGTGACTAACCAGATTGGCGCAACTCCGAGCGGGGCAATCGCCAGTTCGATGAATCGGCGCCTTGCCGCTTCAAAAGTCCCCAGGATCACCGCCTACTTCTGGATCGTCAAGATCCTCACCACCGCCATGGGAGAGGCAACCGCCGACTACCTGGACCATCGGCTGGTTCCGGTGATCGCGGTGCTAATCGCCGGTCTTGCCCTCGTCGCGGCACTGGTTTGGCAGTTCTCCGTGCGCAGGTATTTCGCCTGCATCTACTGGCTGGTCGTGGTCTTGGTCGCGGTCTTCGGCACCATGGCCGCTGACGGCCTGCACTATGAGTTGGGCTTCCCCTACATCCTCTCGACGCTGATCTTGCTGCTGGTTCTAGGTGTCGTCTTTTGGAGCTGGTACAGAAGCGAGAAAACCCTCTCCATTCACAGCATCCATACGCCCCGTCGGGAGGCGTTCTACTGGATTACCGTGATGGCCACCTTCGCTCTCGGAACGGCCGCCGGAGATTTGACGGCGAACACGCTGGGTTTGGGCTACCTCGGTTCAGCTGTGCTCTTCGCGGTGGCCATCACCCTGCCCGGTCTGGCCCACTGGAAGCTTCGTCTCGACCCCATCCTCGCCTTTTGGATCGCCTATGTCTTGACTCGCCCCCTGGGGGCTTCGGTAGCCGATTGGGTGGGGGTGCCTCGGGATCTCGGCGGACTGGGTTGGGGCCGAGGCACGGTGAGCATCATTTTTTCTGTCGCCATCGCTATTCTCGTTGCTTACCTAGCAAGAACGGGCAAGGACGACCCGAGCTCGGACGCGACACCAGCAGCGTGAGCGTGGAGGACCTAAGGGAGACTCGTCGGATCTCCCGATCTCCCCTGTCGTGCCCAGTTCCCCTTGCTGGTGGTCCGGCACCCGCTGTAGCCTTCCCTCATCGGCGATTTTGAGGGAGGGGATCCAGCACATGACCGTCGCTAGCAAGATCGTCGGCACTGCCGACCAGATGGTGATCTGCCAACTAGAAGCAGGGCAGACCGTCTATGCCCAAGCAGGCCGCTTTCTGTGGAAGACGACCAACGTCTCGATAGAGACTCGCCTCACCAAGCCCCCCGACGGCCAAGGTGGGGGGGGCGGCGGGCTACTGGGCAAGGCGATGGAGGTGGGCAAACGGGTGGTGGCCGGTCAGAGCCTGGCCTTTCAGTACTTCACCGCGGTGGGAGGCAGTGGACTGGTGGCCTTCGGGGGCACGCTGCCCGGCGAGCTGCGGGCCATCGAACTGGACGGCCAGATCGGTTGGTTCACCGAGAAGGACGCTCTGATCGCGGCCGAGGGAAGTGTGGAGTTCAACATCGCATTTGCTGGGTTTCGCACCGGCCGCCGTGGCGGAACCGGATTTGTGCTCGAGAAGTTCACCGGGAGCGGCACCTTGATGATCGCCGCCGCGGGCAACTTCATCGAGTTGAATCCCTCTAAATACGGTGGCAAGATCCAAGTCCACGCCGGATGTCTGGTTGCCTTCCAGGACACCGTCCGGTACAGCGTCGAGTACATCGGTGGTTTCAACACCAAGACGCTGATGACGGCGGCGTTGGGTGGTGAGGGCATCAACCTGGCCACGCTGGAAGGCGACGGCTCGGTGATCCTGCAGTCAGTCAACCTGCATGGACTGGCGGAAACGATGGAAAAGTTGATTGGAGATCCCGGTGACGACCGCGGTCGCGCCAGCGTGGGCGGCTTGTTTAACTGATCGAGGAATAGGTGAGAGGAGACTGATTATGGGATTCATGGACAAGATGAAGGCGCAGGCGGACCAGTTGGCAGTCAAGGCGCAGCAGGGAACGGCACAGATGCAGACCAAGTTCGACGCCGTGCAAGCCAAGCGTGCTGCCGACGGTCTGCTGCGCGATCTAGGCGCCGCCTACTACGCCGAGCAACGCCACAGCGGACCGCACGCCGCGGTGGAGGCAGCCCTGACCGCACTCGACACCCACGCCAGCCAGTCCGGGCCTGTCGACACCGGAACGACGGGGCCACAACCGGTTCCCGCCCAAGCCACAGCGACGGTCAGCGCAGAGCCAGCCGCGAGCCAGCCATCGGGAGACTTCAAGCTCGACGATATGTAGGCAGGACCTCGAACAGGGGTCACCTGTCAGAAGGTAATCACCCGCCGCAACAGTCGGGACATAGACCCAGTTGGTCAAAGCGGTGCTCGGTGACTCGGTAGCCCTGGCGGTCTGTCACCGCAGTTGCAGCCTCATCCAGTGCCCGTTCCAGCCGGGCAGTGGCCGGGACGTCATCGACGCGACCGCAGCGGGTGCAGACCAGGTGATGGTGATGGCCACTCAGTTCCTCGGCTAGCTCATAGCGGCCGTAGTCGTCAGTACCGGGTATCCGGCAGGCCACCCCTACCTCGGCCAGAATGGTCAAGTTCCGGTAGATGGTGCTCTGGGGCAGGCGAGGCGTGGTGGCCACGATTTCGGGGATGGTCAAAGGCCGAGCTGCCGCTGCTAACGTCTCCACCAGGAGGCGGCGCCGAGTCGTGTAGCGCTGGTCTACTTTGGCCAAGCGCACGCGCACGGCATCGTGGACTGAGGTCGAGAGCTTGGCGTGAGTCTCGGACATGTCAGTCACCGTATCTTGCGCTAGCAGTCACCTGACTGCGTCCAGCTCGAGTTTGCCTGCCACCGGCTTCCTCTGCAGATATGCCTGCCCGGAGCGAGCCAGGCCGTAGGCGGAGGCGCCCAGCATCCCGACGAAGAAACCGATCGGCCAAGCAGTGAGGTAGGAAAGTGCGATGGCCGACCAGACGATGACCAGGGCGATGACTACCGCCAGACCCATGGCCAGTTCCGGACGCGCACTGAGGGCGCGAGCCGCAGCCGCGGGCGCGACCATCAGGCTGAACATCAGAAACGCGCCCACGATGGGGACTGTCATCGTGGTGGCCACAGCCACCAGGAGTACGAAGTAGGTCTCCATACGAGTGGCTCTGACACCCCTCGCCTCGCCCGCCTCCGGCATGATCGAACTAAGCAGAAGCGGCCGAAATAGCATCAGGCTGACCCCGACGCAGACCAGTCCCAGGCCCAGAATCGGCAGAAGCTCGGCGCTGCTCACCCCAACTATGTCGCCAAAGAGGAGTGAGAAGATTTCCGATGCGTACTCCTCACTCATGCTGAGAAAGAGAGCGCCGAGCGCCAGCATCATCACCAGCGCCAACGCAGTTACCACATCATGTCGCCCACGGCGGCTGAGCCAACTGATTCCCAGTGCTCCCGCGACAGCGAATGTCCCTAGACCGAGCAAGGTGCTGAGACCGAGAAGGCTCGACGCCGCGGCGCCTGCGAAAGCACCGTTAGGCACGGCATGGGCGACAAAGGCAGCTCCGCGCAAGACGATGAAGAAGCCGAGCACCCCGGCAACTACGGCCACCATGGTTGCCGCCAGCCAGGTGTTGACCATGAACCCCGAGAACATTGCCGACTATCCTTCGACCGGGTGGGCTGCGCCGACATTTCCCTGAGCTCCCCGTCTTGTCCGCCAAGCGGCAAACGGAATCTGGGTAACCAGATAGAGCAAGAAGATCAGCGCCACCACGAAGAAACTCACCGGCCAACCGCGGCCGCCAGGAGGCCAGTAGTAGCTGTCGTAGGCGAGGACGATGCTGACCCAGCTGACCAGCACCCCGATCAGGGCCGCCAGGAGTAGGGCCCAACCGGGTCGCTTGGTCAGGCGCAGAGCGCA
This sequence comes from Candidatus Dormiibacterota bacterium, assembly GCA_049790415.1. Lineage (GTDB taxonomy): Bacteria > Chloroflexota > Dormibacteria > Aeolococcales > Bog-877 > Bog-877. The sequence goes on along the minus strand of JBAQYY010000040.1, from coordinate 2,767 downwards.
GGCCGCCGGTCCCACCAGTAGGGCGGTGCTGAGCACCGCTCCGATAGTCATCGCCGACAGTGCGACCGCCAGGGCCAGGGCCACCAAGTAACCGACCCCAACCAGCCGCACCGGCACCGCGCGTGCGGCCGCCATATCCGAGCTCAGCGAGCTGAACAAAAGCATGCGGTAGAGCAGAAAAACAATCGCCAGAGAGGCTACGCTCAAGGCAGCGATGATCGGTACCAGGCTGCTGTCGATGGTGAAGATAGAGCCGAACAGAATGCTGATCGGGGCACCGGTGCTGTTGCTGACAGTGGTGTCCAGATAGAGGAAGAGAGCGGCCAGCCCGAGGCCAGCGCCGAGCACGATCCCGGTCGCCAGGTCCCTCCCCCGGGGCCGCCGCAGGCCGAGCAACTCGATGGCCCCGGCGGCCACTCCGGCGATGGCCACGAACCCCCAGAACTGACTTACTCCGATGAGGAAGGCTCCGGAACCCCCGGTGGCGCCCAGGTCGGCCAGAGCGTGACCCGAGAAGGACTGGCCTCGAACCACGGTGAATACACCAACCACCCCGGAGACCACGGAGACCAGCGAGCCCACTACCAGCGCCACCTGCACCGGCGAGCTTTGGAAGAAGCCCGGCCCGAAGATCATCACCAGCTACCGTGAGCTTGCACTTAGACCAGCCCTGGGTCAGCGGTCTCGTGGGCGTGCTCGTGGTCGGCGGGGGAGGTTTCCTCAGTGCCAGAAACTACCAAAACCCTGTCGCGAAGCCGGATCACGTCGACCTGGCGACCGTATAGCTTGCTGAGAACCTCTGTCTGAACCACCTCCTCGGTGGTTCCGCTCGCCGCCCGACCAGCGGCGACGTACACGACTCGGTCCATCGCCGCCAAGAGCGGATTCATGTCATGGGCCGATATCAGGACCGCAATCTTCTGCTCTTTGGCGATGCGCGACAGCAGCTCCACTACCTCCTGCTCACTGCGAATATCCAGACTGATCAATGGTTCGTCGAGGAGCAGCAACTGCGGGCGACTGATTAGCGCGTGGGCGATGAGGATGCGACGCTGCTCGCCGCCCGAGAGCCGGCCCACGCGCGCGTCGGCGAAACGGGTCGCGTCCACGGCTTCCAGCATCTCCGCGACCGCCTGGCGCCGCTTCCGCGAGGGAAGCGGAATCCCGACACGCTGTCCGTCTAAGCCCAGTCCCACCACATCGCGCGCGCGCAGCGGCATGTCGGGATCGAGGACAACGGTCTGGGGTACGTAGCCGACGGCTGGTGGGTGTCCGGAACGGCTCACGCCGGCGATCCAGACACGGCCGGAACTGACTCGCTGCAGTCCCAGGATGACGCGAAATATGGTGGTCTTGCCCGCCCCGTTGGATCCGATCAACCCGGTGACTTCGCCGGCGCGAAGACTGAAGCTGACATCGCGCAGGACCTGCCGACCGGACAGCCAGACGGAAATTCCCTCCAGCTTGAGGGCGTCCCCGGCGGTGGCCGTCAGCGAATCACCGGGCGTCACAGACGCACCGTGGATTTCTTATCGGCGAGGGCTCGGTTCAAGGCCTTCGTCTCTGCCATCATCCAGGACTGGTAGTCATATCCCGGTGAGGGCATGGTTTCGTAGAGGCCGACCACCGGAATTCCCCTCTGCTTGGCGAGAGCCAGGAAGGAATCGGTGAGGGAGTCCGTCACCTGCTGGTTGTAGAGGAACACCTCGACTTTGTGATGGCTGAAGAGGCCATCTTGGAAGCTCACCGCCTGGGGTGCCGGATCGACACCGTTCATGATGTCGGCCTGCAGCGTCCAGGGCGTGCGGTTTTTAGCGCCCACCGCCTGGAGCAGGTAGTCCCCGACCGGTTCTGTGACCGCGACCGGGACGTGGGGGAAGCGCTCCTTGAGTTGAGCGATGGCGTGATACCAGGGTGTCAGCGATGCATCGAAGGTCTGGGCTCGGGCCCGGAAATAGGTGGCATGGCTGGGGGCCAACTTGCCCAGAACCGCGGCCACCGCCTTGGCGACTGCGGGCATGGTGGTGGGCTTGTACCAGAGGTGCGGGTTGGCCGTGCTAGCTGGCAGCCCGAGGAGCCGCCGGACATCGATTACGTGCCGCATCTGGTTGGGTGAAGCCGCCTCGATCTTGTTCATAAAGCTGTCGTAACCGAGCCCGTTCTGCACCACCAGGTCAGCCGCACCGACTAATTCGGCAACGGCTGGACTGGCCTCGAAGCTGTGTGGATCGGTATTGGGATTGCTCAGGATGGACGCTACCTTGACGTAACTCCCTCCCACCTGAGCGATGACGTTGGAGTACTCGTTCTCAGCTCCAACCGCCACGATCTTGCCGGAAGTTGGCGCAGCCAGCACCGCGCCGACCTGGCCCGCGGAGACCCCTACTGCCAGCACTACGGCAGTCAGCACCGGCTTGGAGATAGCCATCGATCGGGTCACCCGCCTGCTCCATGGCCGGTGCCGGCTGCCGTCCCAAGTGAGCGCCCCATACGCGAATGATAATCACTCTTGTTATGGGAGGCAACCATGGCAACCGCTTCTGGGTGGTTCGGGCCCCCCGAAATACCGCACTGGTCAGATACGGCACGGACTGAATGCCTCGGTACCAGCCTGACGCCGGGCCGCCGCTACCCCCAGCAGTCTTAGGTCCCAGGGTTTCTGGGACACCATGTCTCACCATTTCTGGGACAGCTGGTGATTGAGGTGTCCCCATGGATCTGGCGCTCTATGCCGTGTCTGCGGTCCTGGTTGAAGGCAGGTCGGTGC
>JBAQYY010000039.1:0-34262 GCA_049790415.1 Candidatus Dormiibacterota bacterium | reverse complement strand
GTGGAGCGGGAGACGGGGGTCGAACCCGCGACCTTCTCCTTGGCAAGGAGACGCTCTACCACTGAGCCACTCCCGCGATCTAGGTCTGATCTCCGCGTGAGATCAGGGATTTAGCACTGGTCCGCGTCGACACGCGAGAAAACTCTTCCTACTGCTCTTCCTTGAGAGAGTATAGGGACGGTGACAGGCTCTACTCATGAGTGATCGTCTCAAGTCCCCTAGACGAGATGTCCGTAGTCGGGTGGGTGGGCGGCTGCTTCGCCTAATCAACCCGCTGGCCCGTTGGCTGATCTCGGCCGGGCTACCGACGGGTGCCCCCAACGTGCTCCTCACCACGCACGGCCGGCGGTCCGGCAAGCTTCGAACGGTACCTGTAGGCATGCTCGACCTCGACGGTCGCTGGTTCGTGCAGGGTTCCTACGGCGAGACCGGTTGGGTTACCAACCTTCGGGTGGACGTCGAGGCCATAGTCACCCATCCCGGGGGCCGTCGCGTACCGGTCCATGCCATCGAGCTCTCGCCCGAGGAAGGAGGAGCTATGCTGCGGCGCGCACTCCTGCGGTTCCGCCGGTCGCGCCTCTTGCGCGTCCTGCTCGGACCAGACTTTCGGCCACCCATCGGAGTCCTGTGGACGTTGCGGGTCCGCATCGATGACAAGCTCGAGGACTACATCACCACCGCTCGACGCTACCCACTCTTCGAGCTCCAACCGAACGGCGCCGACGAAGCAGGGGAAGCGCCGGTGTCCCAGCCAAGGGTCGACAGGACGATGCCATCACGCACAGGCGAGCCGAACCCCAGCGTCAGCGGCAGCTAGCAAGTACACCGAGGCGGGCGTCAGGGCATTTTCTCGGAGCGCCGCTTCGGTGAGTTTGATGGCATGCTCATCGCCTGAGGCCACCGCTTGGCTGATCAGTTCCTGATTGGTTCTGACCGGCTGTGAAGAAGCGGCCTCAGAGACGCCGGCGGGCGCGTTGGTGGCAATGAGGCCCGCGACTGCCTGCCAGGCGTACGCCAGGGCCACTCGCTGTTGGCTCGGCGAGAGCAGGGGAAGCATTCCCCGCACCGCGGCGGGGGCGGTCACGGCATGAACCAAGGCGATGGGGGCATGGCTGGCGTTGGCCAGGTACGCTTGGGCGCCAGTCTTGGTGAGGGCAGAGAAGGCCCCTTGGATGTCTGCAACCGGGGCGACCGACGCCACCAAAGCCGGAAAATCCGGGCGCTCCTCGAGGACCTTCATCCGCTCAAAGATCAGACCCTGGCCGCGCTCGACCGAAGCCAGCCGAGCCAATTGGCCGGCCGCAGCCGTCATTTCCTGCCCGCCCCGGGGACGAGGGTCGCCGGGAAGAGTCTGGTATCTGGCCGCCCAATATCCGAGCGCCTGGGCAAGCTCATCGACACGGAGTTCGGTCAGCTGCTGCTCGAGGGCCCTCAGAGCATGAAAGGTTCGGATCGGCCCATGGGTCGCCGCGGCCATCAACCCCGGCAGAAGTCTCGGTACCCAACGACGGGCGACTTCCCGGAAAGGAGCCGTGGCGAGCTCGCGAACGAAGAACACCGTCCAGTCGCCGACCCGCCGCATATCGCCGAGAGCTTCGGGCCAGTCCGCCTCGCCGATCGGAAAGCGTGAGCTGGGCGCCACATCGAGCCTTTGGCGATATCGTGCTGCCCAAGGTAAGAGGGCCTCATCTTGACCCATTTGCGCCAGCGCCTCCACCGCCATCGGCCCGTGGTTGGACCGCCCCCCGCGGAACTCAGGCCCGCGGCCAGCAAAGCATTCCAGTGACTCTTCTAACCGGTTCGATCCATCCATCTAGCTTCTCCTGCAGCCCAAGGTAATGCTCCTCCGACCGCCCCTGGATCAATACCGCCTCTGCCGAATCAGCGACTAGGCGAACTCAGTGACCTCCTCAACCTACGGGTGAGCGCGCTCGACAGCAAAATCGCCAGCTGATCCTCGAACCCCGATCGGCCCCGCAAGAAGCGCCTAGAAAGTACAGCGGAGTTGTCTGACCGTCATTTCGGTTTGGCAGCGGGGTCAGGAGGAGAGCGAGGGGTGGGCGGCCGCGATCCGCTGGGCCTGCCTCTCCCCCACTTTCGCGGCATCGGCAAAGGACATCCATCTCCCTACCGCGTCGGCAACCTCGCTGATGATGGCTTGGACGCGGCCCCGCTGCATCCCGGCGACGCGACTGCAGGCACGGAAGTCATCGAGAACAAAGTCGTCGCGTTTGCCGTTGATCGACATTTGATGGACACCCGTCCAAGGCCCGCCCGGTCGGTAGGCGTAGGTGAGGTCAAAGGCGGGAGCCAGAGTCCAAATACCTTCGCGGTTCATGAGAAAGCTGATGTTCTTGACGTGATCGTCCTGGTTGCGGGCCAGAACATTGAAGGTCATGCGTCGGAACTCTTGCTCGATAGCGGCCATTCCCAGCTGCAGCCGCTTGATGGTGTCGAAGGCCTGCTCGTAGGAGTTGGCACCAGCTTGATTGAAGTCGTAGTGCCGAAGTGCGGCCAGCGACTGCATGTGCACCTTGTCGCCATTAGGTAGGCGATCAAACCGTCTGGTCATGAAGTGGCGGCGGCCGCTCTCCTCGAGGAGGCGGCACTCGGACATCTCGATGCCCGCCGATTTGGCCATCTGGGAGTAGGAAAATTCGATCGCGCCGTAGCCCAGGGAGTCGTGGAGATCCTTGTCCTGGTTGCCGCTGACACCATCGAATTTGAGGATCCAGTGCTCGAAGCCAGGTTCGACCGACACCTGACCCGAGCGCACCACACCGGTCACCGGGTTGTAAGCAATGACCGCTTTGGCACGCGCTCCACCCGCGGAGGTGCCCACCAGGAGAATGTCCTTGACCGCCCTGGCCCGATCTTCATCGTCGAAGGATGCTACGAACTCAGATCGCTTGGTCAAGACCAGCGAGGCCAGCTCGACTAGGGCATCGAGGCTGAGCGCCTTGCTTTGAGTCGATCTCGGGCCCCTGGCCGGGAAGAACTCGAGGGCTCCCATGGCGCGCACGCCGATGTAGCAGAGCCGGTCGATGGCACTGAAGTCGCCCGGGCTGCGCCCTTGCTCGGCAAGCCAAGCGTTGATGAGCGCGTCGCCGAACTTGTCAGGCAACGAGTCAGCCAGCAAACCGGGAAGTCCGTGGAAGCTAAGCCGACTCAGCTCGGGAAAGGCATAGGGGCGGCGCCGCAGAGGCATGACCAAGGGCGCGACCTCGACGCCGCTGTTGAGGAAATTGGGATCGAACTGGAAAACGGCGACGTCCGTGTCGTCTGCTAGCTGGACCGCTCCGATTCGGTCGCCCCAGAGCCTAACTTCGGCGACACTGCTCATCCGGCCCCTGGACCGGGCCGTTCCGCCCAGTTCCAGCGACCCTGGGCTGGTATGGCTGAAGCTGGTGTTGCCCGAGAGCCAGTGGCACGCCGGCGGACCTTGCCCCTCAGGCGGAGGGCATCGATGGGACTGGGCAACGGTTCGGGAAGAGCCAGATTGAGCAACTCGAGCAGACCGAGGACCCGCATGGCTCGAATCAGGGTCCGAAGCTCAGTCGATTGTCCCGCCTCCAGGCGTTCGACCGTGATCTTGCTCAGCCCCGACTCCCGCGCCAGCTCACCCTGGGTGAGATTGCGCTCCAAACGAAGCCCTTGTACCCGCGCGCCCACTTCAGCGAGGACGGTCTGATCGCTCATATTCTTGTCTAGCTTCATAACTCAGCTCTTGTGATTAGTAAAGGCCCCTCAAGTAGGTAAGCTATCTTGAGAGCTAGTTTAGCACAAGTCTAATTGTCTAGGCCCGTAGTCTTCTTGTAAGCTGCTTTAGAGATCGGTGATGGACTTAGACAGCATAGGAGCTGATTTATTGCATTTGGATAATCCCGCCTAGCGCACCCAGCGCTACCGCCGCACGCCCGGGAATGCCTAGTGGCGCTGCCGGAGTCTAGGAGTGTTGAACTCACCGCGAGCTGATCGGCCCGACGCGGCCGGATCCAGAAGGGAAGTGGAGCGCCCCCGCTTCAGCGTGAGCCAGGCCTCGTAGGAGTTGCCTCCAGGCAGCCATGATGCCCAGGGTCGGCGCGGCGTATCCACCTCGGGATCCGGCAGCTTAGGCACCCGGGCGGGTACTGCCGGCGTCCGGCTGTCGATCCGCGACTGAAGTCTCCAGATTCGTTTGGCAAAGCGTCGATCCCAACCTAAGGGAGCAATGGCCAACGCTTCTTGGGCCAGCTCCAAGGCCGCCATCAGGTCCCCGCAGCGGTGTTCCAAGTCAACGCAGAGCGCCTCGGCGGCTTCGGGATCGTGCCAGCGTTCCCAGATGCTCAGCCAGGACAGCCGGGCGTCCTCATCCCTGCCTTGGCGTCGAAGCATCCGGGTCCGGCGCAGAGCCGCGGCCCGGTCCAGGGGCGCCGGCGACTCAGCCTGGGCGCCCAGGTAGAGGGCGTCCGCCCGCTGCAGGTTGCCTCGGTCCTCGGCAAACCTACCCAAGCTGTACCAGTCGGAGGGCTGAGGCGGCGAGGTGTCGAGATGGCGCTCCAGATGGTCAATCAGCTGGCACAAGGAGAGGAGGTCCAGCTGGTTATGGCGGAGCACCGGGGCTAGGGGATCTGCCTGCCCATCCCGGAGAAAGGTTCGATAGCGCTCAGGGGCCTCGCTGCCTGGGACATCGTCCAGGCGCGGCTGCCCAAGGAGTTCCTCTTCAGCGCGGCGCAGACTGCAGCGGGTCAGGCGATGGCGAAAGAGCCTTCTTACCAAGGGAAGAAGGTCGAGATGGGGTGTCGCCGGCCAGGGCCGCTCCAAGCCGGTCATCACCGCACGAGTACGCAGCAGCGGTAAATCGAAACTGGCGCCGTTGTAGGTGACCAGAAGACCGGCACTCTTGATCATCTCCACGGCCGCCTCGACCAGAGTCCCCTCCTGACCAAGATCGGGCAAGAGCCATTGCTCAACAGAAACCTCATCGCCCGCGACGAGCGCCCACCCATAGAGGAAGGGAACCGTCCCGGTCCCCCGTTGGAGACCCGTCGTCTCCAGATCGAAACAGACGACCGGCCCCCCGAGCTGGCCCTCCACTAGCGGCGAGAGAGCGCGCAGGCACTCCGCCGAAAACGCAGCCCGAGCCAAGCCCAAATCACTCAACCGCAGCTGCTGCCGACGCACCCAGATCGAGCGAGCGTCATCCCAGATGAAGTCGAGTTCAGCGAGGGTGGATTGCAACTGTCCGGGAGCCGGCGAGGGGCGCGGGGCCGGTTGACGTCCAGGCATAGGGTCACCCACCCAAGCTCGGCCCCCTTGGAGTGCCTCGATCTTCAGGCGCAGCTGGGTGGTCACCAACCGCAGCTCCGGAGTAGCCCCAGCGCCGTGGCCTTGGCGTGGGGTTCAACACCAGCCACTGGTCCCACGCAGGCGGGGCAACCGCTCTGGCAATCGCAGTCCGCCAATAGACTCGCCGCCCCTCGGAGGAGATCCAAGTGGAGATCGAAGAGGCGGGCGCTCAGGCCGACGCCGCCTGGGTGGGCGTCGTAAATGAAGATGGCCGGCGCGTCCACTGCCGAAGCTTGGGCTGAGGTGCTGGCCGGCTGCACCGGCGGCCGCTCCCCAGGCAAAAACTCAACCGGTCCGCTCTCGTCCGGCCGCTGCGTTATCGAACCTAAGGAAGCCTTGACCTGAGCCACCACACCAAGGTCGCGACGATCGCACATGGCCTGGAGGCAGGCCACCTGCCCGAGAACGTGACCCAAGGCCTCCACGCCTACCTCGAGCGTTCCCGCCAGGGTGGGCAAAGCTGATGCAAAAGAGCACCAATAGGCAGTCGTCTGCAGGTCGCGCTCGGGTACTCGAATCGGGCCAGTGCCAACTGACTCGTTGGTGAGCAGGCGGATCTTTCGGTACATGGCAGCCAAGACACTGACCCGAACTTCACCGTGGGCCCGCGCCGTCGAATGCCCGGCATCGAGCATCGGACCGGCCATCCTCTCCAGAACCTGCAAGCCCACCCGCAGGTCGGCATCGGTGTAGTAGTCGACGGAGACGGGGTGAACGTAGGCTCGCCGCTCCTCCCAGTCCAAGCGCTCCACGTGGTACTGACGCCCCTGATGCATGTAGATGGCGTCGTCGTGTACCAACAGAGGAGCCGACCATTCGTCAATCTCGCCCACCACGCGCGAACCGGCCCCCGCGTGACCTCCGGCGCTGCCGGAGAAGGTGCCCTGGGGACCCTGCGACGGTGCCTGGGCGTCCAAAGATGTGTCCAGAATCACCACGTTGCTGGCTGCTGTGGTGCGCAGGTTGATGGCGTCGGCGGGAAAGGCATCTGCTGCCCAGTGCCAGGCGCCACCGGCGTAATGCACGAGTCCGTCCTCCTGGAGGACCTCAAGAAGCTCGCCCCCGTCAGTGGGCCCGAAATGCTCGCCATCACGAAGCGGGAGCTCGAAGATGGCTGCTTGCAAATGACCGGCCAGGATGAGCAAGTTGTCGGGGTCGACGAAGGCATGCTCCGGGGAGCTTTCCAGCAGAAATTCGGGGTGTTTGGCCAGGTACTGGTCGAGTGGACCGCCTCCGGTGATGAGCATCTGCAGAGCTGGCTCCTGGCGTCGCCCGGCCCGACCCAGGCGTTGCCAGGTGCTGGTGATGGTTCCCGGATAACCGATCAAAACCGCGGCATCCAGACGGCCGATGTCAATGCCTAACTCGAGGGCACTGGTCGACACCACACAGCGCACGGCTCCGGAGCGGAGGCCTGACTCGATGGCGCGTCGTTCCAGCGGAAGATATCCGCCCCGGTAGGCTCTAACCTCGGTGCCAACCGTTCCCGGATGAAACCCCTGCGGGTGATCTAGATCGCGGCGTAGATAGTTGAGCAGCAGTTCGACTTGCAGGCGCGTCTGCGCGAAGACGATTGTCTGCGAGCCGCTGCGCACCAGTCGAGGAACCAGAGCGGTTGCCTCCCGAGAGGCGCTGCGACGAATGCCCAGGCGCGGCTCCACGACGGGCGGATTGATTACCACCACCCGCCGCTCCGGCGCCGGCGCCCCGTTCTCAGCGACGCACTCGACCGGCCGACCGAGAAGGCTCTCGGCGAGTTCTCGAGGATTGGCGATGGTCGCCGAACAGCAAATATAGGTCGGCTTAGCCCCATAGAAAGCGCAGATGCGATCGAGTCGGCGAATCACATTGGCCACGTGACTGCCGAAGACCCCGCGGTAGGTGTGGAGCTCGTCGAGGACCACGTACTGGAGACCTTTGAAGAGGCGTACCCATTGCGTGTGGTGGGGCAGGATCCCGGTGTGGAGCATGTCGGGGTTGGTGAGTACTACCTGGCCTGCTTGGCGGAGGGCACTCCTGGCGCCGGGTGGGGTATCGCCGTCGTACGTGAAGGTGGGTACCTCCAGTTCGGCGGCGTCGGCGAGCTCACGGAACTCGACCAGCTGGTCTTGGGCAAGTGCCTTGGTGGGATACATGAGGATTGCCGTTGCCCCCGGCGCTCTGGCGATGGCGTCCAGGACGGGGACCTGATAGCAGAGTGATTTGCCGGATGCGGTGGGAGTGACCACTGCCACGCTCTGTCCGGCCATGGCCAATTCGATGGCTCTCACCTGGTGCGTGTAGAGGCCAGGCATTCCGCGCCTTCGGAGTCCCTCCCGAATCTGCGGCTGAATCCCCTCCGGGAGTGGTGCGTAGGCCGCCTCGCGGGCCGGAATAAGGCGATCCAACACGATCCGCTCGCGCAGCGCCGGGTCGTCCAGAACCTCCCCCCACTTGGAGGCCGGCCGCTCGGGGAGTATGGTCGGCCTCGCAAGTGGACTCATCGAACAAATATACCAAACACTTGTTCGCCCCACAAGACGAAATCGGGCGAAGCTCGCGATATGAAGTCACCAGACGCCGGGCGGACTGGTTGGGAGTCGGCGGCTCAGAAGCGACTCAGTCGGGGCGACACTCCTCAAGCACAGCTCGTGCCGAGTTGGCGTCGCCCTTGGTGCATACCAAAACCCGAACGATGGCCAGATCCAGACCTTGCGCCAGCTTCAGAAGGTGGCGACGCCCGACGCTGGGCTCGCTCCCCACCCCGACCGCCGAGAGCATCTCGGGGCTCGGCTGCCGCTGCTCCGTCCGCTGTTGGGCCAACTCGTCGCCGAAGCCCATCCGCTTGAAGTGCCGGCGGTAGGCAGCGGGACCGAGCGCATAGGTCTGCATGGCTGCGCCTAGGACTCGGGCGGCCAGGCTGGGGTCACGGTCGATTGCCGTCCGGATGTAGGCGGCGACGACGGGGACTGGCCGCCTCGCACGGTCGGCGGAAGCTTCAACTTGGGCCCGGGACCAGGCTACCTGCCGCGCCGAGCACCAGTTCAGGGAGACCCCCTCGGCTGTCTCCGCTGCCAGAGCGAGCATCCGGGGTCCCAGGGCCGCCACATAAAGAGGTAGCCCAGCGGGTAGCAGGTCTCGCAGGTTGGCAAGGTAGGGACTCATCTCCTTTGCGGCATGCGCCATCTGCCCACTTCCGACTCCCAGTACGAATTTCCCCCCACTCTCCTCCCAGACCCGGATCGCCTGGTCGGCGTAGAAGCTGGGCGGCTGTCCCGAGGCGGGCACGACGGCGATTCCGGTAGTCAGACCACTCGCCCGGAACCAGTCCCGGCAGCGATCGAAGGCGGAAGCATCGGCCGTGCCCGGGGTCCATGCTGACAGGTACCCGAGTTCGGCCCCGAGGCGGACGCAGTCCAGCTCGTCCTCCCGGCTCAGGCCCTGAGCCGGATCAATGGCGAAGGCGAAATCCATCAGGACATTCTCGGCCAGGCGGGTCGCGAGCTCCCCCTTCTGTCAGTCAGTCGAGGCCGGGGCGAGCGCTGCTACCAGCTGCTCCAAGGCGATGACGTAGCCGCGCGGTCCGAATCCGGCCACGACTCCCAGGCAAGCTCCGGCAACTAGATCCACCTGTCGAAACTCTTCCCGAGCCGCCGGATTGGAGAGGTGGACCTCGACGGCGGGGAGGCCCACCGCCAGCAGCGCATCTCGAATGGCAACGCTGGTGTGGGAGTATCCGCCGGGATTGATGACGATCCCGGACGACCAGGCTCGCGCCACCTGAATGGCGTCGACCAAACCGCCCTCGGAGTTGGATTGGGCAGCGGTCACCTCGACGCCAAGCTCGCTGCCCCGAACAGTGAGCAGTTGGTCGATCTCAGCCAGGGTCGTGGTGCCGTAGATCTCCGGCTGCCGGATGCCCAATAGGTTGAGGTTGGGCCCGTGCAATACCAGTACCTTCACAACGACATCCCGGCGACGCCTGTAGGCGTCCCCTCGGAATGGCCGCGCCAGGTCTCCGAGTCGCCGAGCACCTCCCAGAGCGGGTCCAAAGCCTCCTCGGGATCGAGCCCAGTAACCAGAACCGCTCCACCCGGAGCTGGCACCACGAAACCGGGAACTCCGGCGCGCCGCTTCTTGTCCAGCAGCAAGGCGGAACGGACACGGTCACGGTCGAGCCATGGCAGTGGCTCGAGCAGCCCGATGGCACTTAGCACCTGCGTAAGCTGAGAAGGGAGCTCCGCGGGGTCCAAGCCTAGCCGGGCACCTAGCGTGGCGGCGGCCAGAAGGCCTACAGCGACTGCCCGACCGTGAGATATGGCGTAGTCGCTGGCCGCTTCCAGCCCGTGGGCGTAGGTGTGGCCCAGATTGAGCGATTGGCGTACGCCTTGGTCGTCAGGGTCAGCCCCGACATAGGCCGCTTTGATCCGGACGGCCTGCTCGATCATCCAATCGAGGTGATCGGGAAGAGAAGGGCCGTCCTGGTCGGCCTCTGCCATGGCAGCGAGCATCAGCGGAGACGCCAAGACCGCGCTCTTGACCACCTCGGCCAGGCCGTCGCGGGCGACACGGGGAGCCAGGGTTGCCAGCACAGTGGGATCTGCGATTACCGCCTGGGGGTGGTGGAAGGCCCCCACCGAGTTCTTGGCGCCGGCGCGATCGATCGCCACCTTGCCTCCGATGGCGGCGTCGACCATGGCCAGGATCGTGGTGGGGATGGTGATCCAAGGGATTCCCCGCAGCCAGGTCGCGGCCGCGAACCCGACGGTGTCGAGGCTGGCTCCCCCGCCCACAGCGACGATGACGTCACCCCGATCGATGGCCAGCTCCCCGAAGCGATCCCAGAGCTCGGTCACCGCCGGCAGTCGCTTGGACTGCTCTCCCGAACCCACGGACAGTAGAACCACGTCGCTGCCGCCGGCCCGCAACTGCTTGGCGACCTGGGCTCCGGCACTGCCAGCCACCGCTTGATCGGAGATAACGACCACCCGCGACACCCGAGCCAGCTGGAGCGCGAGGAGCTCCACGATGTGACGGATGCGGTTCTCCCCAACGAACACTGGATAGGCGCCTTGGGGTCCCGGCACGGTCAGAGTTCGGGTCTTATCGTCCGCCTGGGCCAGATACCTGTCCGCGATCAAGCCAGCCACTTCAACCACCGTCTTCCCGGTGGTCTCGAGCGATGGGCCAAAGGCGGCGTAGGCGGGGCCACGCTCAGTCAGGAGTTCGCGGATCCGCTGGCCCGGTACGTCGGCAAGAAGGGGCCGGGAAGACGCATCCCCCAGCCGGCGCTCGAGCTCGTCTGGAGTCGCCGTCAGAACCAGCCTTACGGCGTGCTCCCCAAGCGGGACCAAATCAGGTTGCAGGACCGCGCCCCCACCAACCGCGATCACCGTCCCCGAGAGTCGGCGGGCCTCCCGGAGCAGCTCGGCTTCAACTTCCCGGAACTTCGCCTCGCCCAGAGTCCGGAAGGCATCAGGTAGCGCCAAGCCCAGGCGCCGGGCGGCCACCTGATCAAGATCCAAGAAGGGCAGGGCCAGCCGCTCCGCCGCCTGGGCCCCGGCCGAGGTCTTGCCAGTGGCGCTGAAGCCAGCCAGGATCAGATTGGGCCTGCCTGGGGCCAATTCCGGGGCCGGCAGGCGATCTTCGCTCAATCTGCCAACTCCGCACCGGGATTGGGCGTCGCCTGGCGAAAGGCGGCCAGGTCGAGATCCAAACGATCTCCCCCGAAGCGCTCGATCAGGGTCTGGGCCAAGACCCAGGCCAGCATGGCCTCGCCCACCACCGCCGCCGCAGGGACAGCGCAGATGTCGGAGCGAACGTAGGGCGGATCGGCCGCGGCACCGGTGCGGAAATCGACCGACTGGGCAGGAGCTCGAGTCGACGAGAGTGGTTTCATCGCGGCCCGAAGCACGATCGGCTCGCCGTTGCTCACGCCGCCCTCCACCCCGCCGGCGAAGTTAGAGGCGCGGGAGAGTTGTCCAGGCGAACCGAGGATGGGGTCTTGCCCCTCGGTTCCGGAGCGAGTCGCCAAGTCGAACGCCGGGCCGAGCTCAACCCCCTTGATGGCGGGTATGGAACAGACGGCCTGGGCCAGGCGGCCATCGAGACGGAGATCCCAGTGGGTGTACGAGCCCAGTCCGATGGGAACGCCGGTGGCGAAGGCAACGAACGTTCCACCCAGGGTCTGACGATCATCTTTGGCTCGGTCAATGGCGGCGACCATCCGGTCGGATACAGCAGGCTCCGAGCATCGGACGGGATCCGTCTCCGCCGCCGTAGCCATGTGCCTCAGTGAATTAGCGGTCGACCGGCCGAGATCGACCGCCATCTCCACCTTGCCGATCCCCACCACAAAGCAGCCCAGGCTGATCCCGAACTCATTCAAGAAAGGGCGGATCACCGCAGCGGCGGCGACCCGGGCCGCGGTCTCGCGGGCGCTGGCCCGCTCCCGCACTACCCGGAAATCAGTGTGGCCGTGCTTGGCTGCCCCCGCCAGATCGGCGTGCCCGGGGCGAGGGGTGGTCAAAGGAACCGGGTCGACGGGCTGATTGGCGAAGTCGAGATTGACGATGCGCAGGGCCAGCGGCGCGCCCGTGGTCCGCGATCCGGACACCCCGCTCACGATCTCAGCGTGATCCCGTTCGATCTTGGTCGAGCGAGCTCCGCGCCCGTAGCCGCCCCGGCGGCGCTCAAGCTCCCCATCGATCAGGTCCGAGTCCACCGCTACGCCGGCCGGAATACCCTCCACGATCAATACCAACTCCGGTCCGTGCGACTCGCCAGCGGTCAGCAGACGCAGGGTCACGCCAACACCTCGGTAGCTCGCTGAGCTGCCCGGCGCATCTCCAGGAGCGGTGGCTCGATCCCGGTCCAAGCCTGGAAGGAGAGGGCACCCTGCTCGACCAGCATCTCGAGACCATCGATCAAGCGGCAGCCCTCAGCTCGGGCGCGGCGCCCCAGGGGAGTCGCTCGAGGCCAGTAAACGAGGTCAAAAACGACAAGCTCGGACCTCAGCGGAACATGGTCGGGTAGGGGCGAAAGGTTGGGATGGCGGACACCTCCCAGCAGGGTGGCGTTGACCAGCAGTTCCGCCCCCACCAAGGACTGGGCCGTCACCTCGGGCCCGAGGCCCTGGTAGAAAACTTTGCCCGCTCCGACGTGGGCCAAATCTCTCTCCAGGACTCTGCCCTGCACCTGATTGCGGCCCACGATGAGTACTTCAGTCCCCTCCTGTAGCAGGGCCACGGTGACCGCCCGGGCCGCCCCCCCGGTCCCCATCAAGACCGCCCGCCTGGGCGGGTCACCCCCGGCATGGCGAAGCGCGGCGAGGAAGCCGGCGCCGTCGGTGGAGTCGCCGAATGCGCCTTCGGCGCCGAAGGTCACGGTGTTGACGGAGGCGCAGAGCTGGGCCGTCGGGCTCAGCGAGTCGGCCAGGCGCGCCGCCGCCTGCTTGTGCGGACTGGTGACGTTGATGCCCAGATATCTCTGGGCCAACTCGGGCCACAGCTGCCCCAGCTCACCTTCCGGGACCGGGACCAAACGGTACTGCCAGTCCAGGTCCCGGGCGGCGAAGGCCGCGCTCTGAATCGCCGGCGAGAGGCTGTGGGAGACGGGATCGCCCACCAGCGCCACCTCCACCATCAGCTCATTCCCTCCAGAATTCGCTGGAACCCGGGGAAAGAGTCGGCGACGAACTCCGCGCCCTCAACCTCCACCGCGCCCTCGCTGACCAGCCCAGCCAGGCTGAAGGTCATCGCCAACCGATGGTCGAGATGAGCGTCGCAGCGGCAACCTCGGAGCAGGCTTGGACCGCGCACCACGAAACCGTCGGGCAGCTCCTCTGCGTCTCCACCCAGGGCGCGCAGACCGGCGACCAGACCGGCGATCCGGTCGCTCTCCTTGACCCGGAGTTCGCGCGCGCCGCGCACCTCGCTGGTACCCTCGGCCACGGTCGCCAGCAGGCCCAGCAGGGGCAGCTCGTCGATCAGGTAGGGAACCTCGGCTGCTCCGATCTGGAATGCCTGGAGAGGAGCCCAACCGACCCGAATGTCGGCAACTGGTTCCGGACCCGCCAACTCCTCTTGTGGCTCGACCTCAACTACTCCGCCCATCCTTCGAAGCACCTCAAAGAAACCGATCCGGCCGGGATTGATCGAGACCGACTCGAGAACTACCTGCGAACCAGGTACCAGAGCGGCTGCGGCGGCCAGTACCGCAGCCGAGGAGGCGTCGCCCGGCACCCGCAAGTCGAGCGGTTCCAGACTTCCCGGGGTTAGGGCAACTGACCTCGACTCGGCCTCTTCGCTGACCGCCAGCCGGGCGCCCATAGCCCGGAGCAGGCGCTCGGTGTGGTCGCGAGTCGGGATGGGCTCGCGGACAGTGGTAGTGGAGCTGGCCCGCAGTCCTGCCAGGAGGACTGCCGACTTCACCTGGGCACTGGCCTGGAGCGGCGTGAAATCAATCCCGACCAAACCGCCGCCACGAAGCTCGAGCGGCGGACGTCCCCCGGGGGCGGTGGCGACCTCTGCGCCCATCAGCCGAAGAGGAGCGGCGATTCGCTCCATCGGCCGCTGCAGCAACTGGGGATCGCCGGTCAGCCCGACGCTGAAGGGCAGGCCCGCGAGCAGCCCCGCTCCCAGTCGCATGGTCGTTCCCGAGCGCCGACAGTCAAGCGCACGAGGGAACTCCCGAGCCGCCGGATCCGCCTCCAGACCGGTGACCTCGACGACTCCCCCCCTCTCTCCAACCGGGCACCCCAAGGAACGCACCAGTTCGACGGTCGCCCGGCAATCGCCGGCCGGGGAGAAGTTCTCGATCCGCGAGGTTTCCGGGCAGCACGCCGCCAGCAGGGCGGCCCGGTGGGATATCGCCTTGTCGCTGGGCACCTGGCAGCGCCCGGACAAAGGCCGCTGACGGCGGGCGAGTACGGCGCTCATACGCCCTCCAGAAGGCCGGCCCGTACCTGGCGGCCGCGAGCCAGTTCCGCCGCGAGAGCTTCCGGTCCGGCGGTCAGAGCGCGGGTCAGGCGCTCAAGCTCGACTCTGAAGTCGGCTAGGGCAGCCTCGAGAGCTCCCCGGTTGGCGCTGGCGAACTCGGCCACCATCCGAGGGTCGCTGGCTGCCAGACGGCTTACGCTGCGGAAGCCCGAACCGACCAGATCCCGAAGCAGGGGCTGCTCTCCGGCAAGGACAGCAAGCGAAGCGGCACAGGCACTCGCCACCAGGTGGGGCAGATGACTGGTCCTGGCGACCAGCCGATCGTGGTCCGAGGCGCTCATGATCACCGGCCGGGCAGTACAGGCGCTGGCCAGGGACACGCCGCGGGCAATTGCCTCTGCGTCCTCCCGGCAAGGGCAGAGTGCGAAGGTGGCTCCCCGGAGAGCCCCGGGGGCGGCGCCGCCCGGGCCAGGGATCTCGCTTCCGGCCAGAGGATGGCCGCCGATGGCTCGGACTCCCTCCGGCACCAGTTGGGCCATCGCTTCGACCACCGCAACCTTGGCGCTGCCGGTGTCGAGCAGCGTCGTCCCGGGCCGGAGCCGGTGGCCGAACTGCCCGAGCCAGCTCAGAATTTCGCCCAGCGGGATGGCCAGCACCACTGTTGAGGCTGCGAGGACGCCCTCGGGAGAGGAGAGAACCCGGTCGCCGGCGCCGAGTGCGAGCGACTCCGCGGCGACCTCGGGGTCGGAGTCGTAGAGGGAGACCGAGGTCACCTCGAAGGCGGGGTCGGCCTGACGCAGGGCCAGACCCACAGTGGTGCCCACCTGTCCGGCGCCGACGATGGCTGTCTCGCCGAGGGCGGTCACGTGATCTGCCGGCCCACGGCCTCGGCCACCTTGCGGGCCGCCTCCATCATCCCGGCGAAGGCTTGGGGGTTGAGCGACTGGGCCCCGTCGGAGAGCGCCTCGCTGGGATTGGGATGAACCTCGACCAAGAGGCCGTCGGCGCCCGCCGCAACTGCCGCCAGGCCGATCGCGCGAACGTACTCATAGCGCCCGGCGGCGTGGCTGGGATCGACCACCACCGGGAGCGAGGTCAAGCGCTTGAGCACCGGGACCGCGGTGATGTCCAGGCTGAAACGAACCATGGGCTCAAAGCTGCGGATCCCGCGCTCGCAGAGAGCGACCTGAAGATTGCCCCCCGCCAGGATGTACTCGGCTGCCTGGAGCAACTCCTCCAAGGTGGACGACATGCCCCGTTTGAGCAGCACCGGCCGATCGACCTGGGCACACGCCTGCAGCAGTCGATAGTTCTGCATGTTGCGGGCCCCGATCTGGAGGACGTCGGCGTGCCTAGCCACCAGCTGCACGTCTTCAGGGGCGAGCACCTCGGTAACCACCGCCAGGCCGAGATCGTCGGCCACCGAGCGGAGCATCTTCAGCCCATCGCCACCCAGGCCCTGGAAGGCATAGGGCGAGGTGCGCGGTTTGAAAGCACCGCCGCGGAGCACCTTGACTCCCTGTTCCGCCACCGCTTCGGCGGCAGCCTGGAGCTGACTGCGGCTCTCCACCGCACAAGGCCCGGCCATCACCAACACTCCGTTTCCGCCCAGACGGGCCCCGCCGGGGAGGTCGATCACCCGGTCGTCAGGGTGGAAATCGCGGCTGGCCAGGGGATAGTCGTGGAGGATCCGCACGACCCGCTCGACGCCTTCGAGGAGACCGAGCGCGTCGAGGTCTTCCTCGGTCTCGTGGCCGACCACGCCGAGGACCGTGCGCTCGGTCCCGTGGTTGACCTGGGCCGAGAAACCGAGGGCTCGGATGCGGGCCACCACGGCCTGCACCTGGGCCTTGGTGGCGTGCGCCTGCATCACGATCACGGCTGGTTACCGCCTGATGCAACCAGGTCGGGGCGCAGCAGCTCGGCCCCGCCCGAGTAGGCGTGGACCATCTGAGCCTGAGTCCGGGTCGTGTTGAGCAGAACCAGCACCCGGAGACAGCGAGCCACCCGATCGTCCCCGCCGTGCTCGCGGACGACCAACAGGGGCACGCTCTGGAACCCTCGGGCCCGGGCGGCGGCGGCCGGATTGATGCCGCGAAGGTCGTCGGGCACGGTGAAGATCACGGCGGCGATGTCGGCGGATTTGGCCCTGTTCTGGACCAGAATCTGGCCCAGTAGTTCGCCGACCGCTGCCTCCAGATCGCGGTCGCCGCCGCCGTCCACGCTGGTGGCGCCTCGCACCCCGCGGCAGGCGCTTGTTGGCTGGTCGCTCCGAGATGCCCGCTCTTCAGGCCTGGGCTCGTCCATATGCAGTCCTCGATCTCCTCTTTCATGCTGGAGAGCGGGACCGGGGCTGAACCAAAAAAGGCGCGGAGCCCGCTCCACGCCTTCCGTTGCTCGCCGCGACCGGGGAACTACCCGGGAGAGCCGCCCACGGAAGGCGTGCCTGGGTTCACGTATCGATACACGAACAGGCTCAGGCCTCCGTGGCTCCAGGGGTCGAAAGTGGTGCGGCTCATGTGCCCACGCATGTTGCGGCCTTGCCTGCCCCCTGTCAACTCGGACAGACCCGACCATCAGGCGGGCACCCCTACCAGGGCGAGGAAATTAGCCATGAGAAGAGGACCTTGGGGGGTCAAGATCGACTCGGGATGAAACTGCACTCCAAAGCGCGGCAGCGATCTGTGCGCCAGCCCCATGACCAGGCCATCGGGGGTCTCGGCGGTGACGGTCAGCTCGTCGGGAAGGCTTTGCCGCTCAACCACCAAGGAGTGGTAACGACCGCCGTCGAAAGGCGAAGGCAACCCGGAGAAGAGACCGCTGCCGTCGTGAAGAATGGGGCTGGTCTTGCCGTGCACCGGCTGGGGGGCCCGGATCACCCGGGCACCGAGGGCAGAGGCCAGCGCCTGGTGGCCCAGACAGACTCCTAGCAGCGGCGTCGCGGCGGGCAGGATCCGGACCAGCTCCTCGAAGCACCCGGCGTGCTCCGGCCGACCCGGACCCGGCGAGAGGATCACCGCATCGGGGTGGAGAGCGACCAGGTCGGCGGGTGCGACATCCTCGGACGGAACCACCTGGACCATCTGATTCATGGCCGCCACGACCTGGACCAGGTTGTAGACGAAGGAGTCCTGATGGTCGACGACAATGATCACTCCGCGTCCGCCATTCCTGTGCTCTGGATGGCAGCCAGGATGGCCGACGCCTTGGCCTCGGTCTCGGCCAGCTCGGTCATGGGGTCGGAGTCGCTAACCACCCCGGCGCCTGCCTGAACGTGGACCTGGCCACCGGTGACCACGGCCGTCCGGATGGTGATGCAGAACTCCAGGTCACCATAGAAAGTGAGATAGCCGCAGGCGCCGGCGTAGGGCCCCCGGGCGGTCGGTTCCTCTCTGGCGATGATCTCCATGGCCCGCCGTTTGGGCGCACCGGTCACGGTTCCCGCCGGAAAGACCGCGGCCAGGGCATCGAGGGCGGTGCGCTCCGGGGCCAGCTCGCCCGCGACGTTGCTGACGATGTGCATGACCCGGGGAAAGCGCTGTACATGGAGGAGCTCGGTGGGCACGACGGTGCCGGGACGGCAGACCTTGCCCAAGTCGTTACGGGCCAGATCGACCAGCATGGCGTGCTCGGCCAGCTCCTTGGGGTCGGTCAGCAACTCCTGCTCCAGGAGCTGATCCTCCTTCTCATCCTCTCCCCGGCGGCGGGTACCGGCAATCGGCCGAGTGGTCACGTGGCGGCCCTGGACCTTGACCAGCGGCTCCGGCGAGGAACCCGCCAACTCGGCGCCGGGGACCCGCAGGAAGAACATCGCCGGCGAGGGATTGATCCGGCGCAGGCGCTGATAGATGGCCAGCCCGCCCTCGCGAGCAGGAGCCGAGAGGCGCCGGGAGAGAACCGCCTGGTAGATCTCGCCGGCAGCAATGTCCTCTTTGATGCGGCGGACCCCCGCCTGGTACATCTCCACCGAGATGTTGGGCGCCACGGCCAGGGTCTGCCGGGCGGAGGCGGCCGGCTCCGGCGTAACCCCCGGCGCCTCCCGGAGCTGACGCGCCAGCTCCTCCACCGCCGCCGCGCCCTGGCCGTAGTCAGCCCCGGCCGGCAGGTGGGCCACTAGAACCAACAGCTGGCGCTGGTGATCGAAGACGACCACCCGGTCGAGGACCATCAGGGTGATCGGGTCGACGGTCTGCCGGCCCCGTCCGGCCGGATGGGCCAGCCCTTCGAGAAGGCCCGCCGCCTCGTAGCTGAGCAGACCGGCGAGGCCCCCGGTCATGGTCGGGAGGTGGGGCAGTTGGGGGGCTCGCAGCTGGGCCGCCAGATGGTTGAGCGTGACCAGCACATCGGCGCCCGGATCGCCGAACAGACCCTCCGCGAGGGGCAGGGGCCGCCGCAGCGAGTGCACTCGCACGCCGCCACGGTCAGCCACCACCAGGGCGGCCGGATCCGCGCCCACGATGGTGAATCCCACCGACTGACCGGAGAGGTCGAGCTCCTCCAGGAGCAGTCCCGGGCCGTCCCCGGCGAGGGCCTGGAACGCCCGCACCGGACGGAGATCCCCGATCGGAACCTCAGCCCAGAAGGGCACCAGGGGAAAGGCGCTCGCCGTGGTCGCGACAGTCTCGCGGTCGGTCAGTATTTCCAAAGGGGCCAGCATCACAACTCCATTGCAGACAAAAGAAAAAGCCCCGGAGGGTTCCGGGGCTTGGTGCTCGCTCGACGGTCAGACTTTTAAACGCAGGCGGACACCTCACCCCCGACGGGCCAGCTCCACCACCAGACCAAAACGCTCGTCTTGACCATAGGCCGCGGATTCTGCGGTAAGTCAGCGCTCCGCGTCAAGCTGGCCCTTCTCCTGGATGCATTCAGTTCGTCCTATGCGGATTTGCGCAGGGCACTTAGTTGGGGCCACAGGTGGGCCAAGGCGTCGTCGACTTCCATCGCCGCCAGCCTTGCCATTTGGCCGGTCGCCCGCAGGTCCTGGACTAGTTCGAGGCTATGGCCCTCGCCGGCCGCCCGCAAGAAAGCCTCGGTCGTGTCGCTGTGGCGCCAGAAGCGGGATATCAGGGTTGCGAAGAGGCCCAGCTGGTCGGCGCGGGGACCGTCCATGGTGAGCTGGGGGCGGGCCGCCTCCCGGGGCGACAGGGAGCTGAAGTCATGACAGCCGTCCCAGAGCGGGTCGGCACCGGCGAAGCGAATTGTGGCCACCGCACCGAGTCGGGCCACGGCCGAGCACTGCAAGCAGGGCTCGAGAGTTGTCGTCAGCACCAGCTCCCGGGGCGTGTCAAGGGCAATCCGGGCGAGCACATTGACCTCGGCATGAGCCACCGAGGAGCCGAACACCTCACCCTCCGGTGCCTGCTCGTCGGAGACACGGTTGCGGGCTGCCCGCACGATCTTTCCGTCGGCTGTGGTGACGCAGGCCCCCACCGGGATGTTGCCGGTACGGAAGGCCTCCCAGGCCTGCCGGAACGCCTCCTGCCAAGCGGGGTCCAAGCTCAACCAGAGGGCGGCGGACGGAGTCAAATCTGACTCTCCACCCGAATCACTGTCTGCCAGCACAAGGCAAGACGCTAGCAGCCACCGCTTACAGGGCGATTAGCCCGCCTGGACTCCAGCCGGGAACAGACGGTTGAGGTCAACCCCAGAGGCGGCGCGGCACGATCTCTTGCCCAGCCCTCGGTTCCCGCTACCCCGCCACGGCGCTGCGAGTGGGATTGACGCTGAACCCCGTCGTGGTCCAGAATCGCCGGACAGTGTCTAGCCGAATCGTCGATAGCTGGCGGTGGTACTGGCCCAACCAGGGTCCGGTACTGTCGCGCGTCTAGTCACCTAAGCGCCGACAAGCACCGAGCCCTGGGCATTGCCCGGGGCTTTTTTCATTCCCGGAGGTATCGAGCCGCATGGACCAGTCAGCCGCGTTGGACCCAAGAGGGGAAAGCGCGCGCTCATTTCGACACTTTTCGGGCCAAGCCTGATGACCCAATATGCCGAGCTTCTGCGCCGGGTGATCGGCGGCGGCAGCCTGTCCGCCCAGGAGAGCGCCGCCACCATGGGCGCCATCGTCGATGGCACGCTCAGTAGCGCCCAGGCGGCCGGGATCCTGGTCGCCCTGGCTGCGCGCGGCGAGACTATTGATGAAGTCATCGGCGCAGCCACGGCAATGCGCCAACGGGCTGTGCGGGTTGAGCACGACCTTCCCCTCGTGCTGGACATCGTCGGTACCGGCGGCGATGGAAGTCACAGCATCAACATCTCCACCGCCGCGGCTCTGGTGGTGGCCGGTGCCGGAGTCCCCGTCGCCAAGCATGGCAACCGGGCCGCTTCCAGCGCCTGCGGAAGTGCCGATGTCCTAGAAGCGCTGGATGTGCCCTTGGACCGCAGTCCGGCCGAAGCAGCGGAGTTGCTCACCCGGCATCGCATCGCATTCCTCTTCGCGCCCCGCTATCACCCCGCGTTCAAGGCGGCGGCGGCGGTGCGGCGCGAGCTCGGGGTACGCACGATCTTCAACCTGCTCGGACCCCTCTGCAACCCTGCCCGGGCGCAGCGCCAGCTGGTCGGCGTCTTCGGGGAGGCTCAGATTGACCTAGTGGCTGAGGCCCTGCAGGGACTGGGCGCCGAGGAGGGCGCTGTGGTCCACTCCACCAGCGGCATGGACGAGGTGGCCGGCGAGGGCCCCACATCGGTGGCTCAGTTCAACGGCGGCGGGTTGCGGCGCTGGGTGCTCCACCCCGAGGAGTACGGAATCCGGGCATCCCTCGACGAGCTCCGAGGCGGAGACGCCGCCAGCAATGCCGCATCGATCCTGGCGATCCTGCGCGGCGAACGTTCTCCCCGAGCCGACGTGGTGGCCCTCAACGCTGCCCTGGCCCTGGTGGTGGCGGGAGCGGCTGACGACATCAAAGAGGGCCTATCCCAGGCTCGCCGAAGCATCGCCGAAGGGGCCGCGCTGGCGGCCTTGGAGGCGCTCCGTGGGACTCAGGTGGTCGAGGCGGGCCTCCATGACTAACGCCCTCAGTTCGATCTATCGAGACCGACAGGTCCGCCTCGAGCGGGAGATGGCCCGGCAACCGCTGGCGGATTTGGCGGCGATGGCAGCCCGCCGAGGCGAGGAGCGGCGTTCGCTTCGGGACGCGCTTCGCCTCGGCCCCGCCCCCACCGTGATCGCCGAGATCAAACGGGCCTCCCCTTCCGCCGGGCTGATTGCCAGCGACTTCGATCCGGCGGCGATCGCCCGCCAGTACCAGGAGGCGGGAGCCGACGCTATCAGCGTGCTCACCGAGGAGGACCACTTCCAGGGCCATTTGCGGCATCTGCAGCTGGTCCGCGATTGCACCACTTTGCCGGTATTGCGCAAGGACTTTCTCACCTGCGATTACGAGGTTGTCCAGTCCGCCGCTTACGGCGCCGACGCCATCCTCGCCATCGTTGCCGGGTTGGCGGATGCGCAAGTGGCCAGGCTCCTCACCACGGCCCGGCAATGGCGTCTTGAGGTGCTGGTGGAAGTGCATTCGGGGGAGGAACTGGAGCGGGCGCTGGCGCTCGGAGCCAACCTCGTCGGGATCAACAATCGTGACCTCAAGACCCTGCGGACCGACATCGGCGTCTCCGCGGCGTTGGCAGGGAGCCTGCCCGCCGAAATCCAGGTGGTAAGTGAAAGCGGATTCGAGACAGCGGCCGACATCGAGCGCATCTACCGCCGGGGGATTCGATCATTCCTGGTCGGCGAGGCCCTGATGCGCAGCACCGACCGGGCCGCTTGGCTCAGCTCAGTGAAAACCCTCGGCGTGGTGGGGGCTTAGCGGTGGAATGGCCCACTCCGATTCCGGCTCAACTCCCCGAGCTCGGTACACTCCCGGCTCAGCTGGATGGGAGCCGGCGCACCCGGGTCAAGATCTGCGGTTGCACCAGTGCTGCCGACGTGGAAATGGCAGTCGCCGCAGGAGCCGATGCCATCGGGGTCATCTTCGCGCCCAGTCCCCGGCAAGTTTCCATCGAACAGGCAAGCGCGGCGCTTGCTAAGGCCCCGGCTGCCCTCTCCCTGGTGGGAGTGTTTGTGAATCCCTCGGTAGCGGAGTTGGAACGGACTGTGGCCGCGATTCCCCGCTTGATTCCACAGTTTTCCGGCTCCGAGTCACCCCAGCTGTGCCGCCATCTCGGCCGTCCCTTTCTCAAGGTCTTCGCCATACCCGGTGGCGATACGGACGGAGACGACACCCGGCTGGCCCAGGTCGCCGAGTACCCCGATGCACTTCCCGTCTTTGAGACTGCCTCGCCTCAGGGTGGCGGTTCGGGACGCACTTTCAATTGGTCCCGGGTGCGACAGCTGAGTGCCCGGCAGAGAGTGGTGATCAGTGGCGGGCTGAGCCCAACCAATGTCGCCGAATGCGTCGAGCAACTGCATCCCTATGGGGTCGACGTGCGCTCGGGGGTGGAGACGCTAGGCCGCAAAGACCCCAGCAAACTTGCGGCCTTTATCCAGGCCGCCCGGAGTGGTGATGCAGCCCCCTGACGGTCGCGGCTTCTTTGGTGAATTCGGTGGCCAGTACATCCCGGAGGTCCTCTACCGGGCGGTACAGGGGCTCGAAGTGGCCCTCGACGACGCCCTCGGGGACCCCCAATTCTGGCAGGAATATCACCACATTCTGCGCACCTATGTGGGTCGACCCTCGCCCCTCTATCACGCCCAGCGCTTTCCCCTTAGTCCGGCCACCGTGCTCTTCAAGCGCGAGGACCTCAACCACACCGGAGCTCACAAGGTCAACAACGCGGTCGGCCAGGGACTCCTCGCTCAGCGGATGGGGATGAGCCGGTTGATCGCCGAGACCGGGGCCGGCCAGCACGGCGTGGCCACGGCCACCATCGGGGCCAAGCTGGGCCTGCCGGTGGAGGTCTTCATGGGCGAGCTGGACATCGAACGCCAAGCCATGAACGTGGCCACCATGAGGTTGCTAGGCGCGGTGATCCACCCGGTCGCGAGTGGCACCAGAACCCTCAAGGACGCGGTCAACGCCGCCATCCGGGAGTGGGCCACCCGCGCCGATGACACCTTTTACGTGATCGGTAGCGCCGTCGGCCCCCACCCCTACCCCTATCTGGTGCGGGAGTTCCAGAAGGTGATCGGCAGCGAGGCCCGGGCCCAGTGCCTGGAGGAGTGGGGGCGGCTGCCGACTGACGTAATCGCCTGCGTCGGCGGGGGCAGCAACGCGATCGGGATCTTCTCCGGCTTCGTCGACGATGCCCAAGTCCGGCTCTGGGGTGCCGAGGCTGCCGGCCGAGGTAGCGGCCGCGGTGACAACGCCGCCTCGCTCTCCTTTGGATCGGTGGGCATCCTGCACGGGTCTAAGTCCTACTTGCTTCAGGACAGCGACGGCCAGGTGATCGGCACCCACTCGGTCAGCGCCGGCCTCGACTACCCCGGAGTCGGCCCCGAGCACGCCCTCCTCAAGGAGAGCGGGAGGGCCACCTACCTGGCCGTTGGCGACGACCAGGCCGTGGCCGCCTTCCACCGCTGTGCCGAGATGGAGGGCATCGTGCCCGCCCTAGAGAGTTCCCACGCCCTGGCCCTAGTCGAGCAGGTAGCAGCGAGCAGTGGTCCCGAGGCCATGATCATCGTCAACCTGAGCGGGAGGGGTGAGAAGGACATCGCGCAGGTCAGCCAACGCGAGCAGGGGCTCTTGGGTGGGTAAAACCTTGGCTGACGACCGCCTGGACCGGATGTTTGTCCAAGCTCGGTCAGCGCATCGGGCCGCCCTCATCGGCTATCTGGTCGGTGGCGATCCTGATCTACCCACGAGCGAGCTAGTGATCCGCGCGGTCGCCGCAGCCGGACTCGATCTCCTCGAGTTAGGGGTTCCCTATGGCGATCCCGTTGCCGACGGACCCACCATCGCCGCTGCCGGACAGCGCGCTCTGACGGCGGGAATGACCCTCGACCAGACCTTTGATCTGGTGGAGCGTGTCCAGGAGCTGCTGCCAGTCGTCCTCTTCACCTACTACAACCCTGTCTTTCGCTACGGGGTGGAGCGCTTCGCTGCCCGGGCCGCCGCCGCGGGGGCCAGTGGGGTGATCATTCCCGACATCACCCTGGAGGAGATCGACGAGGTGCGAGGCCCGCTCAGCGCCCGGAATCTCTCGATTCCACTTCTGGTCTCCCCCACCACAGCACCCGCCCGGGCGGGGCGCATCGCTGCTGCCAGCCAAGGATTTGTCTACGTTGTCTCCCGGATGGGGGTGACCGGCGCCAGCTCCGAGCCTGACCTGGTCTGGCTCAGAGCCCAGGTCGCCCGCTTGCGCCAGGCCACCGCCACGCCACTGGCTGTGGGCTTCGGAATCAGCACTCCCGAGCAGGTCGGCGCGGTTTCAGCGTGGAGTGACGCGGTCATCGTGGGCAGCGGTTTGGTGGGTTCGTATGCCGGTAGCCTCGGAGAGGTTGCCGCGCAGCAGGCGGGGAGCTACGTCCATTCGTTGACGGCCGCTCTGGCTGGCCCCGCCTGAGCCAAGCTATGAGTCTTCCAAAAAAAGGCCGAAGGGCGCGTGGTCAGTCGGGCAGAGTTCCGGTCAGAGAGGAGATCCGGAGCAGTTCGCGGATGTCCACCCGTCGAGGGGCCAGCTTGAGCAGCTGGCGGTAGACCGAGATAGCGTCGACATCGGCTCCTCGAGCTCGGAGAAGGCGGGCTACGAACTCCAGCCACACCGGAGCCATGACCGCATCCCGGCGCTCGACCGAGAGGGTGCATAGCTTCCAACAGGCACGGTCGCAGGGCGGCGAGGCGAGTACGGCGGCGGTGAAGCAGATCACGGCCAGGTCGAGCTGCTGGGCCGACTGGATGGCATCCCCGACGTCGCAGACCAGGTCGGCGGCGTCTTCCCCGCGCTGGTCATTGGCGAGCTGCACCGCAGTCGCGGCCGCGTTCTCCATCTCCCCGGCTTCGAGCAGTGCTTGGATCTGGCCGGCCGGGTCTGTCCCCTCCGCCAGCGGTAGCGTCTCCCGGGTGGCCGCGAGAGCGCGCCGCGCAGCGCTCTTGGCGGGAATTGCCTCCTGCTGGCTCTTGGCGGCGGCAACAATCTCCTCCAGGAGAGCCGGCAACTCCGCCTCACGCGCCGCCAGTTTGCGCTCCTGCTCGGTGCTAATGCGGGGGGACAAGCGCACCGTCCAGCCACTGTGGCGGCCCAGCTCCGGCCGCCGCTCCCCGACCGCCAACTGTCCGCCCGGACGGGGACTAGCCGCGACCGTGGCCGGGACCTTAGGCTGCGGCTGCGGCGCCGGCTGGGGCACTGGCGCCGTGGCCGGCTCAGCGCCGGGCTCCTCGGTACGGGCGGCAGGGTCGAAGCCCCAGAGAGGGGCCTCCTCATCGCTGAGGTCGTGAAGGGCGGGACTGGGAGCCGGGGAAGGCGCAAGAGCGGGAGCCGGCTGGGCCGGCGGCTTGGGTGCTTCCGGCTTGGGGTCAACCGCGGGCGCGGATGGAACGGGATTCGAAGGAGGCGCCGCCTGGCTGGGAACCCTCTCAGCCGCCGCCGCCAAAGGCTCGACCTTCGTCGCCGGGGGGTCCTCGGTCTTGATCTCGCCTGGTGGCGGAGCCGTAGTTGCTGGTGGGGTCGATTCGGCTGGCTTGCTGCCACTCAGTGCCGGGGACGCAGGCGCCCCCACCGCAGGTGGGACAGGCCTTGGTGCGGCGGCGGGCGGCGCTGTGGGCGCTGGCTCAGGCGGTGCCCCTTTGCCAAGGGCGGGAACGACACCATTCTTGCCTCGGGCTGGCCTGACCGGGTCGCGGGGCTCGAGGGGCGCCGCTGTGACAGCTGGCGGTCCGGGCCGCACCGGCGGAGGGGGTTGAGCTACCGGGAAGCCAACCGAAGAAGTGGCGGCTTCCCAAGAGACGATCGCCTCCTCCTCCTGCAGCGCCGGCGGGGCGGACACGCTGGGCGTCTCCGGGGGCGCGATGGCAGCCAGAGCCAAGCCCAACTCGCGAATCTCCTCCTGAGTGGCTTGGAGGAGCAGAAACTCGTACATTGCCCGTCCCATCCGCCGTGAGAGTGCCGTCGCCTGGTCGGGCAGGCCGGCATCGGCCACCCGAGCCACCACCGACTCCGAGACCTTGGTCAGGGTCTCCTCGCGGAGGTCGGACAGGGCCAGGGCAGCCAGTTCCTGCTCGATGACGCCGGGCAACTCGGGGACGCCGGGAGCCAGTTCCCGAGCAACATGCTCCCAGGTTTGTCGCAGATCGGTCAGTCCCTGGCTCAAGGCCTGGCTGTCGCCTGCCGCGCTGGTTTCCTCGGCCATCCCGCCGTGAAGTGTGCCACCCGAAGCCGCTGTGGCGCGTAGCGCAGGCTCAACGAAACCGTGACGCCTGAGCGGTCCCCGCCAACTACGATGGAAGTCCTTGACTGTTCCCGCATCCGCCGTTGCTCTTTCCCGACGCAGCCCCTGGCTGGGCGCGATCGAGGATTGGCTTTGGCAGAAACCGTCCTTCCGGATGGTTCCCGATCTCAAACTGCCCCTGACGCCGGCGGGCACGGCGGCACCGGCCCGGCCAGGGGCGCTGCGAGTTGGTTTTGCGGGGTTTCCCTCCGACTACAGCCTGGCCATGCTCCTTGGTCTCATCGACAGTGGGGTCGAGTTGGTCGGTCTGGCAACCAGCTTGGGAGCCAACCCGGCGATTTCTGGCGAGAACGCCCTCAGCCAGATCGCCGATCACATGGGTGTGCCACTCCTCCGACTGGCCCGGATCAACGAATACGACTCCCTGGTCGCATTGCGACGGCTGGAGGCGGATCTCTTCATGGTGGCCAGCTTCGATCAGATCCTCCGCGAGAAGGCTCTGGCCATACCCCGGTTGGGCTGGATCAACGTCCATCCCTCGTTGCTGCCCAAGTACCGGGGCCCGGAGCCGCTCTACTGGGCCATCGTCAACGACGAGAAGGAGACCGGGATCAGCTTTCAGCGCGTGATTCGGGGCATCGATGCCGGTCCCCTCTTGCTCCAGCGGCGAGAGCCGATCCGCCCCGACGACGACTCCGGCACCCTGGCCCGCCGCCTCAGCCAGCTGGGGGCGGAGTCGACCCGGGAAGCAGTCGAGTTGGCCCGATCGGGAGCCGCCGGCTCTCCCCTCGACCTCGCCCAGGGGTCCTACTTCACCTCGATCGGGCACCGCCGCATCGACCAGGCCGAGTCGGCAGCGCTGGCAGATCGAATGGTCCGCGCTGGCAATCCCAACATGCTGGCCGCCACCCAGTGCGGCGGACGGCTCTGCTACGTCGTCAAAGTTTGCAGAATTCCCGCCTCCGATCTCTCCCCGGGACCCCGCCTCCACTTCCCTGATGGCGATCTTCTCTTGGAGCAGACCGTGGACCGCTGCGGCTGCCACCATGGCCAGCCGGTGGGCACCTGTCCGCACGACGAGTAGCCAGCACCCAAAGAGTCCGGGCGGATCTGCGCGTTAGGATCGCCCCGGTGGTGCCCTCAACCCGGTTGGGACGTTCAGACCAGCACCAGCTGGTAGTGACCAAGCTCGAGCGCGAATCTCGGGCCGTCGTCGAGGACAGCGTGGCCCGCGAAGAGGCGCTCCAGTTGCTCGTTGACGGAAGGCCGCTGGCGATCTTGCTGCGCACCCCCGGCTGCGACGTCGAACTGGCGCTCGGTCTGCTCCACGCTGAGGGCGTGATAAAGGACCAGGAGGACGTGACCGGGCTGCGCATCGCCCCCAGCGGCCAGGTCGATCTGGAGGGGATTCCGCTGCCCGTGCAGCTGGATGTGGAGGCGGAGAATCTGGTCGAAGTACAACTCAGATCGCCGCTTCCCGAGGGCTCTTTGGGCTGGCAGCGCGCCCTCCCTTCCTCCAGCGCCTGCGGGATCTGTGGCGCCGCCACCCTGGAGGCACTGCACGCAGTCCAAGCCAATGTGGAGGGTCGGGCCACCTGGTCCGCCACCGACCTCTACGTACTGCCTGAGTCACTTCTGGAGGCGCAGCGGGTCTTCCACTCCACGGGCGGCCTGCACGCGGCTGGCCTGATGACCAAGAAGGGTCAGCCTCTTGACGTTGCCGAGGATGTAGGCCGACACAATGCGGTGGACAAACTGGTGGGTCGAGCCCTGCTCCGACGTCAGCTGCCCCTGACCGATGCGCTGCTGGTGGTGAGCGGGCGAGCAGGATTCGAAATCGTGCAGAAGGCGGCCGCCGCCGGGATCGGCTTGCTGGCGTCAGTCTCTGCGCCCTCTTCGCTGGCGGTCCAGGCCGCCGAGAGCACCGGAGTCACCTTGGTCGGCTTTCTCAGGGGTGAGCGTTGCAACGTCTACACCCACCCCGAGCGCCTGGAGGTCGAACCTGAGCAGCCCGCCCTCCGGCTCTGAGGCACCACCGCTCGCCAAGCAAGAACGGCTGGGACTGCTGATCCTGGCCGGTGGTCGCAGTGTCCGGATGGGCCGGGACAAACCCGGTCTGCCCTTTCCGGGACCGGACGACGACCCGCTGGTCTGCCGAGTTGCAGCTTCTGTTGCTTCGGTGGCTGGGCCGCCTACCATTGCCGGCCCGCTCGACTACGGGACCGGCTGGCACCGGGTCAGCGACCAAGCCGGGCTCGCCGGACCGGTCGCCGGACTGATCGCTGGGCTGGCTGCTCTTCCCGACCCCCTAGTGCTGGTACTGGGAGCCGACCTACCCTTCCCTTCGCCGCGCTTGGCCCGAGGTCTGGCGGATCTGGCTCAGCGCCAGCCCGAGGCGCAGGCGGTCGTTCCCGAGCGAAGCGGGCGATTGGAGCCCCTCTTCGCCGTCTACCGCCGCGATTGTCTGGCTGATCTTCTCGCCAGCGCGCGACAATTGAGCAGGCCCGAACGAGGTCCTTCATTGCGCAGGACCCTGGAGCAGCTCCGGCTGAGACGGGTGCTGGAGGGGGAGTGGCGGATCTGGGACCCGGTAGGCGACTCGTTTGTCAACTGCAACACCCCCGACGAATTGGCGGCGGCGGCGGCTCGGGTGCAAGCCCAGCCGGACCAAGGAGGGATTCGGTGAA
Source organism: Candidatus Dormiibacterota bacterium (assembly GCA_049790415.1). GTDB lineage: Bacteria > Chloroflexota > Dormibacteria > Aeolococcales > Bog-877 > Bog-877. The sequence continues at coordinate 5,010 of JBAQYY010000039.1, read as the reverse complement.
CGAGTGGTTTGACAGATACCTGAAGGCGCTGGGGGCTGCCGATGCCGTTCTTCGCCGGGAGGAGGCCAAGCTGGTCTTGGACCTGGCGGCGGAGTCTGCCCATGTCTCGGGCGCTCGCCAATACGCGCCCCTGGCCGCCTACCTGGCAGGTCGCGCCGCTGCCGGGCAGTCTCGGGAGGGGCGGCTCAAGGTTCTCCAGGGAGCTATCGGAGCCGCCACCAAGGCAGGACCGGCGGGCGGAGATCTGGGCCTGGAGCTGGATGGCTAGGCGCCGCCTATCCGAGTGACTTAGAGCGGTATTACCTCGACCACAGTTCCCGGCTCTAGCCGGGTCCCCTTCGCCGGTAGGACGAGAAGGGCATCGGCCCGGGCCAGCGACAGGGTGGCACCACTGCTCTGCGTCCCCGACACGCGCACACCGGGCAACTGGCCCGGGCGGGGCCGCAACTGCGCTCGGTGGAAGGTCTCCAGACCCTCCGGCTTCTCGACCGCCTCCAGCAGCTCCGCGAAGCTGGTTGAAGGCCCGGTGTGCTTGGCACCCTGCATCGCCAGAAGCAAGGGGGCGCCGAAGAGGATGAAGGTGACCGTCGCGGAGACGGGGTTTCCAGGCAGGCCCAGGAAGAGCGCACGTTCGAGCTCGCCAAACGCGATCGGGCGTCCCGGGCGCATGGCGACCCGCCAGAGCCAGAGCTTTCCCCGCTGCTCCACCGTGGTCCGGACATGGTCATGGTCGCCGACGCTGACCCCTCCCACCGTGACCAGGACATCGCAGGCGGCGGCCGCTTCTAGCAGTGCCCGTTCCAGGGACTCTGGATCGTCGCCGACTCGGATCCTTTGCACGACCTCGCCACCGGCCGCCGCAATCATCGCCCCCAGAGCGGGGCCGCCCGTGTCGTAGATCTGCCCCGGTTCCAGACTCGTCCCCGCAGGTCTGATCTCATCCCCGGTCGTGATGATGGCCACCCGCGGGCGCCGGGAGACGGCAATGGTCGGGCGTCCGGCGGCTGCCAATGGCGCCAGATCACTGGCTCGAACCCGGTGACCGGCGGGAAGGATCCGGTCCCCCGGCCTGAGATCCTCCCCCGCCTTGCGGACCGCGTTGCCGCGACGGGGGCGCTCTCTGATCAGGACCTGCGTCCCACCTCGATCGGTCCACTCGTAGGGAACCACGGCGTCGGCGCCGACGGGCAGCGGAGCCCCGGTCATGACCTTGGCACAACTGCCAGGCTCGATCGAGATCGTCCCAGGGGCCATCCCGGCCGCCATCTCTCCCCCAACCGGGAGCCGCAGCGGGACTCGGCGAACGTCGCTGGCCCGGACCGCGTAGCCATCCATGGCGCTGTTGTCCCAGGGTGGCAGCAGCACCTCGGCCACCACGTCGGCAGCCAGCACTCGACCCGCCAGCTGCCCGTCCAGGCCCATCTCCTCAGAACTCATTCTGGGCGCGTGTGCCAACATCTCCCGGCGGGCTCTGGTGACCGACAAAGGCGCCTTCCGGGCCTGGGCCGGGTGCGACTCAGCGCGCGCGCTCAGAGGTTGCCGCGCGCCTCTTGCTCGCGCTCGATCGCCTGGAAGAGGGCTTGGAAGTTGCCCTTGCCAAAGCCCCGGCAGCCCTTGCGCTGGATCACCTCGAAGAAGAGGGTGGGGCGGTCCTCCACCGGACGGGTGAAGATCTGCAGCAGGTACCCGTGCTCGTCGCGGTCGACGAGGATGTTGAGCTGGCGCAGCCGCTCCAAGTCTTCGTCGATGGGACCGACCCGCTCGGGCAGGCTTTCGTAGTAACTGTCGGGAGCGCGCAGGAACTCGGCCCCCTGCCGACGCAGCCAGTCGACGCTCTCGACAATGTCGTCGCTGTGCAAGGCGATGTGCTGCACGCCGGGGCCATGGTAATAGTCGAGGTACTCGTCGATCTGCGATCGCCGCAGTCCCTTGGCGGGCTCGTTGATGGGGAAGGTGACCCTTCCCTCCTTGCCCCCGCGGACCACCTTGCTGCGCAGCGCCGAGTACTGGGTGGCGATGTCGTTCTCGTCGAATTCCTGGAAGACATCGAAACCGAAGACGCGGTTGTACCAGCTCACCCACTCGTCCATGCGAGTCAACTCAACGTTGCAGACGCAGTGGTCGACCAGCTGTAATCCCGCGCCAGCACCGCCCTTGAACTCGTCGCGGTAGCCGGGCAGGAAGGTACCCCCGTACTCAGCGCGTTCGACGAAGGTGTGCACGGTGTCACCGAAGGTGCGCACCGTGGCCAGCCGCACCGCGCCCTTTTGGTCTTCCAAGACGTGGGGATCGGCGACCGGGCGGGCGCCCCGGCTGACCGCATCCTGAAAGGCGGCGGTGGCGTCGTCAACCGTGAAGGCCAGCGTCCGCACCCCGTCACCGTGGAGCCGGACATGCTCGGCGATCTCCCCCTCCGGAGTGAGCGGCGCCGTCATCACCAGGGTGACTTCACCTTGACGGAGGACATAGGAGGCACGGTCGCGCACTCCGGTCTCCGGACCCGAGTAAGCGACCACGTCGAATCCGAAGGCGCTGCGGTAGAAATGGGCTGCCTGGCGCGCGTTTCCCACGAAGAATTCGATGTGATCGACGCCCTCCAGGGAAGTCTCCCGGTATTCCGGCGCGGCCAGATCGATCTCGCTCTCGGCCTTCACCACCTGGGCCCCCCTGGGACTAGCTGCATAGCCGCCTCCTTAAGTCGCGCCAGCCGACTTTGCCAAGCGTACCTCGTGGCTGGCGCCGGTGAGTTGAGCGCAGCGCCCCGGTACGCTGGCCGGGATGGAATCTGCGCCGCCGGCAAGGGCGCTCGACTGGCGCTGCTGCCTGCCCACCTCAGACGCCACCACCATCTCCTTGAGCTGTCCCTTGGAGCCTGGGCGACCCTGGCTGGTGGGCCGCGCCCTCGACATCCTCCGCCAGGAGGCGGGCGTCCAGCCTGATCCTGAGGGCGAGCGGTACGCCGTCGGTCGTCGCCTCGGCGCTCCCTTGATCCTCGGTGAGCCCCTGCTCTGGAATGGCCAAGCGGTGGTGGCGGAAGCCCACGAGCCGACAGGGGGAGAAACAGGCGAGTTCACGCTTCGGCTGCCGCCCTGGTCAGAGATGGCGGGTGCCATTGCCGAGGGTCAACTCTGGTCGGTGACGGACCGCCTCGCCGCTGAGTTCGGTGCCAGCTGCGGGGTTGTTTCTGACGGACGAGCGATCGGATACCCCGACCTGGACAATCCTCGGCTTACCGCCAGTAGCCTGCAGCGCCTGCACCTGGGGGTCCTGGTTCCGGCGACTTGGCTCAAGTTCCTGAGGCGGGGGTCGACCGCCTATGAGGTGCTCCCCCTGAGCAGGCTGAGCGTAGTCCTAGAGTGAGATTGCCCTCAGAGGGACCCCTGCAGGCCCTGTACCTGGCGGCGTTTGGCGGCGCTGGCCGAGATCAGCTCCAGAATGCAGCGATTGGCGTTCTGGGCGGTCAGCTCGGCCGGGTCTAGGGCGGGAGCCACCTCGACCACGTCCATGGCCACGACCGGGGTGTTGAAGACCACCTCGCGAATGGCTCGAAGGAGATCGGCGGGGTTGAGCCCACCCGGCTCTGGAGTGCCTGTCCCGGGGGCAAAGCCAGGGTCGAGCACATCGATGTCGACCGACAAGTAGATGAACTCCGGGCCGTCCAGGGCCTCGGCGATCGCCCGCCGGATCACCTCGATGATCCCCACCCGCCAGATCTCGTCCATCAGATGCCAGCGCATCCCCGCCTGCCGCATCCAGTCGAAGACCTCGCGGGGTGGCCAGTAGCCGCGGAGCCCGACCTGCACGAAGTTCTCGCCTGGAACCGCCCCCGACTCCACCAGCCGCCGCATCGGGGTGCCGTGGGAGAGCGGATTGCCGAAGCTCTCCGGCGCGGTGTCGGCATGGGCGTCGAAGTGGACGACTCCCAACTTACCCCGCCCCACCACGTCAGCTACCGCCGTCGCCGAGGGCAGAGTCACCGAGTGATCGCCGCCGATCACGACGGGGACGATGGCCCGCGAGGCGACATCGTGCACGCGCTGGCGGATCGCCTCGTGGGATGCCTCCACCAGCCCGGGCTGGCAGACGGCGTCGCCGTAATCGACGACCGTCATCTCCGCGAGTGGGGCTACTTCCAGATCCAGGTGCCACTCGGAGGGCTGGTAGTTAGCCACCCGGATAGCGCGCGGACCGAACCTGGCTCCGGGACGATAGCTGGTGGAGTCGTCCCAGGGGGCCCCAACGATGGCAAAGTCGGGCTTCCATCGCTCCAATTCCTCGGGTTCACTGAGCTGAACCACCTTGGCGAAGGAGCTCGGTCCCAGGTAGGACGGGCCCTCCATCTGGCGGAGAAGATTGGGAGGTAGCGGAGGACGGCCCAAGTTCAGGCTCGGGTGCGGGCGCATAAGCGCTGGCTGGCTGGCATCGGCCGCCCATTATCACCTTCGCAGGGCCGGTCGACTCAGCCCCGCTCCGGCGCCGGTTCCAAGCGCTCCACTCTCACCCGCCCGGCCAGCCCCAGATATACGTCCATGATCCGCTCCAAGATCTGCTCGAAGGCGCTCGGGTCCCACCCGTCGACCAGCTCACGCATCCGCTCGCGGTGGCGGGCAGCGATCTGAGCGACCACCTCCCACCCCTTCTCGGTCAGGCTGAGCACGATCCGGCGCCGGTCGGTGGGCCAGGGGGACCGCGAGATCAGCCCCGCCTCGAGCAAAGAGCGGCTGAGCACCGAGATGTGAGCTCGGCTGGATGCCAGCTGCTCCACCAGTTCTTGCTCCTGGACGCCCTCCAGGCCAGCTCCACCCAGTACCAGGACGGCGTGGTAGCCCAAAGGCGTCAGACCGGCCTCGGCGGCGGCGGCGTCGAGCATGGTCAGGGCCCGACGGAAGAGGTAGCGCAGCTGACTGCGGAAGGCGAGCTGTTCCAACAGCTCGGGGCCGACGCCCGCGGGAAGCTCACCCGGCGGCCGCGCTGGCTCCAGCACCGCGGTCAAGCGCTGATAACGACGGG
>JBAQYY010000038.1:0-24305 GCA_049790415.1 Candidatus Dormiibacterota bacterium | reverse complement strand
CCTGCCCGATACCGAGCGACCAGTTTGGTGACCCACGCCTTGGAGACGCCGGCGCTCCTGGCCACTTCGCGATGACTTCGGCCCTCGCGGACGACCGCTTCGATGACGTAGCGCTCCACACCCATGGCCCACCCCCTTTGGTGGGCACTATGTCCTGAGACATACCGCTCCCGCGGTGGGCACTATGTGGTGAAATCACACACCTCTCCCTCCGCCATTTTGGCCTTGACCCCATTCGGTGGACCACTTTTTATGACAAAGAGACCCGGTGGATGGTGGTCGAGTCAGGCTATTCAGCCCCGGCTGCAGGGGTCTCCTCGGCCGGGCTTGACGGCAACCCTCCTCACGATCGGCAATGTGTGTACCGCCTCCTATATCAGCGGGGATGGATCGAAGAGGACCCAGCTAGGCGGTTTAGGAAACCGCCTACGTTGAGATCGGATATTTCGGAAGCTTCACTGCGGTGACGAACCCCATGTTTCTTGAAGTGCCGTGGTCGCTGCGGTAGCTCGGGGTGGCACCTTTGAGCAGGTTGCTTGCGCGCCAGAGGTTACTGTCTGGACGTCTCCTCGGCTGGAACTTACGCAAGGAGCTAGCGGATCGTGGGGGCACTAAACGCGGCGAACGACCATGCTTACCTGAGCAGTTCCCGGTCCGCCAGCTAGGTCATCAGGACGCCGACAGCGGTGGCGTCGGGATTAGCGAGGACGCGACGTCCCAGGGGACGGGCCAGCTTAGCCACGAGCTCCCGCTGGACCCCTAGCAACGCCCTGAAACCGGGCGGCCCCGTGTCATGCGCGCGCGGGAGTATCACCACAGCGTGGTCGGATTCAAAGATGTCGGCGGACGGGTAATTGACCCAGGCAGGATGCCCGCCGGTGAAGAAAACGGCAAGGCTGGCTTCGTCACCCCGGACGGGGGTTGCGTAGTTCAATCTTTGTGTCGGGCGCGGGACGGTGGGCGGAGTGGGGGTGGGTTCGGGAGTAGCCCACACCGTGGAGGCGATTTCAGGGTCCAAGACCCACATCGGCCCCAGGGCTTGGTCACTCTCCAGGCGCCAGGCGGGAAGGACCTGCGGTCCACGGTCGGTTTCGAAAGACGCCTGATCGAGGGTGCCCCGCTTGATTTGGAGCGGCTCATACTCGCCGGACCGCGGGCGCGTGCGGCCGCCTGAGGCCCTGGCGAGGTGGAGGACCGCATCCGGTACCGACGAGGGTAGCTCCCAGTCGCGGTTGAGGTAGGCCAGTTTTGCCATCCCCGTGCGGTGTTCAGCTTGGGACCAGACCATCGGCCCGGTCAGGACCAACGGACGTTGGCCAAGAGTAGGGAAGGGCTCCCATTGCTCGAGGGCCCAGAGAGCCCACTTCCGCCCCTCAAGATGGCGGCGGTCCGATCCGTCCTTCCAGGTCGCCATGGCTCTGCATTGTGATCCAGGAGAACCTCGAGGACGCGACGCTCACCCTGGCGGGACTTTCCCCGGGTATGGCGGACCCGCACTCATCCACGAGGCGGAAGAAGGGGGGCTCCCTCCCGGCGCCTCGCCCCCGAGGAGCACACGAGTGAGGCGGTTCCGCTCGCCAAGCAAGCGGTCGAGAGCCTCGTGCAAGTCGGGTTGGCGAACTGTGATCGGCCCGGATTCCGGGTCAGCCGTGGCGGCGATCAGGGCGGCCCGGCGGAGCAGCTCCTTGATGAAGGAAGCGGTTACCCCTTCGGTTCCCGCAACAGCTTCGTCAAGTGCTTCAGGCGCAAGACTCAGGTGGCCCTGGTAGAGCTCCACCAGACGGCGACGGGACGCCGCGTCCGGCAGAGGGATCTCGACGGCAAGATCAACCCGCCCGGGCCGACCGGCTAGAGCCGGCTCGAGAAGGTCGGCCCGATTGGTCGTGAGAAGGAAGGTGACGTCTACGTCCTCTCCGAGACCGTCCATCTCGTTGAGGAGCTGGAACAAGAGGGGATGGACCCCTGGGTGCATGCCCCGGGCCTCAGCGATCAGATCAACGTCTTCCACCACCACCAGGGCTGGCTGAAGGGCTCGGGCAACCGAGCAAGCGGGGGCCACCAAGTTCATCGCCGACCCCGAGAGGATCACCACCGTGTGACCGTCAAGCTGAGAGAGGAGGTATCGGACCGTGTGGGTCTTCCCGGTGCCCGGAGGCCCGTGGAGGAGTAGCCCTCGCTTGAGGTGCAGCCCGGCCGCTTGTAGCTCAAGAGCGTGCCGCGCAACTCCCACCACCTGGGCTTCTATCTCCTCCAGGATCCCCGGAGGTAGCACGAGTGCCTCTCGGGAAAGGTGGGGTCGCTCGTGGAACGTGAGGGCAGTTTCCCGGGGACCGAACATCTCGGAGCCGAAGGACACAACCTGACCCCGGAACACATTGTTGATCAAGGCCAGACGACGCACGTCGGCGAGCACGGCGTCGGCCAGTTCGGAGTCTGCGCAGACGACCTCTAGGACAACCCCGGGTTCGGGCCCGTGCTGTTCGCTTCTCCGGAGCAAGATGGCCAAGTGGACTCCGTCCTGGGTCACCAAATAGAGCCCGCAGCGGACGCAGGGCCGGGTGGCCCCGCTGGGCCCGACCGCCATCCGGGCCATGGCTACACTGCCGACGCCGGGTCCGTTTGCCGCGGTTTCAGGCTGGGATAGATCAGCCAACGAGAACATCCGGTGCTGGAAGCCGGTGATGCCCACGAGCCGATGGCTGCGTCCCTCGCCGATCAACCAGGCGTCAAGACCGGCTTGAAGGTTGACGTGCTCATAGGTTGGCCAGGTCTCGCCCACCACTGGCAGGGATGCGGCGTCGGGACCCAGGTGCTCCGCCAAGAGACCAGGCAGGGTGGGGACTTCGTCAGCCCGAGCCCAGTTCAGACCCAAGCGCATGACCCGGCGTCCGGCCCTGCCTACGTCCGATATCTCAGGACGTGGTTGCCCTGTCCGCTCTGGCGGCTCCACCCGCTGGCCCTCCCTGCCCCCGATCGTTACGTGCGGCCTATTGTGCTCTCCTGCGCGTGCGGGTCAACCGTGCTAGCGCTGCATCCGTCCCACGGCGGTGGGTACGGTAGGGGACCGAGACGAGGCCGCCGAGCAAATCGGACACGATCTTCGGGTGGATCCCCTGGCCAAGAAGAAGCCTGGCCGTGGTGTGCCCCAGATCGTGGAAGCGGATACGGGGCACATCAACTGTCCTAAGAAGTGGGTAGAACGACTGGCGGACTAGGTCATCTCGGCTCATCGGCCGACGAGAGCGTGAGGGAACACCAGGTCGTGGTTGGCCCACGCATCTCCCGCCACTAGCCTTTCCTCGAGTTGGCCCGCGGTGGGCGCGGAGGACAATGCTCGGCGAGCTGCTTCGCGCGGGATGCCTTGAAAACCCCGTTCGTGGCAGTGGTCGCGGAGTCGTTTGAAGAGAGCTCGCACCGACAACGCAAATATCAGTGCCTCGTTTACGTATCGGTGACCCCGGTGCGATTCATGATGGCGCACATGGGTGCCGCGGCCACCGGAAAGGATCCAAGAGAGTGAAAAAGTACATCCTCTTCGATCATGATGGTGTTCTGGTGGACACCGAATTCTGGTATTACAAGGCTGGAGAACGCGCCCTGGCGGACATTGGTCTGACTTTGGACAAGGATCAATACCTGCGGGACATGAACCAGGGCTTGGGCACGTGGGCCCAAGCCAGGGCGGCAGGTATTGATGCCCAGACCATCAGCCGGCAGCGTGAGGGTCGTAATGACTATTATCAGGAACATCTGAGAACAGAAGCCATTGAGGTTGAAGGCGCCGTTGAGACTCTGGCTGAACTGTCAAAGTACGTCCGCATGGCCATCGTGACGACTGCCAAACGCGTGGACTTTGAAATTATCCATGAAAAGCGCCAACTTAGACAATTCATGGATTTCGTCCTTGTTCGCGAAGACTACGAGCTCGCCAAGCCGCACCCGGAACCATACCTGACCGCCTTAAAGCGCTTCGGAGCCAGCAAAGAAGAGACACTGGTTGTAGAGGATTCATCCCCGAGGGCTGAACTCAGCCATGGCGGCCGGTATCGACTGTGTCATCGTCTACAACGACTTTACAAGAGCACATGACTTTTCACAGGCTAGCTATCGAATCGACACGGTATTTGAGTTGAAGGATATCATCCTGAATGTAACCTGAAGGAGCATGGCTATCTCGGCCCCGAAACGCTCGTATGGGTAGATCCACATTTGTGGTCGCGGTCGATTGTCATAGTAACGGGCCGGGTGCCGATCGGAATACTGGACGGCAAGGGCGAACCGACGGGGACTGCCAACCGCGGGACGGAGCTCTCCCCAGGGCGTTCAGCACGTCAGGCAGGGCGCGACTGCGAGTGCCTGGCGCCAGCCATTTTGATACCTCAGGTCATGGTCGACAGATGTTGCATGACTTGGTTGACAAATCTAGCCAACCGGCAGGGGTCCCGCCAGTGGGCAACCGTCTAGCGTTCTAGTCAGCCGCCGAGCGAACTCCGACCAAATGGAACAGCCGACTGAGTTGCCGGTAAGGGTCTCGACGGCTGGCCTCCAGCTCAACCGCCAAGAGCTCCTCTGTCGCCTCCGACGCCGGGCGGTCCTCGCTCCAACCGTCAGAGAACAGCCGCACCCCGTACCAGGCGACTGGATCAATGGCGTGGTTCTGGAGTAATTCGCTGAGTTCTCGTATGGTGTCGGCCCTGGTGTCAACTCCGAGGCCGTTGACTTGGTGGTCAGCATCGAACGCGACCAAGGCTGCTGGCCAGTCGCCTGCAAGAGCTGGGCGCATGGCGAGGGTGTCGGCGCTCTTGGTGACAATGGAGACGATTCCTCCCGGTTCCGCCAGTCTGGCCAGCGCGCCGACCATAGGGCCAGGATCTTCCAGATACATGAGCACCCCGTGGCAAAGCACTCCGACGAACCGTTGACCAGCCAGGGCACTCGGGGCGAACTCACCGGTTGCCTCGACGAGTCGGACTCTGTCGGCAATATCCTTCGGCTCGTCCGCGAACCGCTTGCGCGCCCGGTTTAGCATCGCCGCTGAGCGGTCGACGAGGGTGACGCGGTAGCCGGTACGTACAAGCGGCAACGCCTGGTCACCGCCGCCACCCCCGATGTCCACTAGATCTGCAGGCGGTGGCGGGAGATGCCATCGAAGCTGGCTATCGATAACGTGGGTGCGTACCCGACCCCGAACGCTGCCGTAATGGCCGTCCAGAAACCGTGCTGCCAGCGGGGCCCACTTGTCGTCACCCATGAGTTCCTCATCGTAGGTGTCGTCGGCCTCGGGGGCGTCGCCGTCCCGCAAGGATTTCCAGTTGTGCTGGAGTGCAACTTGGAGTCGCCCACGTCTCGACCCAACTCCTGCCGACCGGCCTAAGTCTAAGGGGGTCTGATCCCGCGCAGAGGGGTCGGAGTGCCGGGCAGACCGCCAGCCGCGGCCACGTAGTCAGGGACGCCAACGCAGGTGAACAGGAGGCCGTCGAGAGGCTCGGCGAGTAGTGAGGGGACCTCGCTGTCTAAGAAGGTCATCCCGGATGCACTCGCCCCCAAGGCGTAGGCGGCGAGGTGCAACCGGCCCTCAACCAGCCCGGCGGCGAGATGAACCTCCCGGTACTGGCGGTCGTCCAGTGCGCTTATCTGGGCCGCCGCGATCACGACGAACGCGGCATCGCGGGCAAGCGCCTGCTCAAGGCATACCCGGTACAGCTCGTCTCGGAGGGCAGCCGACCGCGCTGGGGTCGCTAGGTCAGGCCAGCGGTAGACGCCGGGGGAGACGCCCTCGACATCGTGCTCCACGATGAAGTGCGGTAAGTGGATGCCTCGCAGAGCCACCCGCATTGAGGTGCGCAGCACGCTTTCCGCAAGACCGCGGGTGTTGTCCATGCGCCGCTGTGACCCTCGCGCTAGCACGACCCGCTCGATCGTCGCCGACTTGGGGACGGAAACATCGACTGGAGCGCCGCGGTACCACGACTGACTGAGGGTTTCGCGCTCGCCGGCCCGCTGCGCCGACGTAATCAGGGGAAACTCGAGAGGTGCGGCGTCGACTTCCCCGGACAAGGCGGCGCCGGTGGCTTGGAGGGCCGGGGCACCTTCGCCAAGCCCCACCACGGCTAGTGGTATCTCGTGGACGCAATCGGCACCGACGAGGCTGGCGACCGCCTTGTCGGGAAAGCTCGAGTACAGCTCTGCGTCGAGGCCAGCGGAGTCGGCCACCGCCAGAACCTGGGACAGCATCGTGCCCGCATCCCAGTAGAGGTGCCGGTACCCGCGCTCGCGGTAGCGCCAGCCCGTACGCCACGGAATTCCAGTGATGATCAGAGCGGGCGAGCCCGAAAGCGGCGGCGGGCCGACTTGCAGCAGAGCATGCTCGACCGGGTGATACCAGTGCACCCCGGCGGGTAGGTCCAAGCCCTCGGGGACCGCCATATAGAGCTCGAGTGGGAAGCGGCCCCCGGCTGACCCAGCCGCGCGAAACAAGTAGGTCCCATAAGGCCTCTCCGTCGTTCGCACCACACCGGCGGAGAGATGCAACAACCGGGCTAAGTGGGGCAGGTTAAGGAAGGTTCGGGCGACGTCCGCGGTGCCCGCGAGCACGGCCAGGGCGGAAGCGGTCGTCGTTGGCAGGTCGCGAGGCAGCGGCACCACAGGCAGCGGCGGGTACCGCTTGAAGAACCACGGGAAGCGGCTCAGGTCGTTGACCTCTAGGTCCTGGACCACCCGCAGGTCATCGATGGGAACAGTCCACTCACGCCCGGGCTGGTAAGACGTCAACTGGTGCAGGACCTGCGTTGCTCTAGTCAAGCCTTGACTCTGGCACATGACGCGGCCCGAGGCCACCCAGACCAAGGGGTTGGCCACACTGGGAGATCCCCCGCTAGGCGCCCCTCCGTCGAGGTAAACCGTTGGATAGCGTCAGGCAGAGACAGGCCAACCGTTCTGCCGAGCCATCGAGTCGTCGGCGGGCACTTCCCCAAGCCGCGCTGACCATCTATACTGCGAGGTCGTGATCGTCACAACTACCGAGAACATCCCCGGTACCAAAGTCGTGAAGACGATCGGTCAGGTCTTTGGCCTCACCGTCCGCTCCCGAAGCATCGGTGGCAACATCGCCGCCGGGCTGAAGAGCCTGGCCGGGGGTGAGATCGGTTCCTACGTCAAGCTCAACGAGGATGCCCGGCGCCAGGCTCTCGACCGTATGGTACAGAACGCCACCGCGATGGGAGCCAACGCCGTGACCATGATGCGCTTCGATTCCACCGAGATGGGGAAGTCAATGAGCGAGATCGTGGCCTACGGCACGGCGCAGGTGGTCGAGTGGACTTCCACTCCTCCTCCCGCCTCATGAGCACACCGAGCTAAGCGAGTCTCCATGGGTGTGGTAGAGGTGGTGATCCTGGTGGTGGTGGTCGCCGGGATCGTCATTGCCCTCTTCGGCTGGGACCGCTATCGAGGCGATCGGGGCAGTGCTAGCACGGGTAGCGCAGCCCAGCCCACCGACGAAATCTTTCTCGACCCCGATACTGGTCAACGCATGCGCGTCTGGTTCGACGCCAAGACCGGGCAACGGGAGTACCGACCCGAGTAAGTTGCGGTGCTCCGGGCCCGACACAGCGCTACCCGGCTCGTCTCAGCGATCATCGGTACTGAGATGAGGATCCTCACGGTTGCCGAGCGAGCCGATCTGACCGAGCGCGCTTGGGAGCTAACCCGCGATGCGTTGCCCGAGTACAACAATCACGGCGATGTTCTCAATCAATACTGGAACCGCCTCACCGAGGAGCGCTCAGAGTTTCAGTTCCACCTCCTTGGTGATGACGAGGAAATTCTGGCGCGGGCCCGTTCGCTGCCAGTGCGCTGGGATGGGAGTATCGAAGACCTACCCGCTGGTATCGACGGAGCGATCGCGCGTGGCTTTGATGAGGGCGGAGCCAATGTCTTGTGCGCCATGGTGATCATGATCCCTCGTGATCTCCGGGGTCGGGGGTTGAGCAAAGCCGCTCTTCAGGCAATGGGTGAGATCGCCCGTCGGCACGGCTTCACGGTCCTGATCGCTCCCGTCCGTCCCAGTTGGAAAGAGCGATACCCACTGATCCCGATCGAGAGTTACGCCGCTTGGAGGCGTACCGACGGAAGCCTCTTTGACCCGTGGATGCGGGTCCATGAGCAGGCAGGAGCGACGATCATCGCAACTGAGCCTCACTCGCTGCGAATCACCGGCACAGTCGCTGAGTGGGAGGAGTGGACCCAGATGGTCTATCCAGAAAGTGGTGACTTCTGGTTCCCCGGCGGTCTCGCCCCTGTGGCGATCAATCGAGACACTGATAGTGGGAGGTATTGGGAGCCGAACGTGTGGATGCGGCACGCCCTGTGATTGATGAGTCGCCGCCCCAGCTGGAGCCGAACGGCTAAGGCGTCTGCATCAGCGAACTCGTCGTGGTGGCGACTGGTGTGTCCGGTCAGCTACGGCGCACCCAGACCAGGAGCCCCAAGCCGGTCAGTAGGCAGGCGCAACCAACTCCCAGCCACAGACCTTGGCCGCTCATGAACGACCCGCCGATTAGGTTGGTGCCCTGGCCGATCCACACGAGTCCTACCAGGCACAAGACAACGCTGACGAGTCCTCGAGCCCACCTGCTCATCTCCACCACCCTCCCGGTCTGGCCAGTGTAGTACTGGACGGCAGCGAGGGTAGCCGCGCGGATCGGTGGCCGGAGACGACCCAGCGCGCAAAGCTGCGAAGTGGGCGCCGGTGCCCACGCTATACTCCCTCCGCCATTTTGCTTTATGGCTCAGTTCTGTCTTCACAGCGACAGCACTGAGTGGAGAACTTATCCGATGAGATGCGACCAGCCTTGAAAAAGTTGTACCCCCTCTGGCTCGGAGAAGCTTGTTGTGACAAGAGTGTGATCTCGCCCGGACTCGGCGATGGGGCACGTATCCACATTCCCATCATCGGCTACCTCATCACGATTGATTCCGGGCGTCGCATTCTTGTCGATACCGGTATCCACCGCAGCCATATCGACGACCCGGACCGTACCTGGAGAGGGACCGACATCGCTGCCCAACTACGTCCTGTCATGCGAGCAGAGGACACCGTCGACTTTCGCTTGGCGGTCCTCGGACTACGGGGCGCAGATGTGACAGATGTCATTAACACGCACTTGCATTTCGACCATGCTGGCAACAATGATGCCTTCCCCAACGCTGCCTTCTATGTGCAGCGGTCGCACTACGAGGCGGCGGTCGATAACCCGGCGTTTCCCAACCAGTACTGGAGACTGGATGGTTGGGACTACCATCTGCTCGATGGCGAGACCGACCTCGGCGACGGAGTGTCGGTTTTCCCGACTCCTGGACATGCCCCCGGTCACCAGTCGGTCCTCGTCAGTCTCGACAGCGGTCATCAGATCATCCTCTGCGGGGACGCAATCTACGAGAAGGACAACCTGACCCACGACATCTGGACGGGGCACGCCGATCCAGTCCAAGCCCGGAAGAGTGCTTTGGGACTTATCGACCGGGCACGAGAACTCAATGCCACCGTCCTCTATGGTCACGATGCAGAGCAGTGGAAGACAGTGGTGCGGTCTCCTGCCTGCTATCAATAACCTCGATGCCCAGTCCCCAGCAAGCGCCGTATCCCGCCCGTAGCACGTGACCTATCAAGCGACACTCCAAGGTTGGCACACGTTCTATTCTGTCGCTGGCACCGCTGCCGCCGGACTCGTTGGACTTCTCTTCGTTGGCCTGGCTCTACATCTTCGAGAGGTCGTCACGCGCCCGGATGTCCGGAGCTTGGCGCGCGTCACCCTCACCAGCTTCGCGATCACCTTAGTTCTGTCGCTCTTCATGGTGGAACCAGGTGAGAATCCGTCGTCCACCGGAGTGGACATCTTGGTGATGGGGGCAGCCGGGCTGGCTCTGGTTGTTCCCAGCCTAGTCACTGGTCTGCGCAGCCCCGAACACACGATCGGATTCTGGCGGATGCTTCTGCGCTTCGGAGTAACCTGCCTAGCCTGCGTGGGGCTGGTGTTGAGTGGCGGCTTGTTTTTGTCCGGCGACTTCAAGTCGGGTCTAGCTCAGCTCGTCCCGATCACGATCGCGCTTCTCGTGGTCTCAGTGCGGAACACATGGGACGTTCTGGTCAGCGTCGGGGCCGCGACTCTGGCCCGGGCGGACCAGCCAAAATCCGACCAGCCCAATCCGTCCGATGGTGCGTAGTGCGCATGCGGTGCGCTATCGCGGTCGCCGGGGGGAGGGACGTGGAGTCGACCACGCGCGCTGTACCAGCTGGTGCCGTTCAGGCGGTCTCCGTAGGGAGCTCCCTTGTCGGGGCGCAATTCGTCGGCCAGGTTCCCCACCAAGGTGAGAGTCGAAGCCGCTTGCTTGCCTTGGCGACCGCGCCAGCGTTGAGCCGGGCGGGTGGCCTGTGAATAAGCTGATCCCTCCCAATCTGGGCCGGCTGCTCAGGGTGCGGGAGTTCGTCCTGCTCTGGTCGGGCTCCACGGTTTCTCTGTTTGGCGACGGCATCTACTTTGTCACCATTGCCTGGGAGGTCTACCGGATCTCCAACCTGCCCACCGCACTGGGGATTGTGTCCGCCGCGTTCTCGCTCCCCCAGGTGGCGCTCCTGGTATTCGGTGGGGTTCTCAGCGACCGCATGGACCGCCGTCTGCTGATGCTGTGGATGAATCTGGTCAGCGCTCTGATGATCGGGATCCTGGGCGCCTTGGTACTGCTGAATCGGATCCAACTCTGGGAAATCGTGGTTCTGGTTGCCGTATACGGGGTCAGCCAGGCATTCTTTCTACCCGCCTCTCGAGCGATCGTTCCTTCTCTGGTCGCTGCCGACCTGGTACCGCAGGCGATGGCCATGGAACAGTTCATCCAGCCCCTGACCGGAACTCTGCTTGGTCCCGCTCTGGGGGGTCTGTTGATCGCCGCGGGAGGTACGGGGTTCGCCTTCCTGATCGATGCTGCCACGTTCCTGGTGGCGGCGGCCACTCTGTCGGCAATGGCCTACGCCCCACCGGCGTCAGCTGGAGGCGAACCCGGGGAAAGGCCGTCGGGGCGTTTCGCCGCGCTGCACGAGGCGGGCCTGGCCCTTGCATTCATACGACGTCGGCCGTGGATGTGGGCCGGACTTGCCGCCGCGGCGATCGCGAACGTTGCGCTCACTGGTCCCCTGGTGGTGCTGATCCCGTTTCTCATCAAGTACCGCCTTCATGCCGGGCCTGAGGCCCTAGGGCTGGTTGGCGCCTGCGGGGGGCTGGGGGCGATCCTGGCCGCGATCTATGTCAGCTGGCGGGGCGTGCCGCGGCGAGACGTTATCTGGATGCTGATCTGCTGGTCGGCTGCTCCCGCGAGCATGATCCCAATGGGTCTCGTCAACGCGGCCTGGCAGTTGATGCCACTCACTTTCGTCACGATGGCCGGTCTAGCGATCGGCAACATGATCTGGTTTGCCCGCATGGGAGTGCGGGTTCCGGGCTTCATGCTGGGGCGCGTGTCTAGCTTTGACATGATGCTTTCCTACTGCTTGATTCCTCTTTCCATGGCAATAACTGGACCCATAGCAGGGGTCATCGGGGTTCGCCAGGTGTTTTTCTGGGCCGGGGCAGCAGCGTGCGTGGTCACGTTGATCTTCCTGGTTGTTCCCGACCTTCAGGCCGACGATTGACCAGCCATGGAAAGAGGCACCGGCTTGGACACTGACTCGAGGCTGAGTGGTCGGGGCCGGGATGCTCCGCGTCCGGTCCGCGCCGAGGATGGTGCCAGGATCGGAGACATCTACCTGCTTGCGGTGAGGAAGGCGATGCCCTGGCTGCAGCTTGCTCATGCCGATGACGCCGTCAGGGCCTGGTTCGCCGGTGAGATGCTGGACTCTCACGAGGTGTGGGTGGTCGAGATGAATGGTGTCGTGCACGCCTTCTTGGCGCTGAGTCCCGACCACACCTCGGTGAATCACCTCTATGTAGATCCCCAAGCCCAGGGTGTCGGCTTGGGAACCGAGCTTTTGCAGCTGGCCAAGGTGCGCAGCCCAGGCCGCCTGCGGCTGTGGGCGTTTCAGCGCAACCACCGGGCACGGACTTTCTACGAGCGCCGCGGCTTTGAAGCAATTGAATTCGGAGATGGCACTGCCAACCAGGAAGGTGAACCCGACGTCCTCTATCGCTGGGGAGCGCCGTCTTCGGAAGGCACGCGGTAGCATCGAACTATGTGCCGCAACATCACCACGCTCAGAGGTCTGGAGCCCCCCGCGTCGACGCTGGAGATCGAAGCCGCCGCCCGCCAATACGTAAGGAAGGTCAGCGGCGTAAATGTGCCGACAGGCCGCACCGACCAAGCGTTTGAAAGCGCCGTCCGCAAGGTCGCGGCGGCCACCACCGAACTTCTGGCTGACCTTCCTCCCCGCCAGCAACCACCCCGGACGACTCCTCCGCTGCGGCGCATAGGCGCGGCAGCTGGCTAGGCCCACCGGGTGGCACGGGGCCTACCTGTTGATCGCCGACGGCAGCGGGGCTCCTCAGGATCGCTGGGAGCCCCGCTGTGGACCCAACTTAGGCGCTGCCCGTGCCCGGCCCGGTCTTAGGCGCGATCGGACTTGACCGGCTCGGCGTCCTCCTCGGCCAGTATCCGGTAGAGGTTGCGCTTGGTTTCCTTGATCAGCTGGGCTGCCTTGGCCACTTGTTCGGGGTCGCCCGCCTGGGAGACCTGAACCATGGCCGCGACGGTCTGGCGCATCAGTGCCAGCAATTCGTGAACGTCGTCGCCAACCGTGCCCGCCAGCTCCTCCCACGGGGATCCAAACTCGGAGCGGTGCTCTTCGGTGTAGGCAGTTCCCGACTCGGTCAGCGTGAAGAGGCGCTGGCCCTCGGTCTCCTGGGAGCGAACCAGTCCCTCGTCCTCCAGCTGCTGCAGGGCAGGGTAGACCGATCCGGGGCTCGGGCTCCAGACGCCCTTACTGCGCTCGGTGATCTCTTGCATGATCTGGTACCCGTTCCTGGGTTGCTCGGCTAGCAGCAGCAAGGTTGCGGCACGGACGTTGCCGCGGGGAACCCGACCTCCATGAGGACCGCGCATCCTGCCGCCGAAGCCCCGACGGGAGGGCCGGTCGAAGAGGTGATCGCCAAAGGGACCAGATCGGCCCCGGGGTCGCCGGCCACCGTGGCCGTGGTGTTCTCCGGCCGGATCGTGGGCCGGGTCTATTGGAAAGTTGGTCATCACGTAGTCGCCTCCTGGTGTTCGATATATCCGATACGCGCAGGCTAGCTCAACGATATATCGTTTGTCAACACCTGGGACGCGTCCAGATCAGCTCGGGAGACGAGCGTCGGGTCATTTGCCGCTGCTAAGGTCCGCGGCAGTGCTGTGCCAGGGCGGGATGCTGAACCACTGGGTGGGCCGCCTGCTCGCGGGCCTCGCTGTGGCCGTCACTTTCTGGGCCGCTGTGCCGACCGGGCGGGCGGCTGCCACGTCCTTTGGCACCGGGCAACTCGGTGTGCTCTCGAGCGTCAGCGCCGTCTCAGCGAGCGATGCCTGGGCGGTGGGAGAAGGCACCGATGCAGTTACCGGCGCCCACACCACGCTGGTGCTGCATTGGAACGGCAGCACCTGGACGATGGTGGCCAGTCCCAACCCGGGGGGCACAATCAAGAGCGGCGAGAGCTCTGCTCTTGATGGTGTCAGCGCCCTGTCTGGCAAAGACGTATGGGCGGTTGGCAGCTACATCAATCCGACAACCCTTGCCCATGAATCACTGGTGGAGCACTGGAACGGCAGCAGCTGGAGCCAGGTCCCCAGTCCCAACCCCGGGGGCACCGCGTCAAGTAGATCGGGGACCAACCTGCAGGCCATAAGCGCCGTGTCGGCCAAGGATCTGTGGGCGGTGGGGGGATACCTCGACCCGGCCACCGGAGCCGACCAGACCTTGATTCTGCATGGAGATGGCAAGAGCTGGACCAGGATCAGCAGCGCCAGCCCCGGGGGAAGCAAGAGAAACGATCTCAGTGACTTAGACAGCGTCCACGGCCTCTCGGCGAGCAACGCATGGGCCGTCGGTGAGTACAGCACCGAGGCGAAGAGCAGTGGCCGCGATGCTGTTGTGCTGCACTGGAATGGAACTCGGTGGGCCCGAGTCGCCAGCCCCAACGCGCTTGGCGACAGCACCCAACGGGTGACCAATCTGGCCAGTGTGACCGCCGTCTCGGCGCACTTCGCGATGGCGGTCGGAGTCTTCAGCCCGGACTCTGCTACGAGCCCGCTCGAATCGTTGACGATGCGCTGGACCGGATCCAGTTGGGTTCAGGTGGCGAGTCCCGATCCGGGCGGGATAGCCAGGGTGAGCGACTTCACCAACCTGTCCGGCGTCAGTGCTCTTTCTGCCCAGGACGCCTGGGCGGTTGGCGATGACACCGACTCCAGCAGCGGCGCCGTGCACACGGTGGTGCTGCACTGGAATGGGCGCCGATGGAGCCGTTTCAGCAGTCCCAATCCTTCGACGACCCGGACATATCTATTCGCCGTAACCGCGCCATCGCCCCAGGCAGCGTGGGCGGTGGGGTCGTATTACGACGGCGCGACCAAGTCCGACTACACGCTGATCCTCCGTTGGGATGGGAGCAGCTGGTTACCGGCCTAGCCGTTACGAGGAGAATCCCGAACGTGTCGGGTTAGTCCGCGACCCCGTTCTTTTTTCTGCCATCTAGCCAGACCGTCCATGGCTCCATCTGACCGACTCGAAGCAACCCCATGTGCTCCCAGGGGTCGTCGTTGAGTCGCTGCCTGATCGCCTCTTTGTCAGCGGCTTCCACGATCAGCAGGACCCTCTCGCCTGGACCAAGCGGTCCGCCCGTGACCACAAACCCTTGATCGACGAGCCCGTCCATGAAGGCGGCATGCTCATCCCAGCCGTCCTGCTCGCGGATGGGCCGCGAACTGTCCCGCTGGGGCCTGTGCATCGTGGTCACCGCGAAGAAGGCCACTAAGCCAGTTTATTTCCAAGCGGCCAACTCAACCAAGTCGGTCCTAAACTTCCGACGAGGCGGGTCCGGCGTCACCGGCGATGCCATCAGGGAGGTGAGGAGATGACGGATCCCGGGACGCGGCACGGTAGTCAAGAGCCAACTCCGGAGTGGGCCAGCTACGGCCGCGCCATGCTCCACTCCATGGCAGAGGTCCTGGCGGAAACCCCGGAGATCGTCCACCACCTGCTTCTGGAGACCGCCGACTACTGGCTCGGGGTGGGGCTCGCCATGGGCACCGGATCCCCGGAAAGGGCCACTCGCCTTCTTCATCTCCTCGAGGAGCAGGAGTCCGAACGCAGCGAGATCGAGCAGGACGCCCGCGCCTTCGCCGACGAGGCACTGGGGTGAGGCGCAGGAGTTTGGTCAGCAACCTCTACCGCACTGCTCGCCTGGCCAACGACCTGAGCACCCTCGCCTCTGGCGACCCCCATCGCATCGCGCGGCGAGCCAAGAACAAGATCATCGGAAGGGCCCTGGGACGAGCCGGGGTGTGGAGGAGTCTCTGGCGCTAGCGGCCGGTGCTCCCAGTTCAGGGAACCGGGGCGAAAGCGCTAGGGTGTCAGCTGACCGTCTGGGTGGGCCGGACCAAGAAAATCCACACGTCCCAAAGACCGTGGCTGACGACCAGAGCCGGCATGGGAGCACCTAGCGCCGCCAGCCCAGACCATCCCGCCCCAGCCACCGTGGCTGCCCCCACCAGGGTGAGGTTGCCGGTGCAGAGATGGGCGCCGCCGTACAGGGCAGCGGAGACTGCAGCCGCCTTGCTCCGGCCCAGACTCCGACTCAGGGCGCCCTGCAAGAGGCCGCGCCAGAACAGTTCCTCGGCGGGCGCGATGACCAGGGCAAGCCGGAGGGCCAGCTCCGACCGGGAGCGAAGCCGGCGCAGCTCATAGATGTTGCCGATGTCCTGGTCGCCGTGGGGCATCAGCACCCGGGCGGCGCGATCACCGACGGTGAAGACGCCATAGAGACCGGCGGCGATCGCCGCCCCCAGGGCCAGGTCGCTCGTCTCGACTCGTTGGCGGCGGAGATCCTTGCTGAACAGCAGGGAGAGCGACCCGAGGCCGATCGCGGTACCGGTCATGCGCTGCCAGAAGCGCTTGCGGGGGCCCCGAAAGGTGGCGGCGAAAGCCAGATAGGCGAAGACCGAGCCTGCCACCACCACCCCGGGAGCAGGCTGGTCGGGAAGGGAGATCCTCACTCAGTTAGCCGCCCGGGTGCCAGGTAACGCTGAGGGCGATCCCGGCCGCCAGCAGAAGCCCGAAGGCGGCGTGGAGCTGGGCCGTCTCGAGGTCGATCATGGCAATGGCACGCTGCTGACCGGCGGCGCCGAGCTCGGAGGCGTTGAGACTACGGACTAGCAGGGGCAGCGAGAGCAGGGCGAGCAGGCTGAGTCGGGGCAGCAACCCGACGGCGACGGCCAGGGCCAGGGTGACGAAGGCCCCCACCAGCAGGCTCACATAGAGATGGTGGGCAACCTGGCGACCGGCGCGGATGGAGAGCGTGCTGATTCCCGCCCGAGCGTCCTCGCCGATGTCCCGCCACTCGTTGCCATGCAGGATGGCGGTGACCAGCAGTCCGATCGGAAGGCTCACCGCCCAGGCGGCTACCGCCAAGTGCCCGCTGATGGTGAAGTAGGCTCCCAGCACCATCAAGGGACCCATCAGAACGAATACCAGGGGCAGTCCCGCGGCACGGTATTTGTACTGCAGCGGGGGAGCGGTGTAACCCCAGCCGCCGATCAGTCCGATGGCGCCGAAGACGAGGAGCGGCCAGCCCCGGGTCAGGATGAGCACGACCCCGATCAGGGTCGCCGCCAGGAGTGCGGTCCCGGCGAGGAGGAACGCCTCACGCTCTCTGACCCGTCCGGTGAGCAAAGCCTGGCTGGCTCGCGGGGAGGTGATGGCGTCGATGCCCTTGCGGACGTCGTAGATCTCATTGATGACGTTGGTTCCCACCTGGAGCATCACCGCTCCGACCAGGACGAGGGCGAACAAAGTCCAGCTGAACCCGGGTCTTTCAGCTGCCAGCGCTGCGGCAGCTGAAACGGGGACGATCGAGGCGGTGAGAGCGAACGGCCGGGTGATCTCGAGCCAGCCCCGGGATCGACGCAGCAACCCGATCTTGTCAGTGGACTCGGCCGGGCGCTGTCGCGAGCCCCAGGCTGGCGCCACGGCTCCCGCCGAACCGTAGATCACGGCCGCTTCGATCACCGCCGCCACCTGGGCATCCTCCTGGACGACCGGCTGGAGTATGGGCAGATCCATCCCCGCCTGGCGGAAGCGTTCGGCACCCGCCGCCACCTCCTCCCGGGTGCCACAGAGGAGAAAGGCGTCGACCAGTTCGTCGGGGATGAGCTGGGCGGCACCGTGGTAGTCCTCAGCTCGCCAAGCGGCCAGGATCGGCTGACGCAGCGAGGGATCCATCCCGGCTCGGCGCATGGCCACATCGGTCTGTACGGCCAGCATGTAGATGGCAAAGGGCTCTCGTTTGGCGCGGTCCAGGGCCGCCCGGTGACTGCTGTCGATGAGGGAGAGGAGGTATCCACCGATCGATATCGAGGCGGGATCGCGCCCGGCTAACTCGGCGGCAGCGCGGATCCTCTTGGCCGCCAGGCCCACCGCCTCCAGCGGCTCGGCCGGGCGGGCCAGGTAGCCATCGGCCAGCCTTCCAGCGAGTTCGTGGAAGGAGCGGCGGTAGCCGGCGGCCCAGAGCGGCACCTGGTGGACCGGAGGAAACATGGGCTCGACGTCGGGAACGCCCGGGCCACCCAGGGCGAGGCGCTCGCCGCGCCAGAGCAAGCGCAGCTCCTCCATGGTCCGGCCCACCTTGGCCACCGCCACCTCGGGCTCGTAGGGAATCCCCATTTGGGCCAGCCTTAGCGGCAGGGCCGTGCCGAGAGCCAGGGTGACTCGTCCGGGAGCCAGGTCGTCGAGCGCGCTCACCGTCATCGCCAGAACCACCTGATTGCGGGTGTTGGGATTGAGCGCGCCCAGGCAGATGCGCAGGCGGGGAACCGAAGCGGCGACGGCGGTAGCGTAGGTCACCGCGTCGCGGGCGAAGTAGGACTCATGGAACCAGATCGAGTCCAGTCCTGATCGCTCCGCCATCTCGGCCTGCTGCACAGCATCGCGCACCTCGCCCTGGGCGTTCAATCCCAGACCGACCGCGCGCGCCAGAGCGGGCATCGGCCACCTCCACTTCAAAGTTCGATCCGGCCCGCCACCGGGCCGCTCCGATGAAGGGTAGTCGCTGACCGGCGGAGCCCGGCGGAGCGTCCTTTCGGCTGAGCCTGGTCGGACGCCGAGTGGTCAGATGGGGGTGAGCACAACCAAGGGGATGGATCGCTGCGTTTTGCTTTGGTAGACGTCGTAGCGGCCGTGGTTAGTTTGGTTGACCAGGCGCCAGAGTCGGCCGTATTCAGGATCGTCCCCACTCACCACTCGCGCTTGAGCCGCCGTTCGCCTTCGGGCTCGCTGCACTGCCACCTCGGGATCGGCCCTGAGGTTGAGCAACCAAGCGGGCGGCCGGTCGGATCCCCCGTTGGAGGCAACGACCACCAAGGCGTGGCCGTCGCTGGCGTAGACGAGGGCGTTGATCCGGCGCTCCCCGCTGTGTCGTCCAGTCGTCTCCAGCAGGAGGGTCGGCACCCCGATCATGTGGTGCCCGATCAGTCCATTGCTGCTCCGGTAGACCCAGCCATGGAAGCGCAGAAACTCCTGCTGCAGCCGGGCGCTCCAACCCACGACTGGCCCAGTCTAAAGGCCCTGGGCCGGGGTGACTCTCTGATCAGTCCAAGAAGATGACCAAGGCAGTCTTGTCGTCGCGCTTGCGGGCCCTCGCCACCAGCTCCTCCGCGCCGACTTGGGGATCGTCGCCTTCAACGGCACTTGCCAGGTCTCGCTCACTGAGCAGATCAGGCGGGTAGTCGCCGGTGACACCGTCCGTCACCAGCAGCAATTTGCTCCCCGGGGCAAGGTCCGCCCGGCCCGTCTGGGACACCGTCCCGGAGGTGTCACCGTCACCAAGAGCGTTGAAGAGGATCCGGCCCTCGCCTTCATCAGCAGTGACCTGAACCAGCTCGGTGCGCCCGCCTGCTTGGACGTAGAGGCGGGAATCGCCAACAGAGACGTAGATCACTTCTTCACCAACAACCCAGGCTACGGTTGCGGTAGTTGCCCCTAGGCGGGCTTGCCTGATCAGGCGATCGGCACGCTCGCAGCTGACCACTAGAGCCTCTCGGGGAGCCAGGGTGGTCGATCGACAGCTCTCGCCGATGATCCTGGCCGCTAGCTCTGCCGCCTCTCCGCTCCTGGCGAACTGTCCCACCCCGTCGAATACCCCGAACAGTCCCAGCTCAAGATCGACCAGCGAGCGATCCTGGTGGTGAAGAGGGGCCTCGGCTATCCCGACCCGCCACCTCATCTCGGTCAGACGGTGGCTGAACCGCCAGGCTGAGCGATGTTCGCGCTAACCGGGCGGGCGTGGGCGGGCACCCGAGGATGGTCCCTTTCCTCAGGCTGGCCAAGATTGCGGGCGGCCAGGAGGGCCAGAATCGCCGCCAGGGCGAGCAGCGGCACCTGGGCCGTGTACTCGTCGAGACTACGCCAGCTCAGCCAGAATCCCGCGAGCATGAGAACGCCGGCGCTGATCCGCCAACTGGGCCGGACCCAGCCCCAGAGTAGGGTCAAGGCCATCGCCGTGGCGGTGGCCGCCAGGAAAACGACAGACGAAAGGGGCTTGATCAGGTACTGCAGTATGAGCACGACCGGCCCATAGCCGAGCGGGAATGTGGGCGCGGACAGGTAGCGCCAGATCGTGCCCAGGGCGTTGGGATAGGCGATCAGCAAGGGGACAACCGCCACCACCAGGGTCGCCCCCAGGGCGCCCACCCGCCGCCGCCAGTCACCGAGGCTGAGGCTGAGCAGGAGGTAGGCGGGAAGAAAGAACAGAGCCAACTCGTTCGACCCAATAGCCAGTCCGAGGCAGACCGCCGAGAGGATCGGGCGCCTGATCCAGAGCACCGAAAGGGCGATCAGCAGATAGGCAACCGACTCGGCGTTGCCAAAGCTAGCGAAGTTTAGGGCCGAGCCGGGTATGTAGTAGGTCGCCAGAAAGGCCGCCAGGGCAGCGGCCCAAAGAGGTCCAGCGGCGATCCCCAGCAAGACCGCAAAGACCGCCGCCGCCAGGAGAGTCCAGAGGGAGCGGATCTGTGAGGATTGGCTGGCGACGGGAACCATGACCAGGGGATCCAGTGGTGGTTTAGCGAGTCCCGAGAAGACAGCGCCGGTGCCCCCCTGGCTGTTGGCAGTCCTGACAGCGGCCTGTATCTGAGCTGGGGTGGGATAGATACGGACGTGCGCTAGTGAGCCCACCCGAAGGGGCGTGGCCAAAGAACTCGACAGGTCCATTTGGCGGAGGCAGGGGAACTCCTTCACCTGGTAGGGATCGTGTCCTGCCGCTATCGCCTGAGCGCCGCACACGGCCATGGCATTGGCGTCGTCGACGCGTTGAGAGTCGCCCGGCAGCGACCCGACGATGTTGGCCACGACGAAGCCGCCCACCACTAGCAGGGCGACCGGTGCAAGGACGAGGACCCGCCCCAGGCGAAGGTGTTGGATCCAGGTGGGTAGGGCACTTCGGCAGCTGAGGGCGGTCAGAAGGACGAAGGCAAGGAAGCACAGAAACTCCAGAGCATCGCTGGCGTAGACGCCGGACCGGCCGGGGATGAGAGGCGACAGCCACCGAAAATTGGCGAACTTGAGGGCTACCAGGGCCAGCCCGATCAGCATGAAGCGGTCGGCTGCCATTGGTGGGGCTCGCCACCCGCCAGAGACCCAGCTCCACCACCGCGCCACCGTGGTCAATCCCTGGACGCCTCCCTTCCCGCCTTCAGTCACCGCGAAGGCGGGGCCAGCCTTGAGCAATCAGGGCGCAGGTGCCCGTGCTGATGGCCACCCCGAGCCACTACAGGTATGTGTAGTCCTTACCAGTGTGCCGGGGCGGGCTTAGAAAAAGCTGGACAGCCGGTTCCAGGGCATCATGGGGGCGTCTAGCGAGCTGGCTCCGCCCGGTCCGAGGGCCTCTTCCCTCCGCTGGCGCGCCGGTTCAAGATGGAGTCGATGCCAAAGTCCAACCTGAACCTGGGGCAGCCTCTCCGCGAAGGGACGGTAGAGAGAGTGGCAGAGCGTTCTACCCTCCGGACGCTATGAGCCACCAACACTCCCGGAGGGCTCCCAGCAAGATCTCGCCGCAGGCGGATCGTCGCTACATCTATACCGCCCTCGGACTGATCGTCGCCTTCATGGTGTTCGAGGTGATCGCGGCGGTCCTTGCTGGCTCGGTTGCCTTGCTCGCTGACGCTGGCCATATGCTCGCCGACGTGGGAGCCCTCGGCGGGGCGCTCTGGGCGACCTACCTGGCGGCTCGCCCGAGCAGCAACCGCTTCAGCTTTGGCCTCAAGCGTGCCGAGGTTCTCGCCGCCGCGATCAACGGTGTGACCTTGCTGGTGGTCGCCTTGGTGATCGGCCTCGACGCCATCGGTCATCTGCTGTCGCCCCGCCCCGTCCACGGCCTCACCCTGATCGTCGTGGCTGCCGTGGGAGTCGCCGTCAACCTCTTGGCGGTACGTATCCTGGCTCGCGCGAATCGCTCGTCGATGAGCGTTCGCGGCGTGACTGCGCACGTCCTCACCGACCTCTATGCCTTCATGGCCACGGTCGTGGCCGGCCTGGCAATTCTCCAGTTCGGCTTTGCCCGGGCCGACGCGATCGCCTCCCTCATCGTGGTGGGGCTGATGCTGCGTGCGGCTGGCCTTCTGCTCCTCGCCTCCGGTCGAATCCTCCTCGAGGGGACGCCGGATTCCGTCGACCTCGACGTGGTGCGACGCCATCTGACCGGGCTGCCCGATGTGCTCGGGGTGCATGAGGTCCACGCTTGGACGCTGACCTCCAACCTGCCAGTTGTCTCCGCCCACGTCATCGTCTCGGACGCCTGCCTCAGCGACGGGAGTTCAGGCCAGGTGATTGACCGCCTGCAGGCATGTTTGGCCGGTCACTTTGACGTTGAGCATTCGACCTTCCAGCTGGAGCCAGCCACCCACGCAGACCATGAGCAACCCCAGCACGGCTGAGCCGCGCAGTTGTGTGCGGTTGGCCAGCACCTGGTCTCAATCCACGGTTCAGCTGGCCGAGGTGGCGATGGCTTCGATCCCCCTTGGATCCCCAGCTTCATCGAATAGCACCTGGATCAGGGTGAGTCCGGCGCTCTCGAGAGCCGGACCCAGGGCGTTCGCCTGATTCCCGCCGATTTCCAGGAGAAGGTGTCCTCCCTCGCCGAGCCACGCAACCGCCTCGGCCACTACCCGGCGGATGAACTTCAGACCGTCCTCGCCTCCGTCGAGGGCGGATCGGGGTTCGAAATCGCGCACGTCGCGGGCCAGGTAAGCGATCTCTGCGGTGGGCACGTAGGGCAAGATGGCCACGACCACATCCACTCGTCCCTTCCAGGAAGCGGGCACCGCCTCGAAAAGGTCTCCCTCGGCCACGGTGACACCGTTTTGGCGCGCGCAAGCAGCGGCCACGGGATCGCGCTCAGTACCAATCACCGAGGCTCCGGGGTTGCGAGCCAGGAGGACGCGGGCGACTGCGCCGCTGCCGGTACCGAGATCGATCGCGCGGCCGCCGGCGGGAAGTAGCTCGGCGGCGCGCTCCACCAGTTGCTCGCTGTGCCAGCGAGGCACGAAGACGCCGTGGGAAACGGCGACCGTACAACCACAGAACTGCACTTTTCCGGTGATCCAAGCCAGCGGCTCACCAGTCGTTCGACGGTCGACGAACGTGGTCAGCGGCTGGGCGCCAGCCTGAGCTGCAGTCGCTAGTTCCTGCGCCTCTTCGCTCGGCGAGACGCATCCAGCTGCCGCGAGGCGACGAGTGGCCTCAGACAGATCATCTCGTACGCTCTGCCTCACGCTAGGAATTAGAGCACGACCAACTACCCACCGAGGGTCCGTGGTGCTACCTCCCATACATAGCGAAGACCAGAGAGCGCTACCGGTAGCTACGCGCCCCGGAGGAGCCAAGCTTTGATCACGACCGATGACATTCGCCGGTGGGCGACCGCCCTGCCTGAGGTTGAGGAAATCACCCACTTCCGTTTCGGCGTGCCGATATTCAGGGTGAGGGGCAAGACCTTCGCCGGCCTGGGCAGAGATGGGAGTACGGCGGTCTTCTGCGTCACTGAGCGGCAGGCGCGCAGTGCCGCTGCAGATGACCCGGCAAGCTGTGAAACCGTCCGACGCATGGACGCGCGGCGCAGCTTTCTCGGTCTTCAGGTCCAGCTCAGTCGTGTCCCGGAGGCGCGCATCCGAGGACTCGTCGAAGATGCCTGGCGGCGCCAGGCTCCCAAACGATTGGTTGACGAGTACGACAGAGGCACAACCTCTCCGGCGCGGTAAATACGACCGTTGTCTCGTGCCCCGGGTCGGGCTCCCTGTGTCGCCCCATGGGATAGTAGCGTCATGTCACGGGCCGAGGTCGATGCCTATCTGGCGGCTCTCGACGAGCCCAAACGCTCTACTCTTGGTGAGTTGCGTCAGATCATCATGGACATCGTGCCTGACGCGGAGCAGGGCATTTCCTACGGGCTCCCAGCCTTCAGATTGCAGGGCAAGGTGATCGCTGGCTTTGCCGCATTCAAGCGACATCTCAGTTACTTGCCGCACAGCGGAGCGGTGTTCCCCGAGCTCCGAAAGGAGGCCGCTATCTACACGACTTCGACAGGAGCGCTCCGGTTCCCGGTTGATGCCTGCCTCTCAAGCGCACTCGTACAAAAGCTCCTCGCCATTCGGATCGAGCAGGCCTTACCCGGCTACCAACTCACCGGCACTGCGAGCCCCGCAAAAAGCTGAGGGCTGAAGGAGCTCCACCAACTCCCTGATTGCTTGCCGCAGGCGGGTAGGACCATTGACACCCAGCTGAGTCCCTTGGAAAGAGGCGTAAACAGAATCGTAAAGGAGTAAAGCCCCGGCGAGAGGGCTTTAC
The DNA here is from genome assembly GCA_049790415.1 of Candidatus Dormiibacterota bacterium. Lineage (GTDB taxonomy): Bacteria > Chloroflexota > Dormibacteria > Aeolococcales > Bog-877 > Bog-877. The sequence continues at coordinate 235 of JBAQYY010000038.1, read as the reverse complement.
GTGTTTTTCAGCTCCCCCCGGGCCCATCTTTTTAGGCTACTCGAGCGCGGGGTTTCGGGGTTGCGCAACGCTCCCGATAACAGTCCCGAGGAGTCTCGTGACGGGAGTGCACCCGAAGTGAGATTCCAGGAGAAACTGGTGAGTGCACTTCAACTGGCTGTCTCTCGGACGTAGTGCATCCGGTCAGTCGCGGGACCCCAGAAGGATCAGGACCATGGCGATGGCGGAGTCGATG
>JBAQYY010000037.1:0-3225 GCA_049790415.1 Candidatus Dormiibacterota bacterium | reverse complement strand
CTATGTGAGCGTGGGTCCGGAGGGGGGACAGACCGTCCCCCATCTCCACATCCATGTGCTGGCCGGGACCATGCGCCGCCTACCTGCCTGATTCGGCTCTGGCCGGCTCGGGTATTCTTGGTAAGCGGGTCGGATTTTAGCTTCGAGTTGGTCTTGGCGGGGTGTCCCAAAATGTCCTTGAGTTCCCGGGAATTGGTCGACCAGGCGCGGCAGGAGGTTCGTGAGGTAGCTGCCAGGGACCTCGCCAGCCGTCTGCAGGGTTCAGGGCGGCTCCTTGACGTGCGCGAACCTGATGAGGTGCTGCAGGGAGTGCTTCCCGATGCTGTGCTGATCCCGCGAGGATTCCTGGAGCTACGGGTCGAGGCTGCCATTCCCGATCGCGCCACTCCGGTCACGGTCTACTGCGCGTCGGGGGTTCGCTCGTTGCTGGCGGCCAAGACTTTGCGCAGCATGGGTTACTCCGACGTGGCTTCCCTGCAAGGCGGCTTCAACGCCTGGAAGGACCAGGGCATGGCCTTCACCGTTCCTCACAACTTCACTGCCGAACAGCGCGAGCGGTACAGCCGACACTTCCTCCTCAACGAGGTGGGTGAAGCCGGTCAGGCCAAGTTGCTCGACGCCAAGGTGCTGCTCCTGGGCGCCGGGGGCCTGGGTGCACCGATCGCTTATTACCTGGCCGCGGCCGGGGTAGGGACCATCGGTCTGGTCGATTTCGACAGGGTCGAACTGAGCAATCTGCAACGCCAGATCGTCCACACCGTGGACCGGATCGGAATGCTGAAGACGGAGTCGGCGGCGATCGCCCTGCGGGCCCTCAACCCCGAGGTCAAGGTGGTCGAGCACCGGGTTCACCTCGACAGCGAGAACGCGGCGGAGATCTTCTCCCAGTACGACGTGATCGTGAACGGCAGCGATAACTTCCCCACTCGCTACCTGGCCAACGATGTGGCGGTCTTCTTGCGCAAGCCCCTGGTGGATGGTGGCGTTTTCCGGTTCGAGGGTCAGGTCACAACCATGATCCCCTTCGAGTCCGCCTGCTACCGCTGCCGCTACCCGGCTCCTCCGCCCCCGGAGGAGGCCCCCAGCTGCTCTGAAGCTGGTGTTCTGGGGGTGCTGCCGGGCCTGATCGGCCTCATTCAGGCGACTGAAGTGGTGAAGCTGATCCTGGGGATCGGCGAGACGCTCAGCGGGCGACTCTTGCACGTGGACGCCATGGCGATGGAGTTCAACACGTTCCGCCTGCGGCGCGACCCGGAATGCCCGGTCTGCGGCGAGAATCCGTCGATTACCGAGCCGATCGACTACGAGGGGTTTTGCCTCAACCCCAATCTGGTGGCTGCAGTCCCGCTCCCGGTCTGACCGGCCCTCCGACGCACGTAGGGCCGGTGCTTGAGCTGGGGCCGCGGCGGGTAGGATTGGGTCGTGAAGCAGGCCACGATCTCGCTCGACGATCTAATCACTGCGGTCGAGACTGCCCGCGACAAGGTCATGGCCGACGAGGTCCGCTCCTTGGTCAAGTTCGGCATCCCGAAAGCCATGGCTCAGCAGATGGTCGCCGCCCGATTCCAACAGAAGGTCGGAGGTGAAGAGGGCGAAGGTGGGGAGACCGAAACTCCCGCCTGGCCCGACATGAGCTGAGCCGACTGGCTACTCCGGCCCCCACCGTACCCATGAGGGGACGGGGGCAGTGTGGAGGAGTCGGTCCCGCTCAGCCCTTACCTATCTGACCGGCAGTACGCTCGACTCGAGACCTATCGTCGCCTTGGGTTAGCCGACGAGATTTGGGCGGGCGAACAATTCAACCTTCGGGTCCACGTCGCCCCCGGTGGGCCCAAGGGAGCCAGGGAGCGCGCCGCCGACATCTGGGAGACGCTGGACCGTTTGCCCCTCCAGGTCAAGGACGTCCTGCGCGGGGTGATCGACGAGATCCACCTTGAAGATGAGAGCGCCTTCCCCTCAGACACGCTGGGCACTTGGCGAGAAGGCACCATCCTGATCAACCGCGACTGGTCCTTGATTCCTGCCCTTCGCCGGCCGGGCTGGCATCGCGAGTTGGGCTACGACCTGATCCGAGCAACCCTGGTTCATGAGGCCGGACATGCGCTGGTGGAGGATCCCCGGGGCGGTGTCCCACTGCGCGACACCCTGGCCTTGGTGGCGGCCTCGGGGTGGTTGCCGCATCCCCTCGAGGATCCCGTTCCCTACGGGCCGGTCGGGCGCCAGGTGGCCACCCTCAGCGCCTATTACCTGGAGCGACTGCGCCAGATCGACCCCAGCTGGAATGGTGACCTGTCCTTGGGAAGCGACGGTCTCCCGCCACCGTCGCAGTTGGACCGTGACGTCATGCGGGAGGTACCGGCTATCCAGCGGCTGTCAACCAAGGCCCGCGGCACGCTCGGGCTGCTGGGCCCGGAACAACTGCTTCGTCATCTTCGCCGCGAGGAACTGAGTTCCCTGAAGCAGGGACTGGCAGACCGAGGGTTGTGTCTGGAGGATGTCGACTACGCTTTGCGGCGCCGACGAGGCATCTCCATGTATGCCGAGGACGCCATCTCGGAGACGCCGGCCGAGATCTTTCGTTTCCTCCATGCCCCCTTCACCCGAGAGGAACGCAGCCGGCCAGCGGTGGAAGAAGGCGAACGCGTCCTGCTCGAGCCATGGCGCACCGCCGACCGGGCGGTCGGGGCTCGTCGACCGGCGCTGGCGCCAGAGCGGCCCTGGGAGGCGATACAACTCGTGCGTCGGGGCGTGGGCAGAGAGCTGGGGAGGTGAGGCCCATGGAGGAGCGCTATCTGCTCCAGGACCGGCGCACCGGGCTCAGCGTTGAGGTGCGGGGCTTCCCCCTCGAGCTGGACGGCGACCCCGAACTGTCGCAGCGGATCCAGAGCTACCTCGAGCAGCCGTTGCGCGCCCTTGGATCGTCGCTCGACGACCAAACTGGTGAGCGGGGCACCGGGGTGGTCACTCTCAGCCCAGGCCAACCAGGTTGGCTGAAGGGCTGCCTGCGGCAGGCATCGGAGGATCTCAACCTGCGCCTTCGCGAGGTCACCCTCGGTGCTGGCTGAGCGCCGATACCCGAGGGCTTGTCCAACCCTGCGGGAACGGGATATGGTTCAACTCTCCTTAGGAGTTACGGGGGCGCAAGGTGACCGGTTGGGGACGGTCGCAACGGGCCGTGCTATCCGTCGGGGTGGGGCTGATGGTGGTCTCGATGGCCGCCTGTGC
>JBAQYY010000036.1:0-32206 GCA_049790415.1 Candidatus Dormiibacterota bacterium | reverse complement strand
TGTCAACGATGGCCCGGGACGCCGTGCTTAGTGTGGTCGGCCCCTGAGGACGGGGTGATGGGGTAGCGAAGGGCTGACCACTGGTCGAGAGCAGGTAGTTGCCGGGCTTGATTGCCCCCGAGTTCAGGTCTTGGATGACCTGGTCCGGCGCAAGCGCCGGATAGCGAACCGGGTTGCCGATCGATCCGTAAGGAACGGCGCCGGAAATTCCCACCAGCTGGGTGGTCTGGTGCTGGTCAGTGGCCACATCGACGTCGATCTCCTGGGGCTGACCGAGGATGTTGACCACCGGAAGTCCGTAGAGGGACCACTGGAAGTAGACGGTGCGGTCGGAACCGTTGGTAGTGCTCATCCGGGGGAGAGGAATGACGCCACCCCCAGCTGGCACATGAGCACCACTCAGAAAGGCCTCGGCGAATCGATTGGCCCCGGCCAAGGTGGGGGTGGTGCCGACCTCATCGGTGGGGGTGTTGGGGTGGAAATTGAAAGTTGTCAGAGACGAGTTGGTAGTCAGCTGGTAGCCACTGGTAGAACCTAGGTTGTAGCCCAGCCCGGTCGAGGTACTGATCGGCGGTCCTGGAGTGTTGAGGGCTAGGGCGAGAGCGGTGACCGCAGCCATGGCTGTGGCCGGGACGGTGCCAGCGCGAACCGTGCCCCCCTTGGTGCCAAAGCTCCCCCCGTCGCTTGCATAGGGTCCGGCGGCCAGGAAGGGTCCGGCTGTCTCCCCGGCCAGCCCAAGCAGCCCCGGGGGGGTCGCGCTGGCGGACGCTGACGGTGAGGATCTGGGATGGTGCGGGCCGGTGGACCCACAGCCCGCCAGTACCAGGGCGAGTACTGTCAGGGCCGACGGGAGCAGTAGCCGGGTGCGGGATATCTGCACCCGTGCAGAATGCCACGAGTGCTCTACAGACCACTTCGCAGACGTGACCACAGCCGGTCGCGGAACTCATCCAGGTTTGCTACGAATAGCCGGCCCCAACGGTTCCTAGGACAGCTGATCAAGCTCGCTGAGGGAGCGGAGAGTACCCGACAGTGAAGCGCTCGGCAGCGTCCACGGGGAATGCCCGGGACGGCTATCGCGGGGGGCTGCTGCGACTTGTCGAAGCCAGCTCGCCGGGTATGCGCCTGGGCTTGGACTCGACAAGGCGTCTGCTGGCCCGCCTGGATGATCCTCAGGCGGACCTGAGGGGCGTGCTGGTGGCGGGGACCAACGGCAAGGGATCCGTCTGCGCACTGGTAGCGGAGATGGCTCAGCGGGCCGGGATCCGGGTTGCCTTGCTGACCAAGCCTCACCTGACCAGTTACCGCGAGCGCATTCGCTTGGCTGGGGAGCCGATTGACAAGGAATTCTTTGTCGAAATCGCCAACGGCGTCTGCGACGCGGCTGACGGCTTGGCGTCGCCCGGGGAGCGCCCCACTCACCACGAGCTTCTCACCGCAATGGGCTTCCTGGCAGCCAAACGCTGGGAAGCAGACCTGGTCGTCTGCGAGGTTGGCCTGGGCGGCCGGCTCGACGCGACCAATGTCTGGGACGGGGGCGTGGCGGTACTGACCTCGATCAGCCTCGACCACCAGGCCCAGCTGGGAGACACCATCCCCCTGATCGCCCGAGAGAAGGCGGCGATCATCAAGCCGGGCAACCTGGTGGTCTCAGGCGTGCCTGCGGAGGCCCTGCCGGCAGTGGAAACCGCCACGGCGGCGGCCGGCGGCCGACTCTGGCACCTGGGACGGGAGATCTCCCTCAGGGCAGATGGCGGACCAGCTCAAGCATTCGAGGTGAGCACACCGGTCGGAACTCGGCCTGGGCTTCGGGTGGGCCTGGAGGGATCGTTCCAGTTGGCCAACGCGGCTCTGGCGGTGGCGGTGGTTGACTGTCTCGGTGAGCGCGGCTTCGCCATCTCCGAGACCGCCCTAGGGCAGGGACTGGCAGAGGTGCGTTGGCCGGGGCGCATGGAGATGGTCGGGTCTCCGCCCTGGTGCCTTGTGGACGCCGCCCACAATCCCGGGGCGGTGCAGGCAGCGATCCCGGAAATCGGGCGACTCCTGGAGCACCGCGATGGCGTCCTCCTCTTCGCATCGATGGAGGATCACGACCACCGCGGGATGCTCCAAGCCTTGGCAGCCGTCGACTTCCGAGGGGTCGTTTTTACCAAGGCGAATTCCGCTCGAGCGGCTTCGACAGCGTCTCTGGCGGAAGGATGGGCCGGCCCGCACGAAGACCTAGAGCCGGTCGGCCGAGCTCTGAAACGAGCGCACGAGTTGGCTGGTGCCGACGGCCTCGTGGTGGCGCTTGGCTCGATCTACTTGATCGGGGAGGTGACAGCCTCTCTCGGTGTCGGCGTGGAGCCGGACCCGGAGGTTCCGTTCCCGCCGCTCTGGTGAGCGGCTGGGCCTGGATCCACTGCGGCGGCGAGCATGAGGGCCCTTTCGCAGAGGCCGGTCAGGCCGGCCCAGTCCCCGCTCATCAGTAGGTCAGGCCGGAAGAGGTCGTTGGTCAGACCCACCACGTCGGCGCCAGCCCGCAGGTACTCCAGCGACTCCTCGACCTCGACGCCGCCGCTGACCCAAACCGGGCTCTTCGGCATGGGCCCACGCAGGGCCCGGATGTAGGCGGGCCCGCCCACCGGGGCGGCCGGAAACACCTTGACCAACTTGGAACCAAGTTCCTCAGCGCGGGCAATCTCCGTCGGGGTCAAAGCACCCATCACCAACGGCACTCGCGCCTGGTGGGCTACTTCGGCGACAGCCGGAACCAGGTAGGGGGTCACCAGGTACTGTGCCCCGGCCTCGACCGCTCGGCTGGCCAACTCCGCGTCAGTCACCGTACCCGCTCCGAATGAGCACTTCTGGCCGAGATCCTGACGAGACCGAAGCTCCCGGATCAACTCGAATACGCCAGGGGTTGCCACGGTTATCTCCACCGAGCCGATGCCGGACCGGGCCGCCACCTCTGCCGCCTGCGCGGCCTGGCCGCGGTCGTTCCAACGAATAATCGCCGCCAGCCGCTTGGGGAAGAGGGCAGAAACCTCAGCTGTGAGCATCAGTCGAGTCTACGGGGCCACCGCCGACGGCAGCTGGGCCGGGACCGGTCAGAGTCAGTCGGACCCTTGCTGGCTCTGCCGGATGATGCTCTCGATGACGTCGTGACCGGGCGGTCGGTGGGCGGCACTTCTGCGCGACGGCGTCTTGCGGCGGTCGGGACGGGCACCGGTCATGTGGCCCTCTTGCTTGCGCCAGACCCGCTCGATGATGACCCGGATCTCGGCGCCGTCTTCGAAGGGGATTCCGTGAGAGGCAAGCGACTGGCGGATCCGGTCAGTGAGCTGAGAACTCTCGTGCAGATTCAGTTGCTCGAGAGCCTCAAGCAGGTCGTCGAGGCGGCGCAGGATCGAGCGCCGCTCGGTCGTCTCCGAAGATGCCGAGATCATGGATGGGATTATCCGCGCCGGGCTCGCTAATAGGGTGACTTGAGGTCAATTAGGCGAGCGTTACCAAGCGCCCGGGCCAACTCGGGCAGGAGCGTGGGTGGGGCCTGACCCTGTCAGTCCGTCGCTGCCCCCGGCTCGCTAGGGCGGAGGCGGGCGGGGACCAGGTTCATCGCCTGGGTCAGGTCTTGAAGCAGATCGTGGGCGTCCTCGAGGCCGACGGAAAGCCGGAGCAGGCTCTCCGGCACATGCTCCTCGCCCGGCCAGCGAGCCCGCCGCTCCAGCAGCGACTCCACGGAGCCAAGACTGGTGGCATTGGTCCAGATTCGGGTCGAGGCACAGACCCCTTCCGCGGTCTCGGCGTCGCAATCCAGCTCGACCGCGAGCATGGCTCCGAACCCTTCTCGCATCTGGCGCAGCGCCACCGCGTGTTGAGGATGGTCGGCCAGCCCCGGGTAGTGGACGCGGGTTACCACCGGAAGCACTTGCAGTTGCTCCGCCAGAAACGCGGCACTTTCCGACTGGCGCCGCAGGCGGACATCCAATGTGCGCATCCCCCGCAGCGCAAGCCAGGTTTCAAGTTGCCCAGGGATGGCACCGGAATTCGTGCGATGGTACCGCAGTTTGGGCAGCAAATCACTGTCATTGGTGATGATCGCGCCGAGCATCAGATCGCTGTGCCCACCAATGTGTTTGGACAGCGAATGGACCACCGCGTCGGCACCAAGTCGGAGCGGTTGTACCAACAGGGGGGTGGTGAAAGTGTTGTCGACAACGACCCGGGCTCCGGCCTGGTGCGCAATTTCAGCGCAGCCGGCAAGGTCGGGAACCGTCAGCAGGGGATTGCCGAGCGATTCGACGAGCAGCCAAACCGCACCCTGGCAGGCGCGCTCGACAGCATTGAGGTCGGTGGCGTCGACCAACTCGGTGGTGCAGCGTCGGGACGCGGTGAGGTGACGGAGGAGTTCACGCGTTCCGATGTAGGAGTCGCGAGCGGCCACGACCTTGCCTCCCGCGGCGGAGCTCTCCAGAAGAGCTGAAATTGCCGCCATGCCGGAGCCGAAGACGAGGGCTCCTTGACCCTCCTCCAGTTCGGCGAGCGCTCCCTCGAGTCGCTCCCAGTTCTCGTTGTGGTCTCGGCCATAGGAGTAGTTCCGCGCATTGCCGTGGCTGTACACAACCGATATCTGCAGCGGTGGAACCAGGGCGCCGCTGGGGCCATCCGGTCCGTTGCCGGCGTGGACCACCCGGGTCGCCAGTGTCACCTTCTCGGGCGTGGGGTCGTCTCTGCTCACGGCTAGCTCACTAGGACGCCGGGCGGGAGGCGCGCAGCAGCACCTCACGGGCCATCCGACCGTGCGCCTCGTCGACCATCTCCCCGCCCAGGCGGCTGGCGCCTCCCTGACCCTCGAGCGCTGCCAAAATCTCCTTGGCCTTGCGGACCTGCTCGGCATCTGGGGTGAAGGCCCGGTTGACCGTCTCCAACTGCGAGGGGTGGATCACCCATTTGCCGTCATAGCCCAACTGCGCAGCTCTTTGCGAGGAGCGTTCCAAGAGGGCGGTGTCGGCGATATCCGAACAGGGTCCGTCAATTGCCTGCAGGCCGTGGGCCTTGGCCGAGGTGGCGATCTGGAACAGGGCGTAGTGCCAGATGTCCCCCGGATAGCCAGTCGTTTCCTGACCGATCGCCAATTGGGGCATGCCCATGGCAGCGGCGAAGTCTCCTGGCCCGAAGATGAGGGCCTCGGTTCGGTTCGAGGCGGCGGCGATCTCTGCCACCGATTCCAAGCCCAGCGGAGTCTCGATCTGGAGTTGGAGACCAATGGGTGCGGAGGGCCTTGATTCGGCCTCTAACCCGGAGAGGAGATGGTCGATGAATGCGACTTCGCCGACAGTGGAGACCTTGGGCACCACCAGACAGGAAATCTTGTCGGCGGCATGGGGGACCAGGGCAAGCACATCGTGGATGGCCAGGGGCCCCCGAATCCCGTTAATCCGGACTGCGACTGAGCGGCCACCGAAGTCCAGGTCTCGGAGGATCTCCACCACCTGGGCGCGGGCCTGCTCCTTCTCAGCGATTCCGCTGGGAACCCCATCCTCCAAGTCCAGGACCACCTCGGCGACGTCCAGAGTCGCCGCCTTCTCGGCCATCCGCCGGCTGCTGCCGGGCAGCACCAGAACAGAGCGGCGGGACCTCACTCGGGTTGATCCTGGCCCGGGCCCTCCCCCTGGCCCATCCGCTGCATGAGATCCTCGATCATGCGACGGGCCTCGGGATCATCCATCAGACGCTGGCGGACCGCCTCGGCCGCCTGGCGCATCTGGGGATCGTCCATCAAGCGCTCCTGCATCTGAGAGAACTGGGTCATCATCTCCTTGGCGGCGGTCTCATTAGCGACCTGGAGCAGGACCGGCTGGGAAGCGGCAGCCACCACCGCCTCCATCTGTTGCCGAACCATCTCGATGCCCTTGCAGCCCAGGCACTCCCCGCGCAACTGACAGTGGCAGACGGCGCGCCGGATGGAGTCAAGCTCGCGATGAATGCCGCTCAGGTCGACTGGTTCGGCCACCTTTCTAGCCTATCTCAGGCTGAGATCAGAGCGGCGGATGGATCGGCCGGCGGGCCCGGATCAGGGCGTGCCAGTAGCGGTGGTAGAGACGGCCCTCACGCCACTGGGCGAGGAGCTGGCCGCGCACCGCCTGGGGAGCCGTCTCGTAATAGTCGAGTAGTTGGCGCTTGCGCTTGTCCTTGACTCGGGCGACTTCGAACCACTCCAAGATGTCCTTCTCCTGCTCGATCCGCTCGGCGTGCTCCACGGTAAAGCCCAAGGCCTGGAGAAGCGCCCGCCACTCCTCCAAGGCGCGGCTCCGGAAGTGGGAAGGATCGCGGCCCACCTCGACCACCTCCAGCCAATCCCGGACAACGGGCGGGGGCGAGCAGTCACTGACGGCGAAGACGCCGCCCGGGCGGAGCACCCGATATGCCTCGCCGAGGGCGGGAATGAGCTGCTGGAAGTGATGCGGAGCCGAGCGCACCAGAACGCGGTCAAAGGTAGAGGCGGCGAATGGTAGCCGCTCGGCATCGCCGACGATGAAGGTGACGTTGCGAATCTCGCGCTCCGCCGCCTGTTGCTTGGCCTGCTCCAGCATCCGCGGAGTGATGTCGAGACCGACCACCTCAGCAACTTGCGCCGCCGCCGCCAGCGCGACGTTGCCGGTACCAGTGGCCAGGTCTAGGACCCGGTGGTTGGGGCGGAGTTCAGCCAGCCCGAGAAATCGTGCCAGTGAGACCGGATCGGCGTGGCTGGGGCTGTGCCGGTAGGCCTCCGCTACCTGCGAGAACTGACGTTGACTCTCGGTGAGCTCATCACCTGGATTTGGCCCCGGGCCAGCGGTCACAAGGGATGGCCGGACAGTAGGGTGTCGAGCGGAGTTGGTTCCAAGTCCTGCGGACCGCCGAAGCGCACGTCGATCTCCGCCTCCAGGTCCTTGACCAGGTCGCGCAGCTGGCCCAGGTCGGCGGTAGGGGAATTGCCGTTGGCGTAGGCGCCTAGCAACTTGCCGTCCTCGAAGAGGGCCACTCCGATTCCATCCTGAGCGTGCACGATCAGGCCCCCGCTCGAGGAGTACTTGCTCAGGTAGCTGCGCAACCCCTCCAGGTTGACGAACATGGCCCCTAGCCCCGCAAAGCGCACGGGGGCGTGGAGCAGAAGTCCGAGACCGCGCGCGATCTGGCGCGAGTAGCTGATCACGTTGATGGTGTCTTGGCTGTTGGGGAAGTTGGGGAAGGAGATCCGGTTGGTAGTGCTGATATTGCCCTGGCGGTCGACCGCCACCGCCACTACGTAGCCGTCAACCAGCACGACATAGTTGTTGCTGCCGTCGACTCCCAACACGTGGAGCACCCCGGTGTGGCCCTCCCCGGCCAAGTGGCGCAGCAGGCGCGAAGGGTCGGTGAAGCCGGCCCGCAGGTTGCGGAAGACGACTTCACCCTCGGGGAGCGGAAAGGACCGGGTCTCGAGGCCAGAGGGCGCGGGGGAAGTCGTCTGGTTGACCGGTGGGGAGGTGGTCTGAAAGACGACCGCCTCCTCCACGACAGCGACTGGGCTGGTCCAGGGCTCCTCTTCGACGGTGAGGGTTTCGCTGAAGGTGTCGAGCCCGACGGATGCGCCACCCGGCTCCTCCTCAACTGGTGTCTCGGGCTCGATCTCCTCGCCGTCCTCGATATCGGCAGTGTCGCTGACTTCCTCGACCTCAGCTACCGTCTCGGTGCTGGGCGCGTCGCCGGCGAGGGCCCACGGTGCCGTTTCCTCCGGGGCTCCCGATTGCAGCCACGACAGATGTTCGGGCTGCTCTTCTGAGGGCCCAACCACTGCCGGGCTGAAGGCAGCGGGCTCGTCATCGCTGCCGCTCGCCCCCCAGGGAGCCGGTTCAGCAACATCTGGATCGGATTCCAGCGAATCGGCGCCGTCAGTCGGGTTAAAGGTTGCCGTGCCCCAGGCTTTCAGCTCCCTCTCGGGGCTGGCGTCCTCGGCCGGCTCATCGGCGTCGTCGGCCGATATCGATCCCTCGCTGGCGGAGCCCAGTGGGCGCCACGAGTCAGCCGAATCCTGTCCGGCTTCTGCGTCGGACCCCCCTTCGCTGATTTCGGAACTGCCGATCGCGGATGGAATCGGGGGCAGCTGGTCGAGGTCAGCCTCCCGGCCGCTATCCAGGACGTCCACGCCGTCGTCGGCTCCGGCGTCCTCTTCCTCGTCGCCATCGGACTTGTCCTTCTTGCGTCCGAAGGCCAGGTGGAAGCTCACTGACTCGGAGGGGAGCTCGCGGACGGGACGCGGATACTCGCCGGCCGGGATCGGCACCAGGATCGGACGGAGTTCCTGCTGACGGGCACCTAGCAGTTCCCGAAGGCCGGCTCTTACCCGCTCGAGTTCGGAGCGCATGGCGGCCAGCGGTGATGGTGAGCTGGATCGACGCTGAGGAGACTTCATGGCAATTGCTCCTGTGCTGCGTCTGAGCGGACAGCCCAACGGGTCGCGCCAGCGAGAGCCCACACCAGACCTTTCACTTGCGAAGTGTAGCCGCGCTGGTCGGCGATTGCTCTCCGGGGAGGGTAGGCGACCTCCTGGCCGCCGCGCTGAGTTAGGCCGGGGCCGGCTGGGGGCTCGTTGTTCCCGCCTCGGGCTCCGGTTGGCGCAGACCAGTCCGTCGAAGCCACTGATCGGGATGGCGGACTTCGGACCATCCGGGCAGACTCTCCGGTCCGACCCAGATGCGGTCGAGCCCAGTCTGACCGGCAGCCCTGTAGACCTCGCGGAGAAAGCGCTCGCCCTGCTGGTATTGCTGAAGCTTGAAGGCGATGCCTGAGATCCAGAGCAGAAGTCGCTCCGCTGCCTGAGGCGGATCGTGGCGGCGGCGGAAGGCGTCGTCGAGGGTGTCGAAGTCTGGGAAGTGGCGCCGGCCGGCCTCGCGCATGATGTAGTTTCCGTGGCCTTCAAGCACGGTCATCACCGCCTGGACTTTACCCACCAGGATGAGCTGGGGCTTGAGGTTGCGGGCCGCTTGGGCCAACTCCTCCAGACCTCTCCCCTTACCTGGGCCCGGTCCTTGGCTAAGCTCGCCCACCATCTTTCCCAGGTGCTCGCGGAGCCAGGGATGGAGCTCGAACTGCCAGGCGTGGGTGAGCTCGTGCAGCATGAGCCAGCGGCGCAGTGAATCGATGGGCAAGTTGGAGGCTTCGGCGAAGTGGCGGACGTTAGGCTCGACGATCAGGAGCGCCGGTATCGGCAGTGGAGCCGCGGTCTCTGGAGTCGGCTCGGCGGCGGGCGGCAGGGTGAGCACGGGGTCGTACTGGCCCAGGACGCGCCGGGCCATGAAGCCGAGGAGAGTGCCCACGTAGAGGCTGCTCGGAACTCGCATGAGCGGACTTGGTCGGATGTGGCCCCAGCCAGCCCCGCCGGTCTCGATGGGACGAAGCATGCGCCGCATCATGTCGAGGTTTTGGTCGATAAACCCGTGCCGACCGACCACTCTCACCCGGCCGAAGGTCGCCTCCTGGGGACTGGTGTTGCAGGCCTCGGCCAGCATGGGCACCAGCTCGGCGACAAGGGGGTCGTAGTCGCGTCCCGCCTTCTCGACGTCGGCCATCCCGTCCCCGCCGCAACGGGAGTAGGCGGTTCGCCGGACCAGTTCCCAGTCGAGGATCGGCGCCTCCGGGTCTGCCAGAGACTTGGAGAGTCGCCGTTCCGCCGCGATAGCCACCCCGGCCGCGACCGCCGACCAGGCCAGCACCGACTTGAGGTCGGGCATGAGGCGATCATACGTCGGGCCCCATTCAGCTACGCCGATAGAACACCAGCTCCCTGCCAACGTGCTCGAATCCGAGCGGGTGATAGAGCGCCGCGAGGGCGGGGTCTCCGTACCGCAGCGCCACCTGGCGGCCCTCGGCCAGCGCCGCCGAAGTCGCCGCCAAGGTAACCGCGGCACCGGCGCCCTTTCGGCGGGAGTCGGGGTGGGTGGCAACTCCTCCCACCTCCACCCATCCCCCAAAGGCCATGGTCCAACGGGCGACAGCGACGACCTGGCCCTGGAGCTCGGCAACCCAACTCCTCTGCTGGGCAATCCGCTCCCGCCACTCCTCGGGGCTCTCGCGACGCATCCAACTAACGTGCTGATACACCCGGTGGATCTGCTCCGCGTCCTCCATGACGCCCTCCCTGGTGGGCGGAAGAGCGGCCGCCGGCGGTCGCACGGAGGGGGCCACCGCGATGTCCCGGTGGTAGCTGTCAAACGCCTCGAGCGAGGAGCAGTCCACCTGGCCAGCGGGGACGTGAACCTGCTGCAGGCGGGCCAGGTTGTTCTCGAGCATGGTCCGGGCTGCAGGTCCCTCATCGTTCGAGGTGAGCAGGAAGCCCAACAGACCTTGGTGCAGGAGAGCCAGGGCCCGCGGCTCTCCTGCCCGGCCCGGAACCCACCAAATTACGCCCGCGGGATCGACGCCTTGGTCGACAAGCCGGAGCAGGTGTGCACCTGCTGGGAGACCCGCCCAGCCCTGAGCGAGAAGGAATTGCCGGGCCCGCTCCACGTCAGCTAGGCCCGACACGGGCTGGAAGGACAACCCGGGGGACGCCGTCTGATCTGGCATCCAGCCATGATCGCGGAGAGCTCCGGGCAGTGTCTTCCGACCTGCCACTTGTCCCCTTCGGCTGCTGGCACTCGGCCCCCTTGAGTGCTAACATGAAGCCCCAGAAACCTCAGCTTCTGGATGGCGACAACAGGAGAGACGCATGCCCAAACAACTGCTATTCGACACGGAGGCCCAGTCAGCCCTGAAGCGGGGTGTGGACAAGGTCGCGGACGCGGTTCGAATCACGATCGGCCCCAAGGGTCGCAACGTGGTTCTCGACAAGAAGTTCGGTAGCCCAACGATCACCAACGACGGCGTCACCATCGCCAAGGAGATCGAACTCGAAGACCCCTTCGAGAATATGGGCGCCCAGTTGGTCAAGGAAGTGGCCAGCAAGACCAACGACATCGCCGGAGATGGCACCACCACTGCGACGGTGCTGGCCTCGGCAATGATCAACGAGGGGCTCCGTCACGTCGCCCACGGCGCCAACCCGGTGCAGGTCAAGGCCGGCATCCAGAAGGCAGTCGACGCGGTTGTGGCAGAGATCAAGAAGCACTCCGTGCCGATCAGCGAGCGCGAGAAGATCGCTCAGGTGGCGTCGATCTCGGCCGCGGACCCCGCCATCGGCGAGACGGTCGCCGATGCCATGGAGAAGGTCGGTAAGGACGGCGTGATCACCGTCGAGGAGTCGAAGGGGATCGAGACCGAGCTGGACTTGGTCGAGGGGATGCAGTTCGACAAGGGCTACATCAGTGCGTATCTGGTGACCAATGCCCAGGCCATGGAGGCGGTTCTCGAGGACCCATACATCCTCATCACCGACCGCAAGATCTCGGCGATTGCCGACCTCCTACCGGTGGTGGAGAAGATCCACCAAAGTGGCAAGCCGCTGCTGATCATCGCCGAGGACGTGGACGGCGAAGCGCTGGCCACCCTCATCGTCAACAAGATCCGGGGGATCTTCACGGCAGTGGCGGTCAAGGCTCCTGGCTTCGGAGATCGCCGGAAGGCCATGCTCCAGGACATCTCGGTGCTCACCGGGGGCACCGTCATCAGCGAGGAGTTGGGCCTCAAGCTCGACTCGGTGCAGCTCGACCAGCTCGGCCACGCTCGCCGGGTCAAGGTCACCAAGGACGACACCACCCTGGTGGAGGGAGCGGGCAGCAGCGAGGCCATCAAGGGCCGGATCGAGCAGATCAAGGCCGAGATTGACAAGTCGACTAGCGACTGGGACAAGGAGAAGCTCCAGGAGCGGCTCGCCAAGCTGGCCGGTGGAGTGGCCGTGATCAAGGTTGGGGCCGCGACCGAGACGGAGCTCAAAGAGCGCAAGCACCGGATGGAAGACGCCGTGTCCGCCACCCGAGCCGCCGTCGAGGAGGGAATCGTCCCTGGTGGTGGCACGGTGCTGCTGCTGGCCCAGACGGCGCTCGACAAGGTCAAGCTGGTCGGCGACGAGCAGATCGGCGTGACCATCGTCCGCCGGGCGCTGGAGGAGCCTGCTCGCCAGATCGCCAACAACGCCGGAGCCGAGGGGTCTGTGATTGTGGAGCGGGTCCGCAGTCTCCCCGTCGGCCAGGGCTACGATGCGGCAACCGGAAAGTTCGTGGACATGGTCAAGGCGGGGATCATCGACCCCACCAAGGTGACCCGCTCGGCAGTTCAGAATGCAGCTTCAATCGCCGGGCTGCTGCTGACCACCGAGTCGCTGATCACGGACATCCCGGAGAAGAAGGGGGCTGCCGCACCCCCGATGCCCGAGTACTAGTACAACTGACCGGCCGCGGGGCCGGAGCGATTCAGGGGCGGGCGGCCAGTAGGCCTCCCGCCCCTCTCCTTTTGCCAGTTGCCGTTAAGGCCCGACTAGATGGGGTCCCAGAAGTAGTAACGAGCTCAGTCCAAAGCCGAGCGCCAATCCCGAGGCCGGACCGAAAAGCCAGCCTCGGAGGATTCCCCGCAGCACTCGGCCTTGAACCATCCCGCGTCCTCGGGCCAAGCCGGCTCCAGCCATGGCTCCTACCAGGGCTTGGTTGAGGGAGGTGAAGTAGCCAAGGCTGACGGCTGCCAGAACCACAGCCGCTTGGACGAGCTGGGCGGCGAGAGCCATCGACCTATCCACACGGACGATGTCGAACGCCACCTTCACGAGGAGCGGCCGGCCCCAGATGATGACTCCGGTAGCCAGGCCGACCCCGCCGATGACACCGGCCAGACCTGGCGACATCACCCGCGCTCCCACCAGCGCACCCGTTGCGTTGGAGACATCGTTGGCACCCATGGCGAATGACGCGGCGAGGCCGATCGCCAGCAGCGTCACCCCGCCCAGCCGCCAAATCAAGTCACCCCGACGAGCGAGCCGGCTGGCCCGGAGCAGATGTTGTATGCCGTCCAGCCCGCGAGTGAGTCCGAAGCCCAGACCCACAGCGGCAATTGGCGCGACCGCCCAGAGAACAACCAGGCTGGCGATCGCCGGCCAGCGAATACCTGCGTGTGACCCCAGAGCGACTCCCACCAAGGAGAAAACCAGGAGCTGTATGGTGGAGGTTGGTACTCGGACCCGGTTGTACAGGGTGGTGAGGGCGAAGGCAACCGCCAAAACCAGGATCTCGTCGGAGACAGTGAGCTGATGCAAGACCAGGCCGTGGCCGACTCGTCTCTCGACGGCGCCACTACCCAAAGCTGCCCCGAGGAGCGCCAGCGGAGCCATCAAGAGGAGAGCTCGCCGAGAGCTGACGACCCTGAGCGCGTGAGGCATACCCATGCATGCGCCGGTGTAGTGGGCACCAATGCTGGCGGCAAAGCCCAGCGCTAGAGCGACTAGGACAAAGTCGGAGGCCATGGCACGAGTCAGCTGGTGCTCGCGATCCAGCCGGGAAGGGGCCGGAGCGGCTCAAGGTCGGGGTCACGCTCGGCGTTTCGGGCGAGGTCCGGGTTGGCTGCAATGGCCCTCGTGACCTCCTCGAGCGCGCCCTGGGTGTTCCCCGTTCTCGCCTCGGCACATGCCAGCGCATACCTCGCCATACCGAGGGCTGGTCCCGGCAAAGTCATCGCCTCGGCGATCGCCACTCCGGCACGATGGAGCTGGAGAGTGCGCTCGGGTTGCACGTGGGTGAGCCAGTACTCCCCGAGGTGACCGCCGGGATGCCAGAACCCCCGTACCACCACCTGGAGCCAGAGTGGTCGTCCTTGGAGCCACGGGTGGAGAGACGGATCGATCAGGTCTGCCTCAGGCAGCTCCCACAGAAGATCAAGCAAGCTGGTAGTCGTCTCCCGGCTACTGTCAAGGACCCGCTGCCGACTGATTCCGGAAAACCGCCGGTAGCTTTCCTCCGAAGTGTGGTCGATCTCGACGAAGGAAGGGGGGTTTTCACCGTCACGAGCCGCCTCCAGTCGAGTTACCTGCTGAGCTTTGAATTCGGTGTTGTGAGCCACCAAGGCGACGAGCGTCCAGGAAGAGGGGCTGCTCTTCTCATCCAGATCCGAAGCAGGCTGGCCCAGGATCGCTCCCTCCTCAGCTGCGGAGACGACCCTCACGATGGCGGAAATCGCCGCTCTGAACTCGAGATCAGTCACGGTTCGACCGGCAGAAAAGCGGATCGGCCACGGCTGACGGTACGGGCACCGTGACCGGACTCGTGGGCTTCTCGGAGGTCATTGGTCGACTGGCCTTGAAGTGAACAGACCCGGGTTGGGCGACGATCTCGATAGTGCGGAGACCCGCCCGATCGAGCTGAGGCCGGAGGCGGCGCGGCTCGAGAGGCGTGCAGACGTCACACCAGTGGATGAGACGAAACCGCCATCCTCCGGAGCTGTCCCGAGCCACGAACATCCCACCCGGCTCAAGAACGCGGGCCACCTCCGCAAAGAGGCGCTCCTGGGAGGCGCGGTCGCGAAGGTGATGAAGCATGGTGAAGCACAACACAGCGGAGAAGGAGCTGTCCTCGAAAGGCATGTCGGTGGCGTCTCCCAGCACCACCTCCACCGATGAGCCGAACCGACTTCGAAGATGGGCTGCCAGAGCCTGGTCGCTTTCGAGCGCCACCAGCTCGTGAACTCGATCGCGGATGGCATAGGTACTGGCGCCATATCCGGGACCCAACTCGAGAACGCGGCCAGCCAGCGAGACACCCTCAACGGCGGCCGGAATCATTTCCCCGGCGACGTACTCGGCCCACCTGGGGGATCGACAAAGCCGTTGATGATACAGATTCAACTTTACCTCCCTCCTACATTGCTGTAGCTCTAATGTTTCATTAGCATAGCACAGATATTGCGGCGACTGACACGGAGGATTTCGCGCAGCTATCATCAGTTGATGCCGAGATCAACTCAGGAGAAGAGGGAGGAGTCCCGGAAGCGAGAGCGTCCCGACGCGGTACACGACCCCCGCCTACTCGAGGCGGCGGTGGGAGTCCTAGCCAAGACCGGTTGGAACAGCCTGACCATGGATGCGGTGGCCGAGGAGGCCGGGCTCTCCCGGGTCACCGCTTGGCGTCTGGGCGCCACTCGGGAGGCCCTGGTCGCCTCCCTGCTAGAGCGGCTGGAGGACGACTACCGCCGAGCACTTTGGCCAGCGCTCACCGGGGCTGGGTCGGCCCGTGACCGCATGGGCCTTGCCCTCCTCGCACTCTTCGACGTGGCTGAGGCGCATCTGCCGCTACTGCTGGCGTCCGATCAGGTTCTTCACCAGGCGAGCCAGAGCGGGATCAATTTCAATGAGCCCTTTGCCAGACTGTTCCGCGACGGTCTGGAGGACGGAAGCCTGGCCTGCCCGGGAGACGATGCCGACCAGTCTGCCGACTTACTCTTCAACACCGCCTGCTGGGCCTACGTTCACCTGCGCGGTCGCCATCGATGGAGTCGCGGCAAGCTCCGTTCGCAACTCACTCGGATGGTCTTGCCCCCATCGGCGAATCCCTCCTGAACTAAGCTCCAACTCTTGGTCGCGGCCCGCCCAGATGCGCTCCCTGGCTGCTCCGGATCCACGATTTCGGAGATTGGAGGAACCACTAGGTGTCGTCAAGGCGTCCTGATGCTGAAGCCGAAGCCTTGGCTGAGCGTTGGGTCAGCCTGTATGGGGACATTGCCTTGCGCACCGCCTACCTATTTCTCCGGGATCGCGGCCGAGCCGAGGATTGCGTCCAGGACGCGTTCGTGAGCGCCTGGAGAGCGCGCTCCAGCCTGCGCGATCCCGGTGCCGAACGGGCGTGGCTGCTGACCATCGTGGCCAATACCGCCCGCTCCCACCTGCGCCGTCGCATACCCATCCCCACCGACGTCCTGCCCGAGGATCCCAGCACCCGGGACCCCTTTTCCGACCTGGCCCTCGCGGCCGACCTGCGCCAAGCGCTGGACCAGCTACCGGCGGATCAGCGTGATGTGATTGTGATGCGGGTCTACCTCGACCTATCGGTGCAGGAGACCGCCCGCGCTCTCAGGGTGGCTCAGGGGACGGTCAAGTCGCGGCTCAATCGCGCTTTGGAGGCCTTGCGCCTGATATGGATCCCAACGAGCGACTGACCGAGCAGCTCCGGGGTGAGTTGCGCCGGTCACTGGCGGAGATGCGTCTCGACCCCGAGTTCCGCCGCACCCTGCAGGACCAGCTACTGGCCACCCCAACCCGCCGCTGGCCCAGATGGCTGGGTGGCGGTGCTGGGTTAGCCCGGCGCGGCGTGTTGGCGGGGATAGCGGGCGTCGCTGTTGCCGGCCTGGCTGCGGCGGTGGTTGTACCTCTGGTGGGACAGCATCCCGCGCCCTCGCGGAGTCGGCAGTATCTTGCCCTCGCGCCCGACCTCCGTGCCGGAGGTTCGCACTCAGCTGCCGCTGCTCCCGCCACCTGTGGCAGTGCGGCGCTCAGGCTCACAGTGGCCCCGACCCGGGCCACGCTCGCCACGGGCAGGTCGACCCGGATCTCGGTCTATGAGACGCACGGCGTCTGCGCGCCCCAGGTGTCGGTTACCGGGCCAGCGGCGGCTGCGGTTACCGTTCAATCCCTACCGCAATCTCAAGGCGACGCCTCCGGCTTGCCGGAAGCCACCTTCGAGATCATGTGGACTGGCCACACGACCAAGGGCAGGGCACTGCCTCCAGGGAGATATCGGGTGACCGTCACCGTCCTCTCATCCAAGGCGGTGGCGACCGCCACGATCACTGTGCGCGGTTAGGCGGAGTCGAGACTGTGCGGCGAGCCGATTCGGCCTTCAGTCATGGGTGACAATGGCCCCGAATCATGGCCGCCATCCTCACCCTGCTTACCGACTTCGGCTCCGCAGATGGCTACGTGGGAGCCCTCAAGGGAGCCATCGCCCGGGTAGCGCCCCAACTCAGAGTGGTGACCATCACCCATGGAGTTCCCCCCCACGACATCGGAGCTGGCGCCTACTGGCTCGCCGCCTCCGCACCGACCTTTCCTGAGGGAACGGTTCATTGCGTAGTGGTGGACCCCGGAGTCGGTACCGATCGTCCCCTAGTGGCGGCCCGGGTGGATCGCCAACTGGTGGTGGCTCCCGACAACGGTCTGCTCCACTTCCTCTGGAGTCGGGGCCAGGACCGGATGGCAGTTCGCGTTGACACCAGCAGCCTCGACTCCAAGCCAATCAGCGCCACGTTTCACGGCCGCGATGTCATCGGCCCACTGGCGGCGCGCTTAGCGGCCGGGTCCACTCGATTCGAAAATCTCGGTCCCCGCATTCCCAGTCCCCAGCTGGTCAGTGAGTTTTTGCCTCAAGGCGACAGCGGGGGCAGCACGGCGCGGGTCCTGCTGGTCGACCGCTTTGGCAACGCCATCCTCACCGTTGCTCGGACCCACTGGTACCAGCCCTTACCGGCCAACATCTCCCTCAGCCACGGTCGGGTGATCTCCCAACTGGTACGTACCTACGGCGAGATTGAAGGGGATTTTGGGATGCTCTGGAACAGTGCCGACCACCTTGAGATTGCCGGTAAGGGCATCAACGCTGCAGCCCTGCTAAATCTCCACGCGGGAGACGTGGTCAGGGTTGCCTGGGCGGCCACGACGAGAGCGGAGGAGGCTCGCAGCGCGGGACGGTCGTCAGCCCTTTGACGGAGCGGGTCGCCGCCTCAGCCTCGGCAGAACAATCGCGCTCCCTGGACGCCGCCTCAACCCAGCTGGGCACATCGGTGGAAGCCCTGATGGCGGTCGCCGGCTTCCAGTGCGCCCGGCTGACCCAGATCCTTCTTGAAGAGATGAAGTCGCCTGGGCCGGTGGCCGTCCTGGCCGGACGGGGCAACAACGGCGGCGATGCCCTCGGGTGTGCTCGTCACCTTGCCGTCTGGGGCGTCAAGGTGAGGGCACTGACCCTGGCCAACATGGACAGTGCGGAGGCCGCGGCCGCCCGCCAAACGCGCGCCGCCCGGGCGTCCGGGGTCGAGGTTCGCCATGTCGGCGACGGTGGGGAGGAAGCTATCGCATGGGCACTGGCTGGTAGCGTTCTGGTAGTCGACGGCTTGCTGGGAACGGGTAGCACCGGGCCTCTCCAGGGCGTCGTCCTCGATGCCGTCCGGCAGCTCAACCACGCTGGGGCGCGAGTCCTGTCCATCGATGTGCCCACTGGGTTGGAGGCAACTGGCGGCAGTACCGACCGGGACGCAGTGCGGGCTGACGACACTCTGATGCTGGCCATTCCCAAGTCTGGATGCCTGATTCCCGGCGCGAGCGCATTCGTCGGCCGACTTTGGTTAGCGGACATCGGTATCCCAGCCCAAGCCTACTTTGACAGCGGCATCTCGCCACCAAAGTTCTGGGCCGGCGGCCTGCAGCGGTACCCGGCGACGGCTGATGGGTCTTTAAACCAGCCTCCCCCGAACTCGGGACGCGGCTAGTTGCGCCTTGCCCTTCGGCGGGTTATGCTTGCGCCAGCTCGCGTGTCCAAACACGCAACGTCATGAATACCGTCCTAGAAAGACCTCAGATCGCCGCGAGCACGCTGGAAGACCTTGGCCGCCAGCATCTCGACGCCCTAGTCTCGTACGCCCTCCATTTGACCGGCACGCCCGAGGATGCAGTGGAGTACGTGACGGCGGGTCTGTTTCATGCTCGGCACTTTCCGGCAGCTGCGCTACAACGTGACGGACGAGCAATCCTCTACCGGGCGGTGACTCGGGCCGCCCGTCAGAACCAGCACTATCCACCCCAGCGCCGTGGCGTGGCTCGACTTTTCGCCAAGCGCCCGCCCCTTATCAGCCTGGGACCCGCGGCCGCCGATGCGGCTCGTATCAACACCGCCAAGAGAGCCTTGCTGGCAACCGAATTCGGCCGTCGGGCGGCACTTCTGTTGCGCGATCTAGCCAAACTCTCGTACCGCGAAATTGCCGTGGCAATGGAGTGTTCGCCGGAGGCAGCATCGCGCTTGGTGGCCTCAGCCCGACGTGAATTCGGCAGTATTTATCGCGATATCTCTATATGAAGTGCAGCCTCCTCACACTTAGCTGCGCGCTAGATGGGGAGCTCTCGCGAGAACGCCAGTTGGAGCTGGACGCTCACCTGATCACCTGTGAGCGCTGCAAGACGGGGATGCGCTACCTGCGCGAAGAGACGGAGCGAATTTCCCTGCTCGCGCCGGTGCGTCTGTCCGGAGGAACGGCCAGCGCCCTGCTGGAACGCTCGCGTGTGGTGGTGTCCGCCGGGATGTCCTCAGCGCTGACCGGGGGCGAGGAAGCGGATGACGAGGCCGGTGAATCGATCCTGGCGGCGCCTGATCCCTTTGGGGCGCTGGGGATTGGACCCGCCATCCTGGAGGAGCCCGCTACTGCCGAATTGCCGACCACCGCAGCAGCTGAGGAGATCGCGGAGGATAGCGCGCCCGAGCTCGAGCAAGGCAGCGCCTACGGGGCTCTGGAGGCAGACCGCTCCGATTTGGATGCCCTGGCGGCTGTCCCAGAGGAACTGTGGCTAGCGGAAGCTCCCGAAGAGGTCACTCCGGAGATCGTCGCGCCCGACCAGGCACCGACAGATGTCGCTTGGGCCTCTTCGGCCGCGCTCGAGGAGATTCAGGCGTCCGCCCCGGGACCGGAACCTGAGTCTCCCAGCCAGGACCCGGCCGAGGCGGAGCCTGTCTTTGGCGACCTTGAAGACACGACCTCGACCAACCGACCCAGTTCGATCGTCGTCCCTGGCTGGGAGCCAGCTACCGAAATCAAGGTGCCCTGGCGAGACATTCCCCCGGCTACTCCGACTGCCGACACTTGGACCCCCGACCTGACCACTCTTCCGCTATCGCGCGATGCCTCTCCCCCGCCACCGGCGACCCAGTTCGCGGCTTCCGCTCCCCCTGCCCGCCCGGCGGCGGCGGCGATCCCGGGACTCCAAGCGGATCGGGAGCCGGTTGTCGTCGACCGCGAGATCCCGAGACGAACCGGGGGTGGAGGCTCGCGGCGGCCGATTGCCCCCAAATCCGGCGGCGACGGGCCCGAGGCCCGGAGTTGGACCCGGACGGGACTGATTGCGGTGGCCGCGCTGGCAGTCGTGCTGATCCTTTGGAACGTCACCCATGGCAGTGGAAAAACACCGGTGAGCCACCATGCCCGGGGCCAAGCGACCCCGCTCAGCTCGGCAAAGCCCAGCCCATCGCCAAGCACGGGCCCAACGGCCACTCCGACCCCCTTCGCCTTGACCGGGACCCAGACCGTGGGGAGCACCGGCAGCGGCTATCAGCTCCAGACGGTGCGCTATGGCGTGCACGGGAGCCAGTACTGGGTCGTCTTCCAGATGGTGCAGGGCAGCGGCAGTCCCCAGATCACCTGCGGTTTCGATGGGCCGGAGACCCTCTATGTAGAGATGAAGGGAGTGGCTCCGGGAACGTCGGTGGCCCAGCCTCCCCCCGGGGCGGTCGTCAGCAGTATCAGCATCGGGCACGTCTCGGGGTTCACCGGGGCGGTCTACATCCTCCATCTGACCAAGCCGATGCAGGTTTCGCCATCACTGCTTCCCGGCACGGAGTCGGGAGGAGCGGGCGAGCGCTACCTCGACATCCTTCAGTAGCGGCTCAGTTTCGGCCGTAGGTGGGAACGAGCTGAAGTCGGTTGGCCAGGTCTAGGTCGAGCAGAGTCGCCTCTCGCTTCAGCAATTCGATCTCCAGCCGAAGTCGCTGGCTAACGCTGGCCTGCTCCAGTAGACGCTGCTGGTGAGCTCCCTCAACCACCAGGGTTGCCGCGATCACCCAAGAGAGGATTAGGGGGTCGGTGGGTAGCGGGATGGTGCTAGCCACGCGGCCGGTGATTCGGGTCAGCGCCGTCGTGTACTGGCTCAGGGCCGAGCGTGCCTCGCAGGCCAGAATGAACGACGCCGGATCCGGCGCCAGGTCCTCGAGAAGCTCCACGTCCGCCCTCAGGTAGGGCCGATCAGCGATCAGCGTCTTGATTTGGAAGCGGCGGCGGCCTGTCACCACAACGTTGAATCGACCTTCCGACAAGGGCTGCAGGTTGCTGATGATCGCCTCGGTCCCCATCGATTCAGGCTCCGCCGGACCGCCGACCTCGAGCCCGCTGCGGATGGCCACCACCCCGAAATTACCGGCGTTGTCCTGGCAGTTCCGTATCAGAGCCTGGTAGCGGGGCTCGAATACGTGGAGGGGCAACTGAATGTGAGGAAAGAGCACCGCCCGGAGTGGGAAGAGGGGCAACTCGGACAAGTGGCCCAGTATGCACATCGTGGACCGCTGCCCAAGCTGACTTGATCAGATCCGGGGCAGAGGGGTGAGTCCGAGTAGCTCCAGGGCCCGCGCCAGGGTGGAGCGGGTGGCGTCGACCAGGTGGCGCCGAAATCCACGAAGGACCTCATCTTGGAGCTGGTAGAGGCGCTCTGAGTGCTCATAGAAGTCGTTGAAGGCGGTGGCCAGAGAGAAGGTGTAGCTGGCCAGGGCTGAGGGGCTGAGCCCCTCAGCCGCCTCAGCTACAACCCGAGGGAAGCGCTCCAGAAGCTTGATCAGCCCCTGTTCGCTCGGCGTCGGGTCAGGCACCTCAGAGGGCATCGGGAGCGGAGCGACCTTGGCCAGGATGCCGCAGGCCCGCGCATGGGCGTACTGCAGGTAGACCCCCGTGTCCCCGCTGGTTCGGAGCGCTTCCCCGAAGTCAAAATTTATGATCGAATTGAGGCCAAAGCGGAGCAGGTAATAGCGAACCGCACTGGCGGCAAGGCGAGCCGCCACCGTCTGGTCCCGAGCCTTGGAGCGGACCTGCCGTTCCGCCTCGTCGAGGAGATCGTCCGCGCCGACGTCGATCCCCTGGCGGCCGCTCAGTGCGTACATGGCCTTGCCTTCGCTGGTGTCCACCCCAAGAGCTGTCGCGGCGCCCGGGGAAAGTGCCACCACCTCGTAGGCCAAGTGGTGCAGAGCAGCCGCTTGCGTCTCGAAGCCGAGGCGGCGGAGAGCCTCCTTGACCACTACCTGGGGCGCGGCCTGGCGCTGATCGATGACATTGACCACCCGGGCCGCGTGCCCAAACCGATCCGGGTTTAGCTGGGCGAGCTCGGGGTCGGCGGTTGTGCTGGCCGGGCCCTGGGGAGACCAAAGCCGGTAGGCAAAGTCCAACCCCAGCACCCCGAACTTCCAGAGGTGGTAGGCGACATCCTTGCCGGTGTAGGTCGCCACGCCGTCGCTCTTCACCAAGACCTTGGCCTCCCCCTGGACCAGCTCCTGGTCCAAGGGGCTGTCGTCGAGAGGGAGTACCCAGCAACCCCGCAACGGGCCGTCGCTGGGTTGGCGGATCACGCCCGCCTCCTGCATCCAGTCCAGAGCGTGGCCCAGGAAGCCCAGCTCGATGATGTCGGATTCCCAGGTGAGCAGGTCGTAGCCAATGCCGGCCCGGGCCATCGTCTGCAGGTGGGCATCCACGATCTTGCTGGCCAGCTCCTTGGCGGCGGCTGCGACCTCGCCGTCCCGATCTTCGATCTGACGCAGGGTTCGGGCTCGCAACTGCACCAGCTCCGGCTCAGCCTCGTAGCGACGGCAGACCTCGACGTAGGCCCGCGAGCAGAACCGATCGAAGGGCTCGTCTGCCCTGGCGGAGAGCCCGAGGTGACGTATTCCGACCAGAACGTCGGCGACCTGCGCCCCGGTGTCATCGATGTAGTTCTGAACCTCGACTACATGTCCCCGCGCGCGCAGGAGGCGAGCCACCGTGTCGCCAATGCAGGCGTTGCGGAGATGGCCGACGTGGGCCGCCTTGTTGGGATTGGTGGCCGTGTGCTCGACGATCACCTTGGCCCCCGCATCTGGGTCAGGACTCACCACCGCCCCCAAGTGGAGCGCTTGCTCGATCACCTGGGGGGAGCAGGAAGCGAAGTCGATGCGGAAGTTGACGTACCCAGCTCCGCTGACGGTCACCTCCCGGCAGTGTTCGAGTTGCTGCTCAGTAACTCGGCGAGCGAGTTCGCCGGCGATCTCCCGGGGCGCCCGGCGGAGCAGGCCCGCCAAGCGAAAGGCGACTGCCGATGAGTAGTCCCCGATCTCGGGCAAGGTCGAGGGCTCCACCGCCGGGTCGGGTACGGACCTTGCTCCAAGACCCTGGGCCGCCTCCACCAGAGCGCGCGAGAACGTCTCCTGGAGGTCTGGCATAGGCGCCCGATCGTATCGCGTCAGGCGCCTGGGCTCATCTCAGACGAGAGCGTCGAGCTTGGCTTTGAGTGCCGATTTGGGTTGGTATCCGACCACCCGTTGCACCGCCTCGCCACCCTTGAAGAGGATCAGCGTGGGAATACTCATCACTCCGAACTGGCCCGCGATGTTGGGATTGGCGTCCACGTCCAATTTGGCTACCTTGACCCGCGCTCCGTACTCGGAGGCAAGATCCTCGACGATCGGAGCCAGCATTTTGCAGGGCGTGCACCAGTCGGCCCAGAAGTCCACCAGAACCGGGGTCTCCGACTTGATGACCTCGCTATCGAAGGTCGTGTCGCTCACCTGAAGTGGCTCAGCCATGGTCTTCTCCTCGCGTCAGGCGCCCTTGCCCGCTGGGGTGGTGCTGCCCGACGCTGAATCCTTTTTCGGTGTCTCGGTCTTGATAGCCGCCTTGCCGTCGTCGGTCTGAGCCGGGGCGGGAGTGGCCGAGGTGGCGTCTTTGGCCTCACCGCTGGCCGGGGCGATCGAACTGGAACTCGACGACCTGGAGTCGTTCTTGTAGAAACCCTGCCCCTTGAAGACGATGCCGACCGGAAACACGACCCGGTGGACCGCCGCTCCACACGTGGTACACGCAGTCAGTGCCGGTTCGGTTATCCCCTGGACGGCCTCGAACTGATGGCCAGCTTGACAGCGGTAAGCGTAGGTGGGCACTCCGCTCTAAACCCTACCCGAATTGGCCCTAGTTCCAAACTGCACGCCCTCTCGGCAGGTGGCCAACTGCCAGCTGCCTGGGCCTCTCCCTATCACTCCGTACTCATGATCACCAGGCCGGCCGGTACCTTAGGGAAGAAGTAGGTGGATTTCTGGGGCATCGCCTGCCTCGCCGCCGCCACCGCGGCCATCTCCCCGACCGTGGTCGGGTTGAGCAAAAAGGCGATGCCGCGCTCCGCTCGGGCCATGTCGAGTGCCTCCTGGGCGTCTCGGCTGTAGAGCAAGCGTCCTGCCTCAGCGTCGCCGGAGCCGAGGCCAAGCAGTGGCTGCAGAATCTCAGTTTCGAGCACCGAGACATCCAATCCAAGTCCCGGTTGGCTGAGCTCCTCCGGCGAGCGCAGGCGACTCGCTAAGAGCATTCCGGTGGCACCCACGACGGCGACAGCATGGGCCGAGTCCCGGCGCCGAGCCAAGCTCGCTAAAGCATCACCCAGGTCGCCTGGGGACTCGATCTGCCAGCCTTCATCGGCCAGTGAGCTTCCGATCTCCTCGACTGTTCGACTGGCCTCCGGGACAATCCGATGGGTGGGAAGGATCACGTTGCCAGGGTCGTCGAGCGGCGAGACCAAGGCCAGGACCGCGGCCAGGCCAAGGGTGAGAGCGGTCTCGTAGCGGTGGTGACCGTCCGCGATGAAGAGTCGGGTCTGGCTCAGCCCGGCGGTAACTGTCTCGATCACCTCTGGGTCGGAAACTCGCCAGAGCTGATGGCGCTCCGAGCCGTACTCGCCGGCCACAACCGCCTCGGCGAAGGGCGAGTCCCGCTCCGTCACCGCTTCCAGCTCTCGGGTCACCTCAACGCAGTCCTCGTAAAGAAGGAAGATCGGGGAGGTCTGCGCCTTGACCGCCTGCAACAGCTGCAGCCGGTCCTCCCGAGGTGCCGACATTGTCAACTCGTGGCGAAGGACCTCGCCACGCTCGTGGGGGACTGGCTCGACTCCCACAAAACAGCCCAATCGCTGGCGCGGACCGCCTCCCCCGGGGGGCCGGAACGAATGGCGATGAACGTACAGCGAGGGTTGCTCATCTTGGACCAAGACGCCTTCACGGAGCCAGGCGCGGAGGTGGGCACCGGCTCGGGTGTAACGGTCGCGTTCCCCAGGAACGTCACCCTCGAAGTCTCTCCCCAGCTCGATCCTGACGATATTCTGCATAGCCCGTGAGTAGAGGTCGAGCTGGAGCTCGGGGCTGATCACATCGTATGGCGGGGCCAGTACCGATTCCAGGGGGACCACGCCGGGCTCGTAGTGAATCCCCCGGAATGCCGAGACCTCAGCCATTCCCGCTAGAGCTCGACCAGATGCAGTTCGGTCACCCCATCGATCGCCCGCAGCTTCTCCGCCAGCGCCCCATCCACCATCTCATCGACCTTGACTGCGGTCACAGCCCGGCCCCGAGGAGCATCTCGGCCCACGCGCATCTCAGCGATGTTCACGTTGCCCTGACCGAGAAGTTGTCCGATCGCTCCGATCAGGCCGGGACGGTCCTGATGACCAAAGAAGAGAAAGAGCCCGTCGGGGACAAGATCGATGGGCAGCCCGTCCAGGCGGACAATGCGCGCCTCGCCTCCGGCTGTGGTTCCCTCGATCTCAGATGGTCCGTCACCGTCGACCCTGAGCACCAACGAGCTCGCCCACGTCCCCGGGCCGGAGCCGCGCTGCTCGGCCACCTCGATGCCGTGCTGGCGGGCGACCGCCCGAGCGTTCACCGCGGTCACCCGATCCTGAGTAAAGCTGCTGAGTATGCCGCCCAGAGTCTCGGCGGTCAGCGAACCCGGCTGGACTGTGGACAGATCGCCCCGGGAGATCATCTCGACGCGCCGGATCCCGCCTCCGCCCAACTGGGCATACAGGCTGCCCATCTTCGCCCCCAGGGACTGGTACGGAACGATCAACCCCGCCTCTTCGGGGGCGATCGGGGGGGCGTTGACCGCCCAGCGGGCGGGTTGCCCGGCGAGCACTTCGGCGATCTGGTCGGCGACATCGGTGGCCACCGAAAGCTGGGCCTCAACCGTGGAGGCGCCCAGGTGGGGGGTGACCAGGATGCCCGCCTCGTGGAGCAGGGGATTGTTGGGGGGAGGTGGCTCCTTGGTGAAGACATCCACGGCAGCGCCTGCGAGGTGTCCCTCATGGACCGCCTCCGCGAGAGCGGCCTCGTCGATGATCCCGCCACGGCCGACATTGAGGACACGGGCCCCTTTGGGCAGGCGGGCAAGCTGCTCAGCCCCGATCAGACCACGGGTAGCGTCGCTAAGGGGGGTGTGGACGGTGAGGACCTCGGCCTGGGCCAGCACTTGGTTCAGCGCCAGCAACTCCACGCCCAGCTGCTCGGCCCGCTCCTGGGAGACGAGGGGATCGAAAGCGACGACGCGCATCTGCAGTCCTTGCGCCATCCGAGCCACTTCCGTCCCGATCTTGCCCAGCCCGACCACGCCCAAGGTCTTGCCCCGAATCTCACTGCCCACGAGCTTGGAGCGCTCCCACTGGCCAGCACGGAGGGAGGCGTCGCCGCGGGCCACGTTGCGAGCCATAGCCAGCATCAGCGCCAAGGTGTGTTCGGCGGCAGCGACCGTGTTCCCGGTGGGGGCGTTGACCACCAAAACACCGCTGGCGCTGGCCGCCTCAACATCAATGTTGTCCACCCCGACTCCGGCCCGGCCAATCACCCGCAGCTCGACCCCGGCGGAGATCACTCGGGAGGTCACCTGGG
Organism: Candidatus Dormiibacterota bacterium; assembly: GCA_049790415.1. GTDB lineage: Bacteria > Chloroflexota > Dormibacteria > Aeolococcales > Bog-877 > Bog-877. The sequence goes on along the minus strand of JBAQYY010000036.1, from coordinate 5,600 downwards.
TTTCGCTGCGCACCACCAGCGCCTGGAAGGGAGGGACCTTCTCGACTAGTTGATCCTCGTTGAGCTTGAGAGCCACCTCGACATCGCCGGCCGCCTCGAGCCGCGTGATGCCATCGGCCGCGATCGGATCAGCCACCAGGATTCGAGGCCGACCGGGAGTTAACGGCGAAGACATTGGAATTTCCTCGAAAGCTTGGACGATGGGCTGCGGGGGCGGCTGGCCGACAGCGATGCCTCCCTGGCCGAGCCCAGTCTATCGAACGTTAGGCGACGTCCTGCGATTCGCCGACCAGAGTTTGATTCCCCCCAGCAGACCGGCGGCATTGTCGACCAGGGTGACGTCGTCGCCGAGTGGAATCTTGACGTGGGTCGAGTTGCCCCCTCCAACGTAGAGGTGATCGAAGAAGAGGAGGGCGCGAACTAGCTCGACGGCACGGAGAACCCTGCGGTTCCAGCGTTTTTCACCGACCTTTTGGCGGGCTGCCTCGCCCACGTATTCGCTGTAGGTCTTGCCGTTGTGACAGGGATGGTGAGCCAGCTCGAGATGGACCGCCAGCTCACCGTCTTGGAAGATAGCGCTCCCCAAGGCGGTTCCGAGGGTAATCACCACCTCCAGACCCTTGCCCTTGATCACCGCCATGCCTTGGACCTCGGCGTCGTTGCCAACTCGGGTCGGCTTGCCGAGAGCCTTGGCAGTACCACGAGCGAGGTCGAAACGATCCCAGGCTCGTTGCAAGGGCGGAGAGATCGGCGTCCCCTCTCCCCCTTCGCGTATGAAATGCGGTGCGCTGCGCACCACCCCACCGCGGACAACGCCGGGAAAGCCCACCGAAACCCGATCGAAGCTGGGACCTGCTCGGGCTAGCTGCTTGAACACCTGGATCATGCCGAGCGGCGCCAGCGGGTACTCGGTCTTGACCCGGACCGGGTCGCCTAGGGCCTTGCCGGAGCCATCGAGGACCTCGGCTTTGATGCCGGTGCCACCAACGTCGATGCTGAGCGTCAGCTCCCGGCGTGGGCGCCGAGCTGGACTAGGCCGGGTACGGCTCACTGCCTGGCTGGGACGCGCCAATTTGTGCTCGCCTCCTGTCCTTCTACCAACCCCCCGGCACTGTACCGCGCCCGGCGCAGTTTCGTTCCGATTTGACCCGCCGGCGAATCAGTGCTGGTCGGTGGCGAAGGGCAGCAGGGCCATGTGACGAGCGCGCTTGAGGGCGACCGTCAGACGACGTTGATGCAGTGAGCAGGTGCCCGTCACGCGGCGGGGAAGAATCTTGCCCCGCTCACTGATGTAACGACGCAGCCGGGAGACCTCCTTATGGTCTACCTCCACGATGCGTTCCAGGCAGAAGTTGCAAACCTTGCGCGGACGACGCCGCGCGTACTCCGACATGCTCTGTTCTCTCAGCCTCCGGTGGGATGGTTCATGAATTAGAAGGGAATGTCATCGGGATCAATGTCCCCGTCGGGCAGGTCGGCGGGACTGGGGGTGGGCTCTTCGCCACCTCCTCCCGGAAGTGCCTGCACTCGTGGACTGCTCTCCCCTCCCTCAGGCGCTGCTCCCTTGGAGTCCAGGAATTGGATGTCATTGCAGTTGACCTCGGTGCGGTAGCGCTTCTGCCCGTCTTGACCGTCCCAAGAGCGCGTCTGCAACCGCCCCTCGATGTAAACCAAGCTGCCCTTATGCAAGAACTGACCGGCCAGTTCTGCGAGCTTGCGTTGGCCGATGTTCCAGACCACCACATCGTGGTAGTCGGTGAACTCGCGGCGTTCGCCGTCCTGGGAGCTGCCGTAGCGGTTGGTAGCGATCCGCAGTTGGGTCACCGGGACTCCGCTGGGGAGATAGCGCATCTCCGGATCGGCGGTGCAGCGACCGATCAGCATCACACGATTGAGCGAGCCTGCCATTTCTACTCCTCCCCGTCCTCGGCGGCGGCGAGCTCCACCGGATCGGGGTCTTCCCGAAAACCATCATCCTCGGCGACCTCCGCCTCCAGAGCGTCGTCCCCCACTTCACTCGCCTCGGGGGCGGCGCTGTCGGCTGCCTCGCCACGATCCTTTCCGCGCGGCCTCACTCGGCCCCGCTTGTCTTCGTCGCCCGGCAGGTAGTAGACCTGTTTGAGGCTGATGAGATGACGGATGACGCGCTCGTCGAGCCGGAGCTGGCGCTCCAGTTCTCGCACCTTCTCCGCCGGCAGGGCGATCTCCTTGAGGGCGTAATAACCGTCGTTGTAGCCCGCAATTGGATAGGCCAGACGGCGGCGGCCCCAGAGGGATGATTTGGTCATCTCGCCACCGTGGCCAGCGATCAAAGAGGCCACCTCGTCCATGGCGACGCGCACCTGATCCTCATCGATATCAGGGCGGATGATGTAGAAGAGTTCGTACTCGCGATTCAAGGCAGACGCCTCCCAGATCCTGTGGGTATGCAGCCGGCTGGTGACCGGGTGCAGGGGAGTCGAAGTCTAGCATTCGGGTAACCGCAGCGCCGACCGCCCGATGGCGAGTGTCAGCTACTGACCTAGTCCCAGCTCCTTCACCAGGCGTCCGCCGTACCAACGGGTGAAGAGCGCCACCCCGGAGGCCAAGGCGACGGCCAGCAGCACGGTCACCAGGGGGTGAACCACCGAGTGGCCGAGTGGCAGCAGAGCACCGATCAAACAGCCCAGGGCGAGGGCCACGACCATCGATCCGACCGACACCAGAGGCAGCCAGACCGAGATCTTGATCGCCCTGGTCACCGGCGGCGTGGTCATGGTGGCCAGCCGGTCGCGACGGATGATGGTCAGCGCCTGGACGTAGTTGAGGCCTGGGGTCACGGTCAAGCCGACCACGGTCGCTCCCCCACGAACCTTCTCAAAGAGGTCGGTTCGGACCCGGAATTGCTCGACGTTCTTGCCAACCGTGATCGCCAGGGTCGCCAGTCCGGGGGTGGGTGAAACGAGGCTTGCGCCCACCAGCGGGCCCTGAACGTTGCGAGCTGGAGTGCGACGGTCACGGCGGACTGCCCTCATCGCCGGCGCCACTACCGATCCCGTGATTCCGGTGATGACCAGAGCGACCAGCACGACGACTACTCCCAGGATCAGGTCCTTCTGGGCCGACTCCACGAGGAGGCCCAAAGCCGAGGCGGCGATCATGATTAGGCTGGCGGCGGTGACGGCCAGGGTGATTCGCGTGACCACGCGCGGGGAGAGGCCCTCGAGCAGACCCCCGCGACGCATCATGTCGCCCCTTCGAGGCGGAGGCGTCTGCTCCCGGACCGCTCCGCGCTGCTGGCTCTCGAGCCGAGCCTGCCGGCGGCGGAGCTCTCTACTTCCTGGGTTACGCATCGCCGGTAAGGATCGCATTTGGGCGGCGGTCAGCGTGTCCGCAGACCGCTCCAAGTCCCGATCCCAGGACCCCCGAATAGCTATCCTGCCGCGGAGATGATCCCCCTGAGTGGTCGCTCCAGCCCGAGATCTCCAGCCCTAGCCAGGGGGCGGATCCGCCCACCACGCGGGTGACAACCGAGAGCGGATTCCCAGAACTTCGTCAGGTAGTACTCGACTGCACCGACGCCCGCGAGTTGGCGGAGTTCTACCGTCTCCTGCTGGGCCTCCGATATCGGCCGGGCGATGAGCCGCCGGGAGAGGGGGAGCCGGATCCGAGAGGCCGGGAGTGGCTGGTGCTGCACCACCCTGCCGGAGCGGCCCGGATTGCATTCCAACAGGTGGCTGTACTGCCTGCCGCTACCTGGCCGGAAGGGCCGTATCCCCAGCAGCTGCATTTGGACCTGACGGTTGCCACGCTCTCGGATCTTCAGGCACAGCACACACGAGCCTTGGCCCTCGGCGCCCGGTTGCTGTCCGACCGTTCTGATGACCCTGATGAACCCTTGCGGGTCTATGCCGACCCCGCTGGACATCCGTTCTGCATCTTCGTGGTCAGCCCGCCGGGGGCTTGAGCTCCCATCGCCCGGCCCTGTGGGATCGGACCAGTTCCGCCGCGGTCTGAGGTCCCACGATCGACTACCAGCCGATCGGACAAACTACGCTATGAGGGTTCGTCTGTCCCAGAAATCCCGAGACAGAACAATGGTGGTCTTAACTTGTCGTTCTAAGAACACATATCCGCTGGTCACGGGCTCGCCGATCGTCCTCAGTCCGCCGAACACCGTCCTACGGGCCGGAGCGGGTGACCGGTAGCAGAACTGACGCCCGACGTAGGTTCAAAGCAAGGTCAATCAAGAGCGTCACCGCCCGTTTCGTCAGACCCCACTGGGGACCTGGCGATGTGGGTGGCGAACTCCCACTGATGCCCCTCCAGATCGAGGGCAGCGTAGCTGCGCACACCCCACGGCTGGTCCTTCGGTGCGGTTAGCACGACCGCCCCTTCGCGCTCGGCTCGCCCGAAGTGGGCGTCGACGTCGTCCACGATCACGGTAATGGTGTGGGTGAGATGCGGCCAGGAGCGCCCGGGCGCCTCTTCGAAGCGGGGAGCCCGCTCCCGCATCCACACCTTGAAGTCGTCGTCGTGGCCCGAGATCATCACTGCCCCGCCGTCAGGCCCTCTCAGCCGCGCCGTCAGGTTGTCCTCACCCCGGTCGAATCGCTTGGCTTCGGTGAACCCGAACACCCGGCACAGCCAGTCGAGTGCCGCGAACGGGTCCTCGTAGGAGAGGTGAGGCACTACCTTCTGCCGTGACTGTCGGACCATCCTCACGAGATTACGGCCCGGCCGTCCTGGCGAGGGGCGCCGACGGGCCAAGTCCTCGCGCGTGCAGTGGTCATCGGACTCATAACTCCGTGGTCGGTGGATCACATGTAGCCCCCGCAAGTACGGGCGTTTTTCGCGCCCTCTTGGGTATGCACAGGCCGCTGACCAGCATGTTTGGTCGGCGGCTTGTGGGGACCGACTCAGCTCTTGCGTATGCAGCCCATGCGGGGGTGGCGCGGGAGCGAGCGGGCCGCCACGCTGCGGTTTCGCGGTCGAGGTCGGGTCGGGCGAAGCGTTGCCCTACTCAACGAGCGTCGAGATCCAATGGTTTCGGGGCGTCGACTACGCCGCCAGCCAAGGCGCCACCGGGCACGGTGAGGTCGTCTGCGGCCTTCGAGCACAGTGCTCTCTCCGCGGATGCCTTCGGCGAGCGGGTCCAATCTCTCGGCCACAAAGCCAAGACACTACGCGCCCGACAGAACGAGATCGAAGACGAGCTACCCGAAGACGACGACCTGCCCGTGCCCGACCCCGAGATCATTGCCGAGCTGTACCGCGAACTCGAAGCCATCGCCGCCAGCGCCCCCGACCTTCAACGGCGAGCAACGGCCGACCGTGCTCCCCGCCTACCGAGCCACGAACTACGCAAGCACGCCGCGCAAACCTTCGTCGCCGGGCTCGCCATCATCCCGCCCAAGCGCTCCGGGACCACCAACCGGCCGACGCCCCCCAAGGGGAGGGTGTTCGTACAACGACAAGTTTGGTGGCCGCCGGGGTCTTAGGTCCCAGGGTTTCTGGGACACCATGTCTCACCATTTCTGGGACAGCTGGTGATTGAGGTGTCCCCATGGATCTGGCGCTCTATGCCGTGTCTGCGGTCCTGGTTGAAGGCAGGTCGGTGC
>JBAQYY010000035.1:0-3678 GCA_049790415.1 Candidatus Dormiibacterota bacterium | reverse complement strand
GAGGATGTCGCGGAGGTCCTGAGAGCCGGCCACGTAACCGCCCAGAACTCCCACCGCCTTGCTCAGAGTGCCCACCTGAACCTGGACCCGGCCCTCGAGGCCGAAGTGGTCGACCGAGCCCCTGCCGTTGCGGCCGAGAACCCCGGAGGCGTGGGCGTCATCGACCATCACCGCTGCGCCGTGGGCCTCGGCCAGTTGCACGATCTCGGGCAAAGGGGCGATGTCGCCATCCATGCTGAAAACCCCATCGCTGACCACCAGGATCCGCCGGGCGCCGTCCCGGCGGGCCTCCTGGAGACGCTGCTCCAGCCCACCCATGTCCTTGTGAGGAAAGAGGTAGCGGCGCGCCTTGGTGAGCCGGATCCCATCGATGATGCTGGCGTGGTTGAGCGCGTCGCTGACCACCGCGTCGCCGTCGCCGAGGACCGCCCCGAGCACGGCCAGGTTGGCGGTGAAACCGCTCTGCAGCGTCAGCGCCGCTGGGGTGCCCTTGAACTGGGCCAGCTTGCGCTCCAGCTCCTCGTGGAGGGACTGGGTGCCGGCGATGGTGCGGACCGCGCCTGATCCGGCGCCCCACTTCTGGGTCGCGGCGATGGCGGCTTCGATCAGGTGGGGATGGGTGTTCAGGCCCAGGTAGTTGTTGGAACAGAGGTTGATGAACCGCTTTCCGTCGATCTCCACCTCGGCGTCCTGGGGCCCCTGGAGGACGGTCAGGGGGTGCCAACGGCCCTCGCCGCGGAGCTGGTCCATCTCGGACCCCAGACTCTCCTCGAAGTCACTCACGGCCAGTCACCCTCTGGAGGATAGAGCACAACCTTGCCCACCTCGGCCGACTCCGCCAGCTCGGCGGCGGCCTGGAAGTCGGCCAGGGGGACCCGGTGGGTGATGATCGGGCTGACGTCGATTCGTCCCGAGCTCAGGTAGGCGCTGGTCTGGTCCCAGGTCTCGAACTGGCGCCGCCCGGTGACCCCGAAGAGGGTGATCCCCCGCATCACCACCTGGGCGGACAGGTCCAGGGTCAGCTCGTCGTCGCCCAGGCCCAAGAGGCTGATCCAGCCCCCGGGCCGGACCGCAGCCAGAGCCGCCCGGATCAGCAGCGGGTGGCCGGACATCTCCAGCACCACATCGGCCTCGCCCTGGCAGGCGTCCCGCAGGCTGGCAGCCAGATCGCCGGCCGCCGAGGTGTCGACCAGGGCGTCGGCTCCCATCGCTTCCGCGATCTCCAGGCGGGGCCGGACGCGGTCCACCGCCACCACTCGGTGGGCGCCCTCGGCCCGGGCGATGCCCACGGCAGCACATCCGATCGGTCCGCACCCGGTGACGATCACCACCTGATCGCGCAGATTGCCCTGGGCGGCGGCGTGCACGGCGTTGCCCATCGGCTCTTGAAAGGCCACTACGGCGGGGTCCAAGGAAGGTGGCGCCACCCGACAGTTGCGGGCCGGCACGACCACCTGCTCGGCAAACACTCCATCCACATCCACGCCCAGAATGCGGGTGTTCTCGCAGACATGGAAGTCACCCCTCCGGCACTGCGGGCAGGTGAGATCGACCAGGTGGCTCTCCACCCCCACCAGATCGCCGACCCCAGGACTTTCGACACCAGCGCCAACGGCCAGCACCCGCCCCGCCATCTCGTGGCCAAGGACAAGTGGTGGGTGGACGCGGGCAGCGGCCCAGGCGTTCCACTTGAGGATGTGCAGGTCAGTGCCGCAAATGCCCGCCGCCACCAGTTGCAGAAGGACCTCGTCAGCTCCTGGCTGGCGCTCGGGGACGGTCGCCCAGGCAGCTCCCGGACCGGCCGAGGGCTTGACCACAGCTCGCAAGAGATCGGCGCCTCCGTGGGCCCGCCGAGGGCCGAGGACCTGACCCTAATCATGCGGTGACAAGCCACTCCGAAGCCCGACGCGATCAGATATGGTGATCTCTCGGGCGGGGCTCGCCGCCGCCCCGGTCAGCTGCGGGATTGAGGGAGGGCCCAGATGGTCAGGGCCTACATATTGATGACGCTGGAGCCGGGCAAGGCGATCGACGTGGTGACTCGACTGCGCCAGGAGAAGGGGGTCAGTCAGGTGGACGCCATCACCGGAGAGTTCGACGCTATCGCTCAAGTCGAAGCCGCAGACGTCAAGGGGATCGGCACTCTCATCGTGGATCAGCTGCAGGGGGTAAGCGGGGTCGTCCGGACCATCACCTGCCTGGCGGTGGAATAGCCGATCTCGACTCTCTGGGAAAGACTCAGACCGCCTCAGCTTAGGTAGGGAGCGACCCCGCAGCCCTGCTGGGCAGCGTCCATAACCACCTCGCTCACCGTCGGGTGGGCATGGATCACTTCGCCCAGCTCGGCCATGGTGAAGCCATCGGTGATGGCGACCCCAATCTCGTGGATCAGTTCCACGGCATGCGGCCCCATGATCGTGGCCCCTAGAAGAAGATCGGTCTGGGCATCGGCCACCAGCTGCACGTAGCCCTCCGACTCCCCTTCGGCGAGAGCTTTGGCCTCACCCACGAAGCGGGCCTGGCCGAGCTTGATCTCCCGGCCCGCCGCCTTAGCGGCGTCCGCGACCAGTCCCACGGTGGCGATCTCGGGATAGGTGAAGATGCAATTGGGGACGACCGTCCGGTCGAGGGCGCGCTGGGGGCCTGCGCCGAGGGCGTTCTCGACCGCTCGCGCCGCCTCGGCGGAGGCCAGGTGGGCCAGCTGCAGTCCCCCGATGCAGTCACCGGCACCCCAGATCTTGGGGTTGGCCGTCTGGAGCATGTTACTGACCTCGAGCTGGCCTCGCTCATTGAGCTTTACCCCGGCCTGCTCCAGGCCGATGTCCTTGGTCTGAGCCACCCGCCCAACCGCCACCAGGACCAGCTCGGTCTCCACCTCGGTGCCCCCGGAAATGGCGGCTCGGACGCCCTTGCGCCCGTAGTCGAGGGACTCAACGCTGGCCTCCAGATGGACCTTGACTCCATCCGCCTCAAGCAAGCGCTGGAACTGCTGGGCGGTGCGGCGATCCACCCCGGTCAGGAGCTGGGGCAGGAGCTCGACCACGGTCACCTCGGTGCCCAAGGGCGCGAAGAGGCTGGCGAATTCGCAGCCGATCACTCCCCCGCCGATGATCAGGAGCCGAGCGGGGATCTCCTGCAGGGTCCAGACCCCATCCGAGGTGATCACCCGCGCCTGACCCATGTCGATCCCGGGCAGGCCCGAGGGCTCGGTGCCGACGCAGATGATCAGGTGGTCGTAGGCAAAGCTCTCCCCACCGGCAACCACCTGGTCTCCCTCGAGCCGCCCCTGTTCGTAGACCACCTTGACCTGGTGGCGCTGACAGGCCGCCTCCACCCCCCGCCGCATGCGCAGCACGATCTCGTCCTTGCGGGACTGCATCTGGGGAAAGTCGAAGTTGACCGCCCCGACCTCAAGGCCGAAGTCACTGGCGTGCTGGATCTTGCGGGCCAGGGCGGAGATCGCCAGCAGCGCCTTGCTCGGCACGCAGCCCCGGTTGAGGCAGGTCCCGCCCAACTCGCGACGCTCGATCAGGACGACCTCGGCGCCCAGCTGGGCCGCCCGGAGCGCCGCTACATCGCCGGCCGGGCCTCCACCCAGGACAACCACCCTGGGGCTCAACCGCCATCCTCATCGGAAGTCCCCTGAGTGACGGGGACGCCGGCGAAAGCCTGCTGGAG
>JBAQYY010000034.1:0-15533 GCA_049790415.1 Candidatus Dormiibacterota bacterium | reverse complement strand
GAGATGCCGCTGGCGGATCAGTCCAAAGCGGCCCCGGCCGTGGTGAGCTAGCGCGACAGGACCCGCTGCTAGAGTCCACATGTCCCCCCCGGGGTACCGCCGACCAGCCTTGAGGTAAATTCGCCATGCCCGCTACGGCACCGACGATCATTGCCACCAGTATTGGCTTCGACTCGGGTGTCGGCGGCCCAAACGACTGGCTGGCTGGACCGGCGTACCGCTATGCCGCGGACCTGACCAGCAATCCGCAGGCACCTCGGCTTTGCATCATCGCCACCGCCGGTGGTGACAACCCCACCGAGCTCACCTCACTCTATTCGGCGTTTGGCCGCATGGGCATGGTGGTGACCCATCTGTCGCTCTATGCCTCCCCCAATTTTGCTGACATTTCTGCCCATCTTTTGCGCCAGGACATCATCTGGGTGTCGGGTGGCAGTACTCCCAACCTGCTGGCGGTCTGGCGGTTGCACGGCGTCGACGAGGCCCTCCGCCAATGCTGGCAACGCGGAGTCGTCCTGATGGGCTGCTCGGCCGGATCGGTGTGTTGGCACGTCGGGGGTACCACCGACGGCTTCGGCCTTCCCCTGCGGCCGGTTCTCGACGGCATGGCCCTTCTTCCCTACTCAAACAGTCCCCACTACGACGGTGAGCCGGAGCGTCGCCCCACCTTCCAACGTCTCGTCGGCGACCAGACCCTACCGGACGGCTACGCCACCGACAACGGCGTCGGCTTGGTCTTTCGCGGCACCGAGCTGGCCGAGGTAATCACCGAGGTGGCCGGACGCAACGCCTATGAGGTCACACGAACGGGTGCGGGCGAGGTCAGCGAAGTGGTTATCAAGCCCCGCCTGCTCGCTCCGCTGCCAGCTGCTTAGGTCACTAAGAGTCGATCGTCACAGCCCAGTGAGGGGAGAACTGGTGTGCCACCGAAATCATAAACGCCCAGCGCTGCCTGCATAAATCACCGCCGGGCGTGCGCCGTGTCCCCTCCCGCTAGGAGTGGGTGTCAGTCCAGAACACGCAAGTGGAGGGCCGGATTGGGGCCGGTCAGTTGTGTAATCGGGACGGGGCGCCCGAACAGATACCCCTGCAGCTCGTCGCACCCATTGCGCACCAGAAACGCCGCCTGAGCTTCCGTCTCGACGCCCTCGGCGATTGTCTTGAGACCGAGCGCTTGGCCGAGCGCAATGGTGGCTGCGACGATGGCGCTGTCCTCCTCGCCCGCGCCGATTCCGCTCACGAATGATTGGTCGATTTTGAGCATGTCGAAGGGGAAGCGCCGAAGTGCTGTCAGCGACGAGTTGCCGGTGCCGAAATCGTCCATGGCCAGATGGACGCCGAGTGCGCGCAGATGGTTGAGCACCGAGGCCTCCGCATCCGGATCGGCACTAAGGGCGCTTTCGGTCACCTCCAGGCAGAGTCGGCTCGGCTCGAGCCCGTACTTCTCCAAGATCTGGGCCACCTCCGCGGGCAGCTGGGGATCCCGCAGTTGGACCACCGATAGGTTGACTGACATGAGCAGGGCCCGGGCAGCCGGAGCGACCTTTTCCCAGTCGCTCAACGTGGCACAGGCCTGCTGGAGAACCCAGCGACCGATGCCGGTGATGCTGCCGGTCTGCTCCGCAAGGACAATGAATTGATCCGGATAAACGAGCCGCCGCCGGGGTCTTGCCCATCGCACCAGAGCCTCGACACCGGTCATCCAGCCGGTGCCCGCTGCAACTACCGGTTGGAAGTGCAGGCGCAGCTCCCCACGCTCGGCGGCGTGGGCCAGCTGACCAGCGATCTCGGCCCGGTCGACAAAGGTGTTGTGCATCTTGCTGTCAATCAGCTGGTAGCGGCCCGGCGAGATGTGCTTGGCGTGGTAGAGGGCCACGTCGGCGCGGCTCACCGCGTACTCTGCCTCAGCCACGCCGCGACAGAGAGCCACTCCGCCGCTGACCGCCGTCACCACTTCCTGGTTCCCGATCACGTAGCGGTGGCCCAACTTCTCAAAGAGCCGGTGGGCGGCAGCCTCCAGACCTGAGCGCGAGATGCCAGCCATGACCACCACGAACTCATCGCCGCCAACTCGGGCGACCAGGTCGCCGGGCCGGACCGCGGCCCGAAGACGCTTGGCGAACACCTTGAGCAACTGGTCGCCAACCGGGTGGCCGAGGGTGTCATTGACGGCCTTGAACTCGTCCAGGTCGAGGGAGATGATCGCCGTGTCTCCCTTCGCTTGGCTGAGCAGCTTCTGCAGTCGCACTAAGAAGCCCCGTCGGTTATAAAGCCCAGTCAGCTCGTCATGGTGGGCCTGACGGCGGAGGCGGGACTCGATCCGACGCCGTTCGCGGAGATCCTGGTAGCTGGCCAGGACCCCGGTAACGTGGCCGGCTTTGTCCCACAGGGCGGCCGTGGAAACCAGCACCGGGATCGGGCGGCCGTCGCGGTGCTGGCGGAAGGTCTCCAATGCGCGGATCCCCTCGCCGGTGCGGACGGTGGTCTCCAGCTGACGCAGGAACTCGCGCTCGTGTACGCCGGCAACCGAGGGCAAGCGCTCGCCCAGAATGTCCTTCTCGGTCCAACCGAGCATTAGCTCGCAGGCGGGGTTCCAGAGAATCACCCGAGCGTTGACATCAACGGCTGTGAGGGCGACCGGCAGGTCGGCAATCACCGCCCGGAGGATCTCGTGGTCGGAGAGATCCAACTTCGCCGGCATGGCGAAGTCCCGGTCGACGACGCGCCGAAGCTCGTCCAGCTTTGGGCCCGCCGCCCGGGTGTGGCGCGATACCGGCGCACCTTCGATCTGCAGAACTGGATCACCCACTTGGGGAGCGTAGGCCGGCTTAGATCACCATGTCGTGACGGCAGGGTGAAGGATCCTACCCCGCCGATCTCAAAGTGGAGCGATGGCAGGGTTCCGGAGGCGTAGTTTGGAGCCTGCTCAGCCGGGTACGGCCACCGGCTCGGGCCGACGCGCCAACGGTCCGACATCCGGGGCCTGCGAGATCCCGAAGCTGTGACGAAGGGCGGAGAGCGCCGCCAGCTCGCCGCACCGTCCATGTACCCCCGGCCCTGGAGTGGTTGATGAGGAACACAGATACGTCCCCGGCAGCGGCGTCCGGTAGGGATCCCAGCGCAGAGTCGGTCGAATGAAGGTCTGGCGGATGTCCTGAGTTCCCGACGCTATGTCGCCGCCAACGCAGTTGGGGTTGTGGGCCTCCTGGTCTTTGGCGGTGCGATGAACCCGGGCCAGAACCAGGTCGCGGAAGCCGGGCGCGAAGCGTTCGATCTGGGACTCGATCTGGGGAGTCATGTCGACGTCGGAGCCCGGGGGAACATGGCAGTAGGCCCAGAGGGTGTGGCCACCCTGGGGGGCCCGGGTGGGGTCGGCCGTAGTCGCCTGCACCGTCAGGACGTAGGGGAATACCGGATGGCGGCCGGCGGCAACGTCAGCCTCGGCTCGGGCCACCTCTTCGAAGGTGCCTCCGAGATGGACCGTGCCCGCCTGGCGGCACCCGGGGTTGCTCCAGGGCACAGGCCCGGACAGGGCGTAGTCAACCTTGCATACTCCGGAGCCATAGCGGAATGCCTCCAGAGAGCGCCGATAATGACCGGAGATCCGATCTCCGGCGAGATCGAGGAACTGGCGCGGGGTGACGTCGAGGATTACCGCCTTGGCCGCTGGAAGCTCATCCAGGGAGCGGATCCACCGATCCGTTTCCAGTCGCCCACCACCAGCCTCCAGGGCCGCCACGAGAGCCTCGGTCAGCTTGGCGCTCCCGCCCTCCACGAAAGGCCAGCCCACCGAGTGGGCCAGAAAGGTCAGCAGTAAGCCGACCCCAGCCGTCGGTGGCGAGGTCAGCGGGCGCATGGCGTGGGCGGAGACCCCGGCAAAGAGGCCGCGCGCCTCGGCCGACCGAAAACGACGCGCGATGGCGCTCGCCGAGCGGATCCCCTGGAGCCCGTAGCCGGCCATGGCAAAGGGGTTCCTGGGAGGGCGGCGTTCGGCCGAGAAGATCCAATCCGCGATCTCGTCGGCGTGTCGGACCAAGGGGCCCATCAGGCGCCGGTAAGCTCGCCGGTCAACCCCCAATCCGGCCGCCGTCTCCTTCACCGAACGGTGAACCAGAGCTGCTCGATCACCGTCCAGGGGATGGGCGAAGACAACCTCGGGGTGGACGATCCGAACCCCTCGTGAAGGGAGATCAAAGCGGCGGAAGAAGGAGGACGCCAGGGCCAGAGGGTGGGCCGTCGAGCAGACGTCATGATGGTACCCGGGGAGGGTCAGCTCCTCGGTCCGGCACCCCCCTCCTGGAGACCCTGCGCCTTCGATAACCAGGACCTTTAGCCCTGCGGCTGCCATCGTGACTGCAGCCGCCAACCCATTGGGGCCGCTCCCCACCACGATGGCATCGGCCCCCTCACTCATGGGGCGTTATGTTCCTCCTCCGCTGCCCCTGCGACGTCCGCCAAGGGGATGGGAGACCGTCTGGAACACACTGCGAATCATGGCGTTGTGCCAGGTGTTCCCGGCGTGGCGCCACTGCCGCTTGCGATCCACGCACACACTCTTGGACTCGATCACCGGCTTGGCGATGCCGAAGCGGTTGGCCACCGCCGTCAGGGTCTGGGACCAGAAGACATCCTCCTTATGGTGCCCACCGAAGGTCAGGCCCATCTCGTAGAGGGGGTCGTTGGCGCGCATCAGAACCTGCGCTTGGACCAGAGTGCCTGCCCCGACGTCCTCGGCGGAGAAGGAGATCCAGCCGGCGAACATGTGGCCCTCCGGAGTCATCAGGGTGAACGACTCGTCGTCGGCATAGAGCACGAAGACTCCGGTGGAGAGCTTGACTCCACCCATCGAGAGATCGAGCAGAGCCACGTCACCCGGGCTGATCCCAGCCAGCGCCCCGGCAAATCGGTTGCCCTTGGGCCAGAACTCCGGGAAGTGAGCCTTCCAGGCGGCGATCACCTCCTTGGGGGTTGCCGCGTCACCCAAGTTACTGGTGTAGGTCTTCTGCCACATCTTCCCGAACCCCTGGATGGGGCTGGTCAGACGTCTCCCCGAGACGTTGGTTCCGCGGACGCCCTCCCGCTTTCCCACTTGGAGGCGATCCACCTTGGTCGCCCAACTTGCCGCGTTGCGCGGGAGGACAGCTCCCGCGACAGGCTCCGTCTCCGCTTCGCTCGAGGTGTCGTTAGGCGCGACTGGTTCTGCCATCTCTGTCCCCTCAGCTCGCGGAGCCCGCGAGCGCTGCCTGCTCGTCCGGGTAGATCACGATCGCCTCGTCCAGCCGGGTCAGCTCGAAGATCTGCTGGTAGTGGTCGCTGAGCCCAAAGGCGGCCAGCTGCTGATGCTGGCGATTGGCGCGTACCAGCAACGTCACCAACATTCCGATGCCTCCGCTGTTCATGTAGTCGAGCCCACTGAAGTTGAGGACCAGTCGTTTGGCATCCGCTCCACCGGCATCTTCGTAGGCCGACATCAGCACCGACTCGCAGGCGGACGTCACCTCGCCCTTGATGTCGACGATGGCGGTCCCATCGGGGGCCTGCCGCACTTCCATCGTGACGATAGGTGCAGTCACTTCCTCACCTCCCTCCGCTGTCGTGGCACATTCACCTCGACGACTCGGCAATTTGGCTGACCGCCTCTTCCACGTTGCCGTGGAGCTCGATGAAGTCGGAGAGGCGGGTGATTTCGAAGATTTCCCGGTAGTGCTCGGAGAGGCCGCTGGCCAGCACCTTGCGCTGTTCCGCCCGGGCCTTGGCCAGGACGCTGACGATGGCGGCGATACCGCTCGAGTTGATGTAGTCGGCGCTGGTGAAGTCGAGCAGGACCCGCTCCGGATTGCCGACCGCGACAGCCTCCTCGTAGGCCGAACTGAGGGCGGCGCTGGCGGTGCCATCGATGTCCCCGGCCAGCATCAGCACGACGCCCCCTTTGACCGGCCGCGTCTCGACGCCGAAGGTGGTGTTCATGCCTGGCTCCTCGATACGGCCGGCGGTAGGCCCGGCCGAAATACGGTCAATCGAACGGTGTGGCGCTCGCCATCGCGGACTTCGTCCACCTCGTCGACCATGTGTCGGATCAGAAAGAGTCCCCATCCCCGGGGCGTCTGCAAACCGGCCAGCTTCTCGTCGAGGTCGGGCTCAACCGGCGCCGGATGGGCTCCGTTGCCGCCGCCCTGATCGCTGATGGTCACCACCACCGCGCCCGTCTCCTCCACCACAGTCACCTCGACTGGCACGTCGGAACGGTCGCGGTTACCGTGCTCGATGGCGTTCATGGTGGCTTCAGCGACGGCGGTCTTGAGCCGCTCCAGCTGGTTTGCAGACAGTCCTGAGCCGGCCACTGCATCGGCAACTCTGGCCAGAGCCTGGCGCTCGTTCCCGGGTTCGCTTGGGAGGACGAAGGCGGCCAATTCTCGAGCGGCGGACTGGGTCATGACCGGCCCTCAAGATGTCCGAACCCGGGCAGGCGCTGTAGGGAGACCAGCGTGATGTCGTCCTCCTGCTCGTGGTTGGGACCGGTGAAGGCGGCAAGTTCGGTCAGGCAGAGGTCGATCAGGTCCTCGCCGGACGGTCCTCGCCCGGCCAGCTCGGACACCCGGGGGAAGCCGAACATCTCTCGCGCCGGGTTGTGGGCCTCGGCCAGGCCATCGCTGTGCAGGAGGACGCAGTCCCCCGGTGCCATCTCCTGGGATTTGACCTCGTAGTCCATCCCCGGCATCAATCCCAACGGCATCCCGGTCGCGCGTAATTCCACCACCCCATCGGCGGTGCGCAGGTAGGGGAGATCGTGACCGGCATTGGCGTACTCCATGCGACCGTCCTTGGGGTCGAGGACCAGGGCTAAGCAGGTCACAAACATGTGGGCGGGGATGTCGACGCAGAGAAGGTCGTTGATGCGAGCCAGCACCTCCCCGGGCGAGATCAGCCGGGGGGCCGAGGACCGCAGCAGGGCGTGGGTGCTGGCCATCACCAAGGCGGCGGGCACGCCCTTGTCGGTGACGTCGCCGACCACCAGCATGACCCGGCCATCGGGCAGCTCGATGAAGTCGTAGAAGTCACCCCCGACTGTCCGGGCCGGTTGGTAGAAGGCGGCCACGTGCCAGCCCGGCAGAGTGGGGACCTCCTTGGGGAGGAACTGCTGCTGGATGAGTTGGGCCACCTTGAGTTCCTGGTCGAGACGCTCCCTGTCGCGGGCCGCGGAAGCCTGCTGGTTCACCAACTGGCCGACCCGCATCGCCGGCGCGGCGTAGCCAGCTAGGGCGGAGAGCAGGTGGCGGTCGTCGGTGGAATAGCCGCCCTCAGAGAGCCGTGGGCCCAGGCTCAGCAGTCCGATTAGCTCTCCCGATGAGACCAGCGGTACCACCAGGGCCACCCCCTCCGCCCGCATGGTGGTCAGGGCCGGCGAGTCGAAGTTCAAGGTGGTGATGTCAACCGGTCCGGCCGCGCTCTGGAGGAAGCCGATGATCGGGTCATTGGGAGCCAGCGCGAACTTCGGGGCCGCTGCCCTGGGGGAGGCCGCCTCGGCTTCGGCGGCCGGGACCTGCGCCTCCTTGTGGCGAGACCAAAAGGCCCTCCCCGGACTCTTGCCGTCGCTGGGCGCCCGAGCTGGCTCTGGCGCCGTCTCAGCAACGGTAAGGCGGGGCTCTTCTGAGGAAGTTCGGGACTCCGTCATCACGGGCTACACCTCCGACCCGCCGGCATCAAGAAAACGACCCGCGCTGGTGGCCTGCGGCTGCCGCGGTAACACTCTCCACATGGCCACTGTGATGCCTCAACGTCCAAAAATCGTTACGACTTTGGCCTGGGCGGGGTAACTTTCACATCCAACGCCCAATCTGGGCGCCGGGACCTCGGGGAGTTTATGTGAGCGAACTGCGCTTGGGCCTGCTGGGGCCGCCCGTGGTGGAGCGCGAGGGCCGCCCGGTGACCTTCGATACCCGCAAGGCACTCGCTTTGCTGGCGCTGCTGGCCGTCAACGGAGGCGAGCAGAGCCGGACCCGACTGGCCTCCACCCTTTGGCCGGATTCCGATGACTTCAAAGCCCGAGCGGCGCTCCGCCGCACCATCTCCGTGACCGCCGCCGCGATGGGCGGCGCCCTGGTTGTAAGCCGCCAGTCGGTGCGGCTCGACCCGATGGTGGTCCAGGTCGATGTCCATGACTTTGCGCGGCTGGTCGCCAGCCAGGACGGGGCGGCCTTGGAGCGGGCGGTGCGACTCTATCGAGACGACTTCATGAGCGGCTTCGGCCTCCGCGACAGCGCCGACTTCGATGACTGGCAGGCTGAGACCAGCGAGCACTTCCGGCAGCTGCTCAGTTCGGCTTTGGAGACTCTGGTGAGACTTCGCGCTGCCGCCGGCGACCTTCCGGCAGCGCTCGATCACGCGCGGCGCTGGCTCAGCCTCGATCCGCTGCACGAGCCTGCCCACCAAGAACTGATTCGCCTCTACGGCTGGATGGGTCAGCGCTCCGCTGCCCTCAAGCAGTACCGTGCCTGCGTCGGGGTCCTCGACCAGGAACTCGGCGTGGCTCCGCTGCCGCGCACGACGGAGCTCTATGAAGAGGTGCTCGCCGGCTCGCCGGCCCTGGCTCACCCGGAGCTTTCCGCAACTCCCGCGCTCTCCGCGGAGCCTGCCCGTAGGGAAGGTCGGGCCACCGCCGTGCCGCCCTTCGTCGACCGGGTCGCCGAGCTGGCGGCCCTGCTCACCTCCTGGCGGAGGGTTGGCGCTGCCGGACAACTCGTCGCCCTCTCCGGCGAGCCCGGATCGGGCAAGACGTTTCTGATCTCCAGGTTCTGCCAATCGGTCGCCCAAGAGGGTGGCACCGTGGTGGTGGCCCGGGGCCACGACGGAGAGTCCGGCGTGCCCTACATCGTGTTGGCCGACCTGCTCCGGGCAGCTGCCGCAGCACATCCCCGACTCGCCCAGGTGCTGCCCCGCTCGGTGGCGCTGGAGGTCGGCCGGCTGGTTCCCCAGCTGGCTCCCCCGGACAGGGACGCCACCTCGGCGGTTGCCGGACCGGCCGGCCTGACTCGGCTCTTCGCAGCCATCGCGGCCACCCTTCGAGTCGCCTTTCCGCCCACCGGAGGGGTGGTTGTCCTTGAGGATCTCCAGGCGGTCGACCCCCGTTCCCTGGACGTGCTCACTTACCTTGTTCACCGCCTTTTCGAGCTCCCCCTGCTGCTGCTGGTCAGCTGGTCGGCAGAGAACGCCGAGCGGATCCGGGGCTTGCGCGTGGCGGTCGCCGAGGCCGTCGATGAAGGCCGTGCCGAGGTGATCGAACTGCAGCCCTTCGGCGAGGAGCAGGTCCAGGAGCTGTTCGGGGCGATCGGTGCTCCCATCGACGACCTCCCGCGGCTGGTCGACGAGACGCGGGGGTTGCCCCTACTTGTCCGCGCCTACGGGGATGCCCTGATTCAGGGGGACGGCAGCGCCGGGCTCCCCGCCTCGGCCCGCGACGTTTTGTCGCGGCGACTCACCGCCGTGGGCCAACCCGCCGCCCAACTGGTCTCGGCGGCCGCGGTCCTGGGTCGCGGCTTCGACGCCGACCTGCTCCGTGCCGTGAGCGGTCGGGGGGAGAACGAGGTGGTCGATGGATTAGAGTCCGCGCTGGCCCGGGGTCTCCTCGTCGAGGGCACCGCCGGGCCGGTGTCCCGGGGACCCACCTACGACTTTCCCTACGAAGCGCTGCGGCGCGTCGCCTACGACAGCACCAGCGCCGCCCGCCGACGGCTGGTCCACGGCCGAGCGGCCGACGTTCTGATGCGCCGTTTCGAGCGAGACCCGGGCAGCATTCGGGCGGCGACCGTGGCTGACCATCTGCAGCGGGCCGGGCGCGAGACCGAAGCCACCGAATGGTGGTGGCTGGCCGCCGAGCGAGCCCGAACCCTGTACGCCCACGCCGAGGCCCTGGCCCACATCTCCCAGGCCCGAGCCCTGGGCTATCCCGAGCTACCGGCGCTTCTCGCCAGCGGTGATGTCCTGGTCACTTTGGGGCGCTACGGCGAGGCCCTGGAGTCGTTCGAGGCGGCTGCCGCCCGGGTCGAACCCGATGACCCAGCCCTGGCTGAGATCGAGCACCGGCTTGCCGATGTCAACCACCGCCTTGGTGAATGGGCGCTTGCCGCCAGCCATCTCCGCGCCGCCGACGAGCTCTTGCCTGAAGGGGACAAGACCAGACGGGCTCGGCTCGAGGGGGACCAGGCGTTGGTCGCCTACCGGCGGGGTGACTTGGCCGAGGCAGCAAAGCTCGGTGAGGGTGCCCTCAAGTTGGCGGGGCAGATCGAGGACGGTCGAGCGCTGGCCCAGGCGACCAATGTGCTGGGTGTTCTGGCTGCCCGGGCAGGGGACCCTACGGGCGCCGAGTCCCTGCTCCGCCAGAGCCTGGAACACGCCCTGGAGCTGGGTGACCCCGGGCCAGCGGTGGCCGCGCTCAACAACCTCTCGCGCCTGCTCGCCGAGCAGGGGAGAAGGGAGGAGGCTCGAGACGCGTCGGAGCGAGCCCTTGAGTTGGGCAAGGAACAGGGTGACCGCCACCGGGTCGCCGCCCTGCACACCAACCTGGCCGACATCCTGCAGGCGAGCGGCCAGCATGATGCCGCTCTGGAGCATCTCAAGGAGTCGGCTCGACTCTTCGCCGGTGTGGACTCCGCGGGGCCGATTCGACCGGAGATATGGGCTTTGGTCGAGTGGTGACCGCTTGAGCTCCCGGGGAACTACGACTGAGTTAGTCGGAAGCCTTCGGATCGAGCTTGATGCTGGTCGAGTTGATGCACCAACGCTGGCCGGTGGGGTTGGGTCCATCGTCGAAGACGTGGCCCAGGTGGCCACCGCAACGGCTGCACCTGACCTCGGTCCGGACCCGTCCCACGCTGCGATCTTCGTCAGTTTCGACATGGCTGGGATCAACCGGAGCGGTGAAGCTGGGCCAGCCGGAACCAGAATCAAACTGGGTGTCCGATAGGAAGAGCTCATAGCCACAGGCGGCACAGCGGAAGAGACCCCGCGCACCGGGATGGGTGTACTGGCCCTGGAAGGCGGGGTCGGTCCCCTTCTCCCGGAGCACGTGATACTCCTCGCGGGACAGACGTGAGCGCCATTCCGCATCGCTGACGGCGGCGGCGTCTTCCACGGTGTCACTCATTGCATTCCTCCAGCCACTCGAACCACCACAAGGATCATACCCTGACAGCCAATCCGCCAAGCCTCGGGCGGGATGGGTGCGGCTTCAAAGCCTGCTTGAGTTCACCAGATATCGCAGGAATAGATGGGATTTGTGGTGATGGACGCTGAGCAAGCTGAGCCACTCTCGCGGCTCCCCGCCGAGCAGGTCGACGCCCTCGACAAAACCTGCTCTGGCGTCCTCTGCGGTGCGACCAGCGAGCAGCGGTGACACGGTGAGAAACAACTGCTGCACCTGATGCGCCTGCAGGAGTTGGCCCAACAACGTTGGACCGCCCTCAGTGAGGATTCTCTGATGGCCGGCGCGGCGCAAGGCCGAGACGATTTCGTTGGCGTCCAAGGTCGCCTCCTCTCCCACAGCGAGGACTTGGTGACCGGTCGCGGTGCCCAGGTGGCGTTCACCTTCGTTTGAGGTGAGAATCAGCGCAGGCCGGCTAAGTCCAGGGTGGTCCAAGTCCACTCTGCCTGATCCGCTAACCACCACTAGGGTGGGAAATTGCGGCAGACCGAGTTGCTGGCGCAACGCCTGGAAGGCCTGGGCCGCCGCCGGAAAGACGTGTTCAGCGCTCCAGACATGTCCCGGACTGGATCGTAAGGTGCCGGAACCAATCACGATCGCCCCTGCCCAGGCGCGTAGCAGTCCCATCACGAGACGATCGGCCTGGCTTCGTCCGCTCAGCGTCGAGCCCGACGACGGCCCAACCACTGCCACCCCGTCCAGGGAGGCCACGAAGTTGGCATAGAGGACGGAGGCAGGCAGGCTGAAGGGCCCGCCGTAGAGCCGGACCAGCTCAGAGGGCATCGGGGAGTCGATCCGCGTGGCTGCCGACAGTAATACCTCGAGAGGGCTCAAGGATCTCGGTGGGGAGGGGCTGCTGGCTGACATCTGGCTCCTCACTTATAAGGAAGGCACAGCCGCGGCGCCGCGGCTTCGTGGACATTCAGAGGCGCGCTCTCAGGCCAATGGTCAAGAGCAGACCCAGCGCATTGTGGCTCTCTCTCAACTGCTGGCGTGGACGAGATCCACGCCAGGGTGCCTATACTGGCGCCGTCGCGATGCGAAAGGGGCCAACCCGTTCTCTCCACGTCCCAGCCCTGGCCCTCGGGATCGCCACCTTGGGTGGTGGTCTCGTTACCGGGACTGTCCTGGCGTCGGCGCACGCTCAGCCGCCGGTTGTCCAGCATCTCAAGGCGCCCAAGCAGTACGTGGTCGCGATCATGCCCGGCCATGGCGGCTACGACCCGGGCGCAATCTCTCCGTTTAACGGACTGAAGGAAAAGAACGTGACCCTGGCACTGGGCCTGGACCTCCGTCAGGATCTCCAGGCGGAGGGGGTCAAGGTGGTCATGACTAGGACCACCGACACCGACGTGACCATCGCTCGCGCCGAGCAGATAGCCCGGGCCAGCCATGCCTCCGTCCTCCTCAGCCTCTGGGTCAACGATTGGACCGACGACACCCTGGAGGGGGCTACCGTGTTCATGCCTCACCAGAAGGACTCGCCTCTCGCCAACAAGCTGAGCAGTTCGCTGGCCTCGGCGATCGCCCCCGCGGGGATGGGTGATCGGGGAACCCAGCTGCTTCCCCAACTCTGGGTTCGTGCTCCCATGCCGGCTGTCACCATCGAAGTCGGCTTCATGAGCAACCAGCAGGATTCGCAGTTGCTGGCCGAACCCAGTTTCCGGGCCACCGCAGCGGCGGGATTAGCCAAGGGCGTGGTCGCCTACGCGCCCCAGATTCCCAAGATCGACCTCAAACTGGTCGCCTACCGGCGCGCCGAGGCCAAGGTTCTGGCCGCCCAGAGGGCGGCGGCCGTGGCCGCGGCCTCCCAGCGCCAGCTGGTGAACCTGGCGCCACTGCTTCTCCTGCTTGATGGCCTCCTGGTCCTAGGTCTCTTCAAAGATCTCCTCTGGGGCGCCCTCCGCGGTCGAGCTCCGGTCGCTACCGGGATCCTTCTGGCGGCTGCTTCGCAGATGGCTCGAGCCGGGGGGATGGTTCTCGATGGCGTCTGGAGCGGCTTCACTCGTCTCAGTCCGCGGCCCTCACGGACCAACCGGCCAGAGCGCCCCAGCGCCCGGCGAGCGGCCGCCGAGCGCCACAAGCGCCCTCCCCGCCAGTGGCGAGGCCGAGCTGCGGCGATGCACCCCCGCCGGGTGACCGAGATGGTGCAGCCGGGAGACCGCGGCCGGCGCTCCATCTACGACGACTTCTCCTTCTGACGACGAGCGTCTGCTGCGGGCGAGCTCCTTACCCGGTCTAAGCTTGCTGGGAGAGGGCTGCTCCCATTCCTGAAGACGGCGCGCTCTCGAGACCCCAGAGTGGGGTGCACTTGGACCCGGGAGTGCCCGGTCGGGCCAACCTAGGAGGCGGCGAGTGGAAGAGGCGGTGATCGTTGACGGAGTCCGAACGCCGATCGGACGTTACGGCGGAGTGCTGGCGTCCGAGCGTCCCGATGACCTGGCCGCTCTGGTTCTGCGGGCGCTGGTCGATCGCGTCGGTTTGGACCCTAAGGAACTGGAGGATGTCTACCTCGGTTGCGCCAACCAGGCCGGTGAGGACAACCGAGACGTGGCCCGGATGGCGGTCCTCCTGGCCGGCTTCCCGGTCGAGGTGGGTGGCTGCACCGTTAACCGGCTCTGCGGCAGCGGCCTGCAGGCAGTCGCCGATGCAGCCCGGGCGATCGGACACGGTGACGGCGCCGCGATCATCGGTGGGGGCGTGGAGTCGATGAGCCGCGCCCCCTGGGTGACCGCCAAGCCTGACCGCGGCTTCGCCCGGGGCGAGCGCGTGCTCCATGACACGGCCCTGGGCTGGCGTTTCATCAATCCCCGTATGGAGGCCCTCTACGGCACTGACTCGATGGGCCAGACCGCCGAGAACGTGGCCCAGATGTTCTCCATCGACCGGGCGGCTCAGGACCAATTCGCCCTGACCAGTCATCGGCGAGCGCTCGCCGCCCAGGAGAAGAATCTCTTTGCCGAGGAGCTGATCCCGGTGGAGACAGCCAAGGGCACCGTCGACACCGACGAGTGTCCCCGCGCCGACACCTCGATCGCGCGCCTGTCCCAGCTGAAGCCGGCCTTCGCCGCCGACGGCACCGTCACCCCTGGAAACTCCAGCCCCCTCAACGACGGTGCGGCCGCTCTCCTCCTCACCTCGCGGGAATTCGCCGCCGGGCGTGATCTCCGACCCATGGCCGTGATCCGCAGCATGGCGGTCGCCGGGGTAGCGCCGCGGATCATGGGCATCGGCCCGGTATCGGCCACTAAGAAGGCACTCGAGCGAGCCAAGCTCAGCCTCGCCGACATCAACCTGATCGAGCTCAACGAGGCCTTCGCCGCCCAGTCGATAGCCGTCCTCCAGGAGTTGGGTCTCTCCGCGGAAGACGAGCGAGTCAACCCCAAAGGTGGGGCCATCGCTCTGGGGCACCCATTGGGGTGCTCGGGCAGTAGGATCCTGGTCACGCTCATCCACGAGCTGCGGCGACGTGGGCTCCGGTTCGGTTTGGCGACCATGTGCATCGGGGTGGGACAGGGGATCGCGATGGTGGTCGAGAACGTCAGCTGAACGGAGCTTGCTCGCGGCGACCACACTTCAGCGTTTATTGAGCCAAGGAGAGGAAGGGAATGTCCAAGGTCGACGAGATCGCGCACGACTACCTGCGGCGAAACTCCGACCTCGATCCCACGTCCGCCACAGCTCGAGGATTCCTCGGTCACGACACCGAGCTGACTGACTATTCGCCCAATGGGGCCGGCGCCCGGGGAGAGCTGGCCCGCAGCACCCTGCGCCAGGTCGAGGAGTTGACGCCGGAAACGGATGCCGATCGACTGGCGGCCGCGGTCATGCGCGATCGGCTCCAGGTCGAGGTCGATGTCTATGACTCCGGGGATTGGAAGCGCGAGCTGAGTGTCTTCGGCCCCATGGTCTCGGCCAGCCGGGTCTTCGACCTGATGGCGCGTGATCAAGAGCACGACTGGGAGCTGATCGCTGAGCGCATGGACAAGGTCTCGGACTGCATGGCGGGAATCCAGGAGACCCTGGAGCTGGGCGCCGGCCAGGACCTGGTCGCGGACCGGCACCAGGCGATCATCTCCGCCAGTCGGGCCCGTCGCTGGGCGGGAAGCGACAGCGAGGCGGGCTTCTTCCGGGGATTGGCCGCTCAGTACCAGGGCCAGAGCGAGCAGCTTCGCTCCCGGCTCCAAGGCGCAGCCGAGATCGCCGACCGTGCCTACCTGGACTTCTCCGACTTTCTGGAGGAGAGCTACATCGAGCGGACCCCGGACCAGGACGGCTGCGGTCCAGAGCTCTACCAGCTCCACTGTCGCCTCTACAACGGCATCGAGATCGACAC
>JBAQYY010000033.1:0-4614 GCA_049790415.1 Candidatus Dormiibacterota bacterium | reverse complement strand
CTCGCCGCCGACATCGAGGATCCCCTGCCGGCCGAGATTCGCAACCGAGAGCACCTCATCCCGCTTTCGATCGCCCTCCGGGACATCCACTTTCCCGCCGATCAGGCAGCTCTCGATCTGGCCCAGGAGCGCTTCGGCTTCGACGAGCTCTTCTACCCCCAGTTGGCCGCCCTCATGGCCCGGCGGCAGCGACTCCGGCGCTCCGGGGTGCGGAGCCCCTATAGCGTCGGGATTGCCCGCGAGTTCGTCGCGGGTCTTCCCTTCCGGCTGACCGACGACCAGCGTCTCGCGGCTCATGAAATTCTCACCGACATGGACCGGCCGTCCCCGATGAACCGGCTCCTTCAGGGCGATGTGGGCTCGGGTAAGACGGTGGTGGCCGCCATGGCCGCCCGGATGGCCATTGCAGCACGCCACCAGGTGGTCCTCATGGCACCCACGGAGATCCTGGCCCGGCAACACTTCGCCACCCTCCGAGAGCTGCTCTCGCAGCTGGAGATCTGGCCCCGCTTGCTGGTGGGAAGCACGCCCGCCGCCCAGCGGCGGGAGATCCTGGCCGGCCTGGCAACCGGCGCCGACCAGTTAATCGTGGGGACTCATGCGCTGATCGAGGACGACGTGGCGGTGCCCGACTTGGGCCTGTGCATCGTCGACGAGCAGCATCGGTTCGGCGTGGAGCAGCGCCTGCGACTCCTCGAAAAGGCCAAGGTTAATCCCGATTTTCTATCGATGACCGCAACCCCCATCCCGCGCTCTTTAGCGCGCACTCTTTATGGCGACCTCGACGTCAGCCAGATCCGTCAACTCCCCCCCGAGCGGATTCCCATTCAGACCAGGCTGGTGGAACCGGGTCAGAGAAGCGACGCCTATCAGTTCATCCGCGAGGAGGTCCAGGCCGGCCGCCAAGGCTTCATCATCTGCCCTTTGGTCGAGGACTCGCCTCTGCGGCAGTCGCGCTCGGCAACCACTGAGTTTGAGCGCCTCAAGTTGGAGGTCCTGCCCGATCTGCGCCTGACCTTGCTGCACGGCAGGATGGCGGCGCGCGAGAAAGCGCAGCGGATGGAGGCCTTCGCCAAGGGTGACTTCGACATCCTGGTGGCTACCAGCATCATCGAGGTGGGTGTCGATGTCCCCAACGCCACCGTGATGGGTATCGAGGATGCCGATCGCTTCGGACTGGCCCAACTGCACCAGTTCCGGGGCCGCATCGGCCGGGGAGCCCACGCCTCCCACTGCCTCTTGTTCGCCGAGACCGACGATCCGGCTGGCAAGTCCCGGCTGCAGGCCCTGGTCGACCATTCCGATGGGTTCGAGTTGGCGGAGATCGATCTCCGCCTGCGCGGAGCCGGCGAGCCCTACGGGCTGCGCCAGCACGGGATGCCCGAGATGCGGGTGGGCGATCTGCTCGACGAGGAGTTGCGCCGCCGCGCGCGCTCGGCCGCCGAAACCCTGCTCGACCGCGACCCGGAACTACGCGATCCCCGACTGCGCCGGCAAATGCGCCAATACCAGGTCGTCTTCGAGTTCGACTGAGCTCGGTTCAGGCCACCTGTTGTTGGGCCGCCTCGGACAACAGCTCCTCACCCTGACTGCGGGCCAGGGCCAGACCGATTTCGAGTGCCTCGGCTGCCTCCCCGCGCAGGGGCTCCATGGCCGGATTGCTGTTGGCCAGGGTCAGTTCGACCGCATTCAAGCGGAGGTCCAGGCCCCAGACGTCCTCGAAGATGCGCCGCAACCAGGGGGTGTTGTGGTCCCAGTCCTGGCGTGGCGAGCCCTCGCGGTAGTCACCGCCCCGGGCGAGCAGGAGTAGGGCGGGCTTGGCCGCCAGGAGAGGAGTGGACCTCGGACGCATCCGGGGATCGGTGTAGATGAGGTCGACCCAGGCCTTGACGTGCTGGGGCACCCCGAAGTTGTAAATGGGGATGGCCAGCAGAAGGGCGTCGGCCTGATCCAACTCGTCGACCAGCTCCGCCGCTAAGGCGATGGCCCGCCGCTGGGCTACGGTCGGCGCCCCGGTGTCGCCCATGGCCAAGGCCGCCTCCCGCCAGGCGGTGGCGGGTAGGGGCTTCATGCCCAGGTCGCGTTCTTTGATGAGGCCATCTGGGTGACGGCTCTGCCAGCCGGCTTGGGCGGTGTCCGCGAGGGCTCGTGTCACTGACCCCTCGCGTCGAATGCTGGCGTCGAGGCGGAACAAATTCACTGGGATCCGGCCTCCCCGACAAGACCGGCTGTCATCACTCGGGCTGTCGACTCCGTCGCAGTCTTCCCTGCGGGCGATTGATTGCTCATGCAACTACATGGTACCACCCGCGCGAGGTGGTCGCCGATGAGAGGGCCCGCCAGCCCTGCGATGCTTTGCTGTCTAGTGCCAACCCGCCCACGAAGCTCTGCCAGACCGCGGGCAACGGCTGGGGCCCGGTTGACGGGAGGCGAGGCCGCCGGCCGCCGGCTCCTGACCGAGATGTCCCCCGATCTGAGGGCGACCACCGGCCTGGTGCGGGCCGCCTGCTTCAACATTCTCGGGGAGTTGGTGGTAGGGGCACGAGTGGCGGATCTCTTTGCCGGCGCCGGCAGCCTGGGGATCGAGGCGCTGTCCCGGGGCGCCGCGCAGGCTACCTTCGTCGAAGTCCAGCGCGGGCGTGCCCGGGTGATTGAGGCCAATCTCGCCAGCCTGGACTGGGGCGCTCGATCAGAGGTGATCGTGGCCGACGCGCTCCATTGGATACGGGCTTCGGGATCGAAGGTCAACCAGTACCAACTCGTCCTCCTCGACCCGCCCTACCGCGGCCCGGGACCGCAACTCTGTCTGGATGCGCTGGGCCTGTTGGGAAAGGTGGCTGAGGGCGATCCTCAGTGGGATCCCCGGGTGGTGGCCGAGCATCACCGAGATATGTCGGTGCCAGCGCAGGCCGGCGCGCTAAATTGCGTGCGTACCGCTAGGTACGGCACCACGGTGCTCTCCTTCTACCGGAGGCCTTCATGACCACGGCGGTCTACCCCGGCAGTTTCGACCCCATCCACAACGGTCACCTGGACGTCATCGGCAGGGCTCGCGAGATCTTCGATCGGGTCGTGGTTGGCGTCCTCGACAACGAGCTCAAGCACTACCTCTTTTCGGCCGAGGAGCGTGCCGAGCTGGTGCGTCAGAGTCTGCCATCGGATATGGACATCGAGGTCCGTCACTTTTCCGGCCTGGCCGTGGCCTTCGCGGTCGCCCAGGGGGCCTCGGTGATAGTCCGTGGCCTGCGGGCCGTTTCCGATCTGGACAGCGAGTTCCAGATGGCCCTGATGAACCGGCGCTTGGAGCCCAAGGTCCACACCGTCTTTCTCACTACCGGCTTCTCCAACGTCTACCTCAGCTCCTCTTTGCTGCGTGACGTCTGCGCCCACGGGGGTAGCATCGAGGGGCTGGTGTCGCCGGCCGTCGAGCGCGCGCTCCGGCAGAAGTTAGCCCCGGCCGGCGCGGCAACCGTGCCGGCTGGATAGAGGAGGCAACATGGCGGACGACGAAAGCGACGACCTGGAGCCGGGGGGCGACGGCATCTCCATCTTCGACGTCCTGGACCGCCTCGAGGCGCTGGTCAATCAGAGTCGCCGCCTGCCGCTGACCTCCAGCATCGTCGTCGGCGAGGAGGAGATCCTGGAGGCCTTGGACCAGATTCGGGTTGCCCTGCCCGACGAGGTCCGGGAAGCCCGGATGGTCCTGGAAACCCGGGACGCCCGGCTCCGGGAGGCGGCCGACCAGGCCGAGCAGTCCCTGCTGGCTGCTCAGGAGCGGGCTGACCGTCTCACCGACGACCACGAGGTGACCAGGCGGGCGAACGCCGAGGCGGACCGCGTTCTGACCGACGCTCGGGATCGCAGTCGCAAGATGCGCCGGGATACCGACGACTACGTGCGGGACCGGATGGAGGAGCTGGAGACCGAGCTGGCCGCGGCACTGGCTCAAGTGAGACGGGGGCTGGAGACCCTTGATCCCGGTCAGGAGGGGGAGGAGAAGCCCAAGAGCAAGGGACGGCGCCGCTAACCGTTTCCAGGGTGCCTGCTAGACTCCGAACTCGTCATGGCACTACCCAAAGAGCGCATCCCCAAGGCCCGCCGTGACCGGCGTCGCTCCCACCTCGCCCTCCATGGCCCAGTGCTTTCCCCATGCCCCCGTTGCCGCCAGCCGCGCCGGCCGCACACCGTCTGCCCCAACTGCGGCCAGTACAAGGGTCGCGAGGTCATCGCGACTGAGTAGGGGCCGGCCAGAGGGGACAGCTCCCCAGGCCATTCGGCGGTGACGCTAAGCGCGCGGGCACTGCTTTTCCCGGGTCAGGGGTCGCAGGCGCCAGGCATGGGCCGGGCTCTGGT
Source organism: Candidatus Dormiibacterota bacterium (assembly GCA_049790415.1). Taxonomy (GTDB): domain Bacteria; phylum Chloroflexota; class Dormibacteria; order Aeolococcales; family Bog-877; genus Bog-877. Next base: position 261 of record JBAQYY010000033.1, on the reverse strand, counting down.
CGAGAGTGGTCGTCACCGGGCACTGCTCGGGCTGGCTGAGGAGGCAGGGATCCCCCTGGAGCGACTTCTTCTGACCGGGACTGCCGACCAGTTGCGGCCCACCGAGGTAGCTCAACCAGCCCTCTTCTATACCGGTATCAGCCTGGCCGAGATTCTGATCGAGAAGGGTCTTTGCCCGGTCGCCGCTGCCGGTCACAGTCTGGGCGAGTACTGCGCGGTCGTGGTCGCCGGCTCGCTCAGCGCCGAGCAGGGCATGCGGCT
>JBAQYY010000032.1:0-4349 GCA_049790415.1 Candidatus Dormiibacterota bacterium | reverse complement strand
GTCCTAGGAAGGCCCGCAGCCCGACCCGGTCGGGGCGGGCTCCTGGTGGGCAGGGGTGAATTGGCGAAGAGTTCGGTCAGCGAGGCGGCGCCGGCTCCGGTGGTAGCCGAGCCCGCCCCGGCGGCCTTGGCGCCCAGCGCGGTGGCCGCGACAAATCCGACCTGGCTTGCCAACGGCGGACCCCAGGCTCTCGGCTTGCGAGTCGCGACAGTGCTCGTTTCGCCCATGCCCCGAGGGCTCCGCTACCGACTCGCCGACATCGGCGGAGTGGCCGCCTATGGGCTCCTCTCCTCGCGAGCTCGGCGGGCTCGAAGCAACTACTCAGCTTTCGCTCCAGGGGACCGGCGGGCCAGCTCCAAGATCGCTCGCGGAGCCTTTCGCAACTACGCCCGAACCATCCTCGACTTCCTCATCCTGGAGCGGCTCCTCGACGAACTCAAGAGTCGACCTGGAGCCATCTCCTTGGGGCCACTGCACCAGGCACTGGCCGCCGGCAAGGGAGCCATCGTGGTCACCCCGCACCTAGGTAACTGGGATCTGGGCGCCGCGGCAATTGCCACCTGCGGTCACCCCGTGCATGCGGTGACCGACCCCTTCGGCCCACCTGAGGTGGACGACATGGTGCGGGCGAGCAGGGAGCGGCTCGGGGTGGGAGTGATCCCGGTTGGCCCGTCGAGCGTCAAGGAGTCGCTCCGAGCCCTGCGCCGCAACGAGGTACTTCTGCTCGCCTGCGACATCGACAAGGGCGGAGCCGGAGTCCCCGTCTCCTTCCTGGGCCACGAGGTGGTGCTGCCCGCCGGACCGGCGACCTTCTCGCTCCGAACCGGGGCGCCTTTGATCCCCGGGTTCATGCGCCGGCGTCCCGATGGCAGCCACGAATCCCGACTGGAGGAACCGCTGCCGCTGCCCAGCGCCGGAGACGCAGCTGAGCAGACGGCCGAGCTCACCCAGGCGATCGCCAGCGCCTTCGAGGTGATGATTCGAGACGACCCCACTCAGTGGTTCGCCTTCCACTCCCTGACCCGTCCTCGGGCCGGAGAGGGCAGCTGATGAGGCTGACCGTGCCCGGCCTGAGCGCGCGAGTCAGATCAGGAGCAGAGATCTCCAGGGCCCCGCTCTCGGATCCCGAGCCGATCCTCCCCTACCTCGGTCTCAGGGCTGCCGAACTCTGCCTGCGCTCGCTCGACCGCAAGACCGCATACCGTCTGGCCGGTCCGCTGGCGACTCTGCTCACCACCTGCTGGCCCAGCCACTGGAGCGGCCTGCGGTCCAATCTGGCGGTGGTTCAGCCGGGACTCAGCAAGCGCCAGATGCGCAGGCTGCTGCGCCACAACGTGCGCAACTTCTTCAAAGCCTGGATCGACCTCCTCCAGATGGCGCATCGGCCACTCGAGGATTGGCGCGAGCTGATCCGCTTGGAGGATGGCCACTACCTCGATGAGGCTCGGGCCGGCGGTAAGGGGGTGATCATCGTCAGCCTGCACCTGGGGTCTTGGGAGGCGGCCATCGCGGCCCTCCGCGACCATTTCACCTTCACCGACGGGGGGCTGGCACTGCTCGCCGAGCAGGTTCGACCGATCAGGTGCTTCAACTGGCTGCTGCGGGCGCGCAGCAAGGTCGGTTGCCAGGTAATCCCGCTCAACGTCGATGCCGTGCGCAAAGGCGATCAGGAGGCGGTGCGCCGCTCGGGGGCGTCGGCAGTTCGGCAGATCTACAAGGTGCTCTCCAAGGACGGCGTGGTGGTCATCGCCATCGACCGCGACCTACTCGGGACCGGAGAACCCATCCCCTTCTTGGGGCGCCAAGCCTCGATCCCCTTGGGAGCTGTCGAGATCGCGGCTCGCACCGGTGCCGCGATCCTGCCCGTCTGTCTCCTCCGCGAGGCCGACGATTCCTACCTGGGACGAGGGTTTGCCCCCATCCACGTCAACCTGGGCGCGAACCCCCAGGAGGACCTGCGCCGGGCCGCCCGCCACCTACTGCGCATCCTCGAGCCTGAGCTCCAAGCCCATCCCGACCAGTGGCACGTGATGACGCCTCTCTTCGGTGCCCCAATGGCCGATCTGGCAGCCATGAGTCCCGCCAGTCCCAACCCGGTGGGAGCGGCCAGCTCGTGAAGGTGGGCTTGGTCTCGCCTTATGACTACCTCCGGCCCGGGGGAGTGGGCGAGCACGTCCGTCACCTGGCCAGTGAGCTGGGCCGTCAGGGCCACGAGGTGAGGATCCTGGCACCCTCGGCGGGGGGCCGGGAGAAGGTGGTCGAGGGGGTCATTCCCTTGGGGCGCCCGATTCCGATTCCGGCCAACGGCTCGGTGGCGAGGATCTCCCTCTCATTCCATCTATCCCGGAAGATCCGGGAGATCCTCGAAGCCGAGCGCTTCGACATAGTTCATCTCCACGAACCGCTCATGCCAGCTCTGCCGGTGACTGTGCTGCGCACCAACGGGGAAGGCGTCAACGTCGGCACCTTTCACGCCTACGCCCGCCAGAACCTGGGCTACTACTACGGCAGGCCCCTGCTGCGACGGCTCTTCCGCCGCCTCGACGGTTGCATCGCCGTATCGGAGCCGGCCAAGACCTTCGTCTCTCGGTATTTCCCGGCTGACTACACGGTCATCCCCAACGGCATCGATCCGGGGGTCTTCAACCCTTCGGTGCCCCCAGCCTCGGGAATCTCCAGCCCGAACCGTCAGACCATTCTCTTCCTGGGTCGGTTGGAGGAGCGCAAGGGACTGGGGACACTGCTGGAGGCGTACTCGCTGCTCCGCCAGGTGCGCGCCGATTGCCAGCTGGTGGTGGTGGGCAACGGTCCCCTCCGCCGCGGCTACCAGCGCCGAGTGGAAGAGGAGGGTATTCCTGACGTCAACTTCTGCGGCTTCATCCCGGAAGCCGATAAGGCCAGCTATTTCACCGCCGCCGACATCTACTGCGCCCCCAACACCGGCAAGGAGTCCTTCGGGGTCATCCTCCTGGAGGCGATGGCCAGTGGCCGACCGGTGGTGGCGACCGCCATCGACGGCTTCCGTCAGGTTATATCCGACGGAGTCGAAGGCCTGCTCACGCCTCCCGGCGACGAGGCGCAGATGGCGGCGACGCTGGCGCGTTTGCTGGATAACCCCGGCCTGCGTCAGCAGATGGGTGAGCGGGGACGGCGGGCCGCCGAAGGGTACGCCTGGCCCCTGGTCGCCGATCGTGTTCTTTCTGTATATGAGTCCGCCTTGCGGGCGCGCCGCCAACCTGAGGTGAGGTCCTTTGTTCAGCCGTCTGCTGCAAGCGTCCGTTAGAGCCAGCGCCCAGCGGCTCGCCGCCGCCGCCCGCCTGGTCAAGGTCAGCCCCAACGTGATCACCATGGTGGGCCTGGTGCTGACCTTGGTTTCGGCCAGCCTGATCGGTCTCAACCTGCTCCTGGCGGCTGGCCTGGTCCTGCTCCTGGCCGGCTCGATGGACATCCTCGATGGCGCCGTCGCCCGGGTCTCGGGGCGGATGCACCGCTACGGCGCCTTCCTCGACAGCACGGCCGATCGCTACGGCGAGGGCGCCATCTATCTGGGCTTGCTCTATCTCTTCCTGGTCCACCTCCACCAGGACCCCCCGGTGTTCCTCATCGCGGCGGCACTCCTGGGTTCGCTCCTGGTCAGCTACGTGCGCGCCCGGGCCCAGTCCCTCGGCTTCACCTGCGACGGCGGCTGGTTCGCTCGTCCGGAGCGGGTGGTGGTCACCGCCCTGGGCCTGATGCTGGGCCAGTTCAGCATCGTGCTCTTGATCGTCGTGCTCTGGATCCTGGCCCTAGCCACTAACCTCACCGCCATCCAGCGCATCTATCTGGTCTGGGGCCAACACCGCGCCCAGCTCCATCAGGAGTCGGCTTCCCCGCTGCCGGCGGATTCCGTCGAGGCCGTGCCCCAGCTGCCGCCGGCCAAGCCCCGGCGAGGCGCGGCGCCCAGCTAACCTTCGGAGGTGGCCCTCCTCTCCATGCGGCGATGAGCGCAGTTCAGGTTCCCGTCCTGGTCGGGGTGGTCATGGGTTCGCGCTCGGACTGGGAGACGCTCCGCCACGCCGCCGAGACCCTGGATGAGTTGGAGATCGCCCACGAGACCAAGGTGGTGTCCGCCCACCGCACTCCCGATCTGCTCATGGAGTACGCCAGTTCCGCCGAGGCGCGGGGCCTGCGGGTGATCATCGCCGGTGCCGGGGGCGCCGCCCACCTGCCCGGCATGCTGGCCGCCAAGACCCACCTGCCGGTGTTGGGGGTGCCGGTGGAGAGCAAGGCGCTGCACGGGGTCGACTCCCTGCTCTCGATCGCCCAGATGCCGGCCGGAGTGCCGGTGGGGACCCTGGCGATCGGCAGAG
>JBAQYY010000031.1:0-2136 GCA_049790415.1 Candidatus Dormiibacterota bacterium | reverse complement strand
CTCTTCACCTCCGCGACCGGTAAGCCGCGCAGCGGGAGTGCGATCACGCATCGGTTCGCGATGAGCTCGCCACGGCCGGCCTTCCGGCGATGACCTGGCTCTCCCTTAGGGCCTGCTACACCAGGTTGATGCTCGCCAGCGGCTCGGACCTGAGCACCGTCTCTGCCCTGCTCGGCCATGGCTCGGTGGCCCTGACCGCCCGACGCTATGCGGGTGTCGCGCCATCGCTGAAACGGCAGGCCGCCGAACGGCTGGGAGCCCTGCTCCAGCAGCCGGTCTGACCCACTTCAGCGGGGGGCTGGAAAATGGCTCGGTTGGGGTCAAAGTTGGGGTCAAACCGTTCCAGGTCCACTTCGAGCTGATCTGGGGCTACAGCTGTTTACAAAACAGCTGCTCTACCACTGAGCTACGTCGGCGTTGGTCGGGTCGGGGCGAGTATAGGCAGGAGAGAAACGGTCACCTTTACCGGTGGACGACTTCCCGATACGTGAAGTGACGTTGTCGGGCCGCCTCATAGAGCAAGAGCGAACCAGCGACCGAGGCGTTGAGGGATTGCACCCGGCCGCCCATCGGTATCGAGACCAGGAAGTCACAGTGCCTCCGGGTCAAGGCGCGCAGGCCCTCACCTTCCGCGCCCACCACGAGAGCCACCGGACCACTCAGGTCGACCTGATCACAGCGCTGCTCACCGGCGGCATCGAGGCCGACTACGGTCAAGCCCAAATCCCGAAGTTGGCGCAGCGTTTGCGCCAGGTTGACTACTCGCACCAGCTGGAGGTGCTCGATGGCACCGGCACTGGCCTTGGCGGCCGCAGCCGAGAGTGGGGCCGTCCGGTGTCGGGGCAAGATCAAGGCGGTGACCCCTAGCGCCTCCGCGCTGCGTGCCAAGGAGCCCAGGTTCTGGGGATCCTGGACCTCGTCCAGGCACAAGAAGAGCGGCGGCCAAGAAGTCGCCGGGTGCTCGACCAGGTCTCGCAGAGCCTCCGCGCTGGCGAGCTGGCGGCCGTCGAAGTAGGCCGCGACTCCCTGGTGGTGTTCGGTGTGGGCCACGTCATTGAGGCGGCCTCGGGCGGTGGGCTCCTCGCTCACTCCAGCCCGGGCAGCCAGCTCGAGGATCTCGCCCAAGCGCAGGTCGGAGCTGAGACCGGTAGCCAAGAGGAGGCGGCGAATGCGCCGGCCCGCGCGCAGGGCTTCCAGGACCGGGTTGCGTCCGTAGAGGATCTCTGGCATCAGAGCCGATGCCAGCGGGTGCCTTCCTTGGTGTCCTCCACCACGATGCCCAATTCCAGCAGCTGGTCCCGGATTCGGTCGGCCTTGGTGAAGTTGCCTTTGCGGCGCGCCTCCTCCCGCCGGTCCAGGGCCTGCTGCTCCTCGGGGCTGAGCTGAGGATCCTCGGACACTGCCGCTCGCTCGATCACGCTGAGACGGCTGTCGGCGGCCCGGAGGGCGGAGAGGGCGGCGGCACAGCCATCACCGCCGGCCCGGCCCTCGTCGAGGAGGCGGTTGCCCTCTCGGACCAGGTCGTGCAGTGAGCCGATCCCCAGGGGCAGGTTGAGGTCCTCATCCAGGGCGGCCTCAAAGCGATCCTTGGCCCGCTGGGCGGCGACCGTCAGGGGGTCACCCGAACCGGCGGTCCTGAGCTCGCCCTCGTGGGCAGCGGCGCAGCGCCGCCAGAAGGTGGCCAGCCGGTCGAGGGACTCGGAGGCGCCCACCAGATCCTCTTCGCGGAAGTGGAGGCGCTGCCGATAGTGGGTGTTGCCGAGCAGGTGGTAGCGCACCGCCAGAGGGCTGTGTCCTCGTTCCATCAGCGCGTGCAGGGTGACGAAATTGCCCTGCGACTTGGCCATCTTGCCGCCCTCCACGAGGAGGTGCTCGACATGGAACCAGAGGCGGACGAACTGCTGACCAGTCGCCGCCTCAGACTCGGCGATCTCGTTCTCGTGGTGGGGGAATTTGTTGTCGACCCCGCCGCAGTGGATGTCCAGGGTCTCACCGAGCAGTTCGATGGCCATCGCCGAGCACTCCAGGTGCCAGCCGGGACGCCCCCACCCGAAGGGTGAGGGCCAGGCGGCCAGGTCCCCCTCCTCCCCCTTCTTCCAGAGCACGAAGTCGCGGACCGCTTCCTTGGCCTCGTAC
>JBAQYY010000030.1:0-8576 GCA_049790415.1 Candidatus Dormiibacterota bacterium | reverse complement strand
AGGCGGAGGTCGGCGGCATGGTGGGGACTGATCAGCTTCCAGAGGTTGACGAAGGTGGACCCGATCTGAGTCGGCACCGTGTAGAAGCCGGTCCCCAGCGCCGAGTAGATGGGCATGGGAGGACCGCCCAGGCTCGGTATCAGGAGGTTGCCCTCGGAGGCGATGTAGCCGACCAACCACTCCACCTTGAGCTTGCTCCTGGGGACCGAAACAACGCCTCGCCTGCCCGAACTGGTCAGATACGCGACCTGCAGAGGACCGCTGCCGGAGACCGCCTTGGCCATCGACCCCGGGGTGGCCTGGGGGGCGGGCTTGCCGTTGATGGCGGTGATGGTCGCCTCGACGGGGATCTTGGGAGTCTTGGTCAGTCCCACCCAGTGCAACTGGGGCCGGACGGTCACCCTGCGGGTGCTGCCCCCGGTCCAGGGTTGCAGCCCCACCTGCAGCGGACGGCCGCGATCGGCCTGGATGTCCGAGCGAATCCCGTTCAGGTCCTTGGTCGGGTGGCCGTCGACGGAGACCACCTGCCAGTTGCCCTGGACACCAGCTCCGGCCAGCGCTCCCCCCTTTTCGATCTGGGGAGATGGACCGCCGACCACGGCGACGCCGCTGAAGATGGCCCCGGCCAGGACCATGTTCATGAGGCCGCCGGCGGCCAGGGTCAGGGCCTTGCGGACGTTGCTGGCATGGATGAAGCCGCGCGCGCCGCCGTCGTCGGGCGGCTTCTCCAGCCCGGTCATCCCCGCCAACCGGACATATCCGCCCAGGGGTAGCAGGCGCAGGGAGTAGCGCGTCTCCCCATGCATTCGGCTGAAGAGGCGGGGCCCGAATCCGATCGAGAATTCCTGGACCATGATCCCGGCCCGCTTGGCAACCACGAAGTGGCCCAGCTCGTGGATCGCGACCACCACCAGGAGCATCAGGATGATGCCCCCCACGGTCTGCCAGGTGAGGACGAAGCCGCCCATCTAGACGACCACCACGCCCGGCGTCGGCGAGCTCGGTTGGCCCAGCAGTCCCCCCGCCCGCTCGCGGGCCCAGCGATCGGCCTCCAGGAGCTCGTCGAGCCCGAGTCTTGCCGGCGGCTGAAACTCACCTGTCACCCGGGACACCAAGGCGGCGATCTCCATGAAGGGCAGCCGGCCCTGGAGAAAGGCGGCCACCGCCACCTCGTTGGCGGCGTTCATCACCGCCGGAACGGCTCCTCCCCGAACACCGGCATCGCGCACCACCTGGAGAGCCGGGTAGCGAGCCGGGTCGAGCGCCTCGAAGTCCATCCTTCCCAGCTCGGTCAACTCAAGCGGCGCAACCACTCCGGGAAGTCGGACCCCATCGCTGAGGGCCAGAGCGATGGGAGCCCGCATGTCAGCGACACCCAACTGGGCCATCATGGTGCCGTCGACGAACTCGACCGCCGAGTGGATGGCGCTCTGGGGCTGGATCACGACCTCGATCTGCGCGTAGGGGACGTCGAAGAGGAAGTGGGCCTCGATCACCTCCAGACCCTTGTTGATCATGGTGGCGGTGTCGATGGTGACCTTGGGACCCATCCGCCAGTTGGGATGGTCCAGAGCCTGCTGCGGAGTGACCCGGCTCAGTTCATCCAACGGAAGTGAGCGCAGCGCCCCCCCGCTGGCGGTCAGGATCAAGCGCCGGACACTCTCCATGCGCTCACCGCGCAGACATTGCCAGATGGCGCTGTGCTCACTGTCCACAGGAACGATCCGGGCGCCGTTCTGGCGGGCCGTCTCGGTGACCAGCTCACCGGCCATCACCAGAACCTCCTTGGTGGCCAGTGCCACTAGATGGCCGGCCCGGCAGGCGGCCAGGGTGGGCAGCAGGGCGCCGGCGCCACCACCCCCCACCAGCACCACGTCGACTGCGCTGGAGCCGGCCAGCTGACAGGAGGCCTCGATCCCAACCGCAACTCCCGGGGGAACTGCCCCATCGGGGTCGATCAGGACCGCCTCGGCCTTAGGGAAAGGAGTCAGAGCTTCGCGCAGAGCGGTCACCCGACCACCTGCCACCGCACCGACCAACTCGAAGTGTTGAGGAAAGCGGCTGATGATCTCGAGCGCCTGCGCGCCGATCGACCCGGTGGCCCCGATCACGGCTACCCGCGTTGGCATCGATCGAGCCTCCGATGTGGTTCCAGCCGTGTCCCGCTCGAAGTGGGCGGCCGGTGGTGGGGGAAGTCAGAGCGCGTGTATCGCCCCCAAGAGCGAGTATACGACCGCCCCCACGAAGATCAGGCTGTCCATCCGGTCGAGCACTCCCCCATGGCCGGGCAGCAGACGTCCCGAGTCCTTGACCCCCAGCTCACGTTTGAGCTGAGACTCGACAAGGTCTCCCGCCACCGCGGCGAGGGCGGCGAGGAATCCAATCCCGAAGGCCCAGGGGTGGCCCACCTTGGGCAAGGCCAGAGGCAGCAGTAAGCCCACCGCCACCGTGGGGGCGATGATCGCGGCCAGCGCTCCCTCCCAGGTCTTGCGCGGACTGATCCGAGCGAAGAAGGGATGACGACCGAAACGCGACCCGACCAGATAAGCCATGGTGTCCCCGATCACCGAGATCCCCACCGTGAGCAGCACCACCTCGACCGCCCGCGGTCGACTGGCAACTCCGTGGTAGAGGAGGAGCAGGAAGCCCGGGCAGAAGCCGAGCCAGGCCGCTCCGGCCAAGGTCAATGCCCAGCGCATAAAGGGCTGTGCCTGGGGGGCGAAGCGCAGCGAGTAGGTCAGCCCCGCCACCACCGCGACCACCAGAACGACGCCCGCCTGGGGCAGGTTGGGGTAGGCGTAGCGAAAGAGCCAGACGGCGGCCAGGCCGTAGAGCAGGATGGGATCGAGGCGCAGCCCGGCTCCCCGCCAGAGCTGCCAGTACTCCCAGAGCCCGAGACTGACGACCAGGGCCACGAAGGCGTCCACGAAGAGATCGCCGAGCCACAGGGCAGCCAGGAAAAGGCCAAGCAGGGCCACCCCAACGGCAGTGCGAACCGCGAGGTTCACCGCTGCTCCAGCACCCCGCCAAAGCGACGGTTGCGGCCCGAGTAGTCGGCCAGGGCGGCCCGGAGATCGTCGGCGCCGAAGTCGGGCCAGTAGGTCTCGGTGACGTAGAGCTCGGCGTAGGCCGCCTGCCAGATCAGGAAGTTGCTGGTGCGCATCTCGCCGGCGGTGCGGATGATCAGGTCCGGATCGGGCAGCCCGGCGGTGTAGAGGGCGCCGGCCAGCTGCTCCTCCTCGAGCTGGCTCAAGTCGGTGCCGGCCGCCGCCAGTTGGCGCACTCCGTCAACGATCTCCGCCCGGCCACCGTAGTTGATGGCCACGTTGAGCACGCCGATGGAGTTCTTGGCGGTCAGCCGCTCGGCATCCTCGACCAGCTTCTGCAAGCGGGTGGAGAGCTGCTGACGGCGGCCGATGACCTTGATCCGCACTCCGTTGCTGTGCAGTTCATCGACTTCCGCCTGCAGGGTCTGCTCGAAGAGGCGCATCAAGGTGGCTACCTCCTGGCGCGGCCGCGACCAGTTCTCGGTGGAGAAGGCGTAGAGGGTTAGGCAGTGCACTCCGGCCTTGTCGGCAGCGTCCATCACCCGGCGGATGGCCTGGATGCCGGCCCGGTGCCCGGCGCTGCGGCGGAGGCCACGGCGCCGGGCCCAGCGCCCATTGCCATCCATGATGATCCCGATGTGTCGAGGCAGGGCGGGGCCGGGCTTAGCCACCCGCGCGATCTCGGTGGGGGCTCAGACCTCGAGTAACTCGGCTTCCTTTCGCCGCGCCACCTCCTCAATCTCCTCGATGAAGGCGTCGGTCACCTTCTGCAACTGAGCCTGAGCCCGTTGCGCCTCGTCCATGGAGATTTCCTTCTCGTGCTCCAGCCCGCGCAGTTGCTCCATGTCGTCGCGACGAATGTTGCGGACCGCGATGCGAGCCTCTTCCGCCCGGTGCTTGACGATTTGCACAAACTCCTTGCGCCGCTCCTCATTGAGAGGTGGCACGGGAAGCCGGATGAGCTGGCCATCGTTGGCCGGGTTGAGCCCCAGTTCGCTGCGCCTAAGCACCTTTTCGATGGCGGCGATGTTGTTGTGGTCCCAAGGTTGGACCATGAGCAGGTGGGCCTCCGGGGCGGAGATGCTGGCCACCTGGTTGAGCGGCATGTGGCTGTCGTAGACCTCGACCTGCAGGTGTTCGATCAGCGCCGGGCTGGCCCGACCGGTGCGGATTGAGGTCAGCTCGCGCTGCAGGGCCTCGACACTCTTGGCCATCCGGTTCTGGGTGTCCCGGAGCAGGTCATCGCTCACGGCGACGGGCTCTGGTCGCTGACCAGGGAGCCGACTTGCTCACCGCTGACCGCCCGGGCCAGGTTGCCGGGGGCGAAGAGGTCGAGGACCAAGAGGGGCAGACGGTTGTCCATGCACAGGGTCACCGCCGTGTTGTCCATCACCTGCAGGCGCAGGTTGAGCACTTCCAGATAGGTCAGCGCGGGCAGCCGGGTGGCGCTGGGGTCCACCTTGGGATCGGCGCTGTAGATGCCGTCCACCCGAGTCGCCTTGATGAGGAGGTCAGCGCTGATCTCGGCGGCCCGGAGTGCCGCCGGGGTGTCGGTGGTAAAGAAGGGATTGCCCGACCCGGCGCAGAAGACCACCACCCGCCCCTTCTCCAGATGGCGGATCGCCCGGCCCCGAATGTAGGGCTCGGCAACCTGGTGCATCTCGATCGCGGTCATCACCCGGGTGGCCATGCCGTGGGCCTCCAGGGCGTCCCGCAAGGCCAGCGCGTTGATGACGGTGCCCAGCATCCCCATCAGGTCGGCGGTGACCCGGTTCATACCCCGTTGGGCGCCGGCCAGACCCCGGAAGATGTTGCCGCCGCCCACCATCACCGCGATCTCAGTTCCCAGGGCATGGGCTCCTTGGAGCTCCCGGGCGACGACATCGAGCACGTCGGGGTCGATGCCGAACTCACCATCGCCGACCAAGGCCTCGCCGCTGATCTTGATCACCACCCGGCGGTAGTGCGGCTGCAGGCTTGGCTCGGGGCTCACGGCTGTACCAGTCAGCTCCAGCGGCTCAAGCGTCATCTGGTTGACTCTCATCGGCCAAACCCTTCCCGAGCTCGAATCGAGCGAAGCGGGAGACGCTGATGTTCTCGCCGGTGGCGGAGATGACCTCATGGATCACCTGGGTCACCGAGCGCCCCTTGGAGCCCTCATCGCGAAGCCAGGCCTGGTCGTAGAGGCAGGTCTCTTCGTAGAACTTGCGCAGCCGACCGTCGACGATCTGCTCCAAGCGCTCCGCCGACTTGCCCTCCCGCTCCGCCTGCTCGCGGTAGACGGCGCGCTCCCGCTCCAGCTCATCGGCGGGGATGTCCTCACGGCGAACCCACCGCGGTGACCGCCCGGCCACCTGGAGCGCGACGTCGTGGACGAGCGCCTTGAAGGTGTCGGTGCGGGCCACGAAGTCGGTCTCGCAGTTGACCTCCACCAAGACGCCGATACCACCGCCGGGATGGATGTAAGAGTCCACTAGGCCCTCTCGGGTCTGCCGGCCCGATCGTTTCTGGGCCGAGGCCAGCCCCTTGGCCCGGAGGATGTCCCGAGCTCGCTCGAAGTCACCTGCGGCCTCGGTCAGGGCAGCCTTGCAGTCCATGATCCCGGCCCCGGTCTGCTCGCGAAGCTGGCGCACCATCTCGGCTGTGACGGGCTGACTCACCCGGCTACCTCAGTCGCTGGCGGGGCCAGCTCCTCGGCGGCCGCCACTTCGTCAGTCCCCACCTCGGTCCCCGCCTCTGCCTCGGCGGCCGCCACTCTGGCTGCTTCCGCCTCCGCCTCGACCTCCGCCTTGGCGGCGGCGACCCGGGCCTCTTCGGCCTGAACCTGGCGCTCCGCCTCCGCCTTCTGGGCCTGAGCTTGCTCGATCTTCTGATGCTCCTCGAGGCCGGTCATGACCGCGTCGACGAGCCGACTGACGATCAGCCGGACGCTGCGGATGGCATCGTCGTTGCCGGGGATGACTTGGCTGATCTCTTCCGGGTCGCAGTTGGTGTCGGTGATGGCGATGATCGGGATCTCCAACTTGCGGGCCTCGGTCACCGCCAGGCGCTCTTTGTGGGGATCGACGACGAAGACCGCCGCCGGCAGCCGCTTCATGTTGACGATGCCCCCGAAGTTGCGCTCGAGACGCTCCAGCTCGTCCCCGCGACGACGCTGCTCCTTCTTGCTCATCGCGGCCAAGGCCCCGGAGTCGCGCAGATCGACCAGTTCGGCCATCCGCTTGAGCTGGCGCTTGACCACCTCGAAGTTGGTGAGCATGCCGCCAATCCAGCGGTTGACCACAAAGGGCTGGTGACTCCGCGCGCACTGCTCTTGAAGAGTCTCCTGGGCCTGTTTCTTGGTCCCCACGAAGAGGATCTGACCGCCCTGGGCCACCGTGTCGTGCGCGAACTGGCAGGCTTGGTCCAGCAAGTCGACGGTCTGGGACACGTCGATGATGTGGATGCCGCCCTTGCTGGCGAAGATGTAGTGCCGCATCTTCGGGTTCCACCGGCTGGTTTGGTGGCCGAAATGGACACCGTTTTGGAGCAGCTCGGTGAGCGTGGCTACAGGCATGCTCGCCCTCCTATTCAGTTACCGCCTCTGCCTGGCATCAATCGCCTGCCGGCCCTCGAAGGGGACTCCGGGAGGCGTCCGCCGGGCATGTGTATTTGATCGCCGCCGTCATGGTATCCCACCCGGCCCCAGGCTCCAACCGCCTCAACCGGGCCGCCCCGTCCCGGGCTGCCTAGACTCCACCCTCTATGCCCACCTCCGAGAGCAAGCGTGCCGAGGACCAAGCCGAGTTCCGGAGCGCGTTCGACGCCCAGATGCGGGGGCCGCTGGCGATGAAGATGCCCGAGGGCGGAGACGAGGAGATGGACGGCCCCATCTGTCGCTCCTGGGGCTGGTCCCCGCGCGGCTTCGTCATGACCAGCGACCTGAGCGGCCTCGACGGGGCCCAGCTGGACGCCCTGATCGAGCGCCAGGTCGGCTTCTTCGCCGGGCGCCGGGAGGCCTTCGAATGGAAGACCTACTCCCACGACCAGACCGCCGATCTGGTTGGCCGTCTGGTCCAGGCTGGATTCCTCCCCGAGGAGAGAGAAAGCCTGGTCATCGGCCGGGTCGGGGACATCGACCTGACCGCCCAAGCGCCGCCCGGCGTCACCCTCCGGGAAGTGCACTCTCGAAACGACACCGACCGCATGGCCGAGTTGCTCACCTTGGTCGACAGCGACGACCGGAGCTTTCTCAGCGAGGCCTTCTTCAAAGCTGCCGCGGCCAACCCCGGCGATGTCGTCTTGCTGGTAGCGGAGACGGACGGGCAAGTAGTCTCCACCGCTCGCGTCAACCTAGTCCCGGGAAACCAGTTCGCCACCCTCTGGGCCGGTTCGACGCACCCGGACTGGCGTCATCAGGGCATCTACCGGGCGACCGTCGCCTACCGCGGCCGCCTCGCCGCCAAACGCGGCCGGCGCTACCTCCAGGTCGATGCCACCGAGGCGAGCAGACCCATTCTGGAGCGGCTCGGCTTCCTCACCGTTGCCACTACCACCCCCTATATCTGGTCACCGCCGAGCTAGCTGGCTGACCCCGCCGGGGATGCCTCAGAGGACGTAGCGGCGGAGATCCTGGTCGCGGACCAGGTCGCCCAGCTTGGCTCTGACGAACTCGCGGTCGACGGTGACCTTCTGGCCCTGGTAGTCCTCGGCGGCGAAGGAGACATCCTGGAGAACCCGCTCCATCACGGTGAAGAGCCGGCGGGCGCCGATGTTCTCGTCCCGTTCGTTGACCAGAAAGGCGTGGTGGGCCAGCTCCTCGACACCTTCGTCGGTGAACTCCAACTCCACCTCCTCGGTGCCCAGTAGCTCTGAGTACTGCTTGGTCAGGGCGTTGCTGGGCTCGACCAGGATCCGGCAGAGATCGGCCTCCTCCAGGGGCTGCAGCTCGACCCGGATGGGGAAGCGGCCCTGGAACTCGGGGATCAGGTCGGAGGGTCTCGCCGAGGTGAAGGCTCCGGCGGCCACGAAGAGCACGTGGTCGGTGTGTACCTGGCCGTACCGGGTGCTCACGGTGGAGCCCTCGATGATGGGCAGCAGGTCGCGCTGCACGCCCGCCCCGCTGACGTCCGGTCCGTGGGCCTCGACGTAGGGGCCGGCGATCTTGTCCACCTCGTCGATGAAGACGATGCCGTTCTCCTCGACCAGGCGGATCGAGTCGTCATAGACACGGTCAACGTCGACCAGCCGTTCCGTCTCCTCCTGGGTGAGGACGTGACGGGCGTCGGCGACGGTCATCCGCTTGCTGCGCTTGCGGGGTGGGGCGAGCTGGCTGAAGAAGTCGGACAGCGACCACCCGATCTCCTCGTAGCCGCTGCCGGAGAAGACCTCGACCGGCGCCGAGTAGGACTCCTCCACGTCGATCTCGATCTGGCGATCGTCGAGCTTGCGGGCAGCCAGCTTGCGGAGCAACTGGCGACGTCGGGATCGCTGGCGGCGGGCGGCGGCCAGCTCATCCTCACCGCTCGAAGCCGGCTCGGGCGCCGGAGG
>JBAQYY010000029.1:0-9901 GCA_049790415.1 Candidatus Dormiibacterota bacterium | reverse complement strand
GCCCTGGGCATGGCCGGTGACGTCGCCGAGCTGGTTTGCTGGCCGCTGGCCGAGGAGCCTGCGGTGGCGAATCCGCCTGACGGCTGCCGTCCTTTGGCCACCACTCTGGTCGGAGATCCAGCCGTTCTCTCGGTGGCGGCCCGGTTGACCCGCCTGGTCTGCCTGGCCCGCGACCGCGAAGCTGCGGCCCGCTGGCTGGCCCGCTTTCCCGACGGTCGCTCGGTGCTTTCCGACGGCACCGTGCTGGGAACCGGACTCGAGATCACGGCCGCCCACGTCGAGGGTGAGCTGCGCCTGGTTGAGCAGGTGCGAGACGCGGAGCGGACCGTGCAGCGGCAGCGGACCGAGCTGTCTCGGGCGAGCGAGGCTTTGGAGCGGGCCCGAGAGGCCCACCTCCAGCAGCGCGAACTGGTAGATCAGATCCGCCAGCAGGTGACCGCCGCCCAGGCCCAGGCGGCAGCGCGGCAGAACGAGGCAGACCGGCTGGTCGGAGAATCGGAGCGTTCTCAGGGGCGCCTCGCCTCCTTGGACCGAGATCTCTCCCAGCGCCAGCAGCAGGGGTCCGGCGACCGGGCCGCTCTGGCCGCGCTCGAGGCTGAGCTGACCAGCGCTGAGCAGTCGCGAATGCGGAGCGCGGCCGAGATGGAGGCTCATCGAACCGCTGTCGCCGCTGCCGAGGAGCTCGTCTTGGAGGCCGGTCGGCGCCTGGAGGAGGCGCGCTTGGCCGTCGCCGGGGCTGAGGCCGAAGCCAAGGCCTGGGAGCTCCGGACCGGCGAGCTGAAGCAGCGCCGCGAGCAGTTGCAGGCTCGCAACCAGACCGCCCACGAGCGTATCCGGGCTGCCGAGAGCAGTGCCCTCGAGGCTCTCCAGCAGCTCCAGCTAGCCCGCCGCCAGGCGGTCCAAGCCAAGCAGCAGCTGGAGCTCTCCGCAGCCCAGCGAGCCCAAGAATCGCTCAACGCACCCGACCCCCTGGTCGGACTGGGCGAGCTGGAGCGCAACCGGGCCGAGCTGGAGGCTGGAGTGCGCTCTGCGGCGGAGCAGATGGAGGTCCTCCGGCGCGACCTCGCCGTCCAGGCCCACCAGGTGGAGCGGCTGCAGGCCGAGGCCGCGGTCGGAGCTGATCCCGGCGCCGAGACCGAGGGCGCGTCTCCGCCCGAAGACCCTGCCCGGGCCGCGGCCGAGATCTCCCGGACGGAGCGGCGTCTGACCGTGCTTGGTCCCATCAACGAGCTGGCGCCGCGCCACCTGACCGAGATCCTGGCCCGCACCGAGGGGCTCCGCTCCGCTCACGACGACTGCCTCCAGGCGAAGACCGACCTGGAGGCGGTCTTCGGCCGCTTGCAGACGATCAGCGGAACGCGTTTCCGGCAGACCCTGACCGAGGTGACCAGGGAATTCGAGTCGGTCTGGAAAGAGCTCTTCGGAGGCGGCCGGGCCACTCTGCTGGCAACTCCGGGAGAGGACGGCGACCCGGGCGGGGTGGAGATGCAGGTCCAGCCCCAGGGCAAGCGGGTAATCGCCATGGCGCTGCTCTCGGGGGGCGAACGGGCGCTGACCGCTCTGGCCTTGGTCCTGGCCCTGCAACAGGTCGCGCCCAGTCCTTTCTACGTCTTCGACGAAGTGGATGCTGCCCTCGATGAGGCCAACATCACCCACTTCGCCGATATCTTGCAAAGACGGGCCGAGCGCAGCCAGTTCCTGGTGGTGACCCACAGCCTGACCACCATGTCCCGGGCCGCCATGCTCTACGGGGTAACCCAGGACGGGTCCGGCTCCAGCCGCATCCTCTCGGTCCGTCTCAGCGCCGACGGCCAGGCGGTCGAAGCCGAGGACGAAGCCAGGGTGGAAGTGGCCGCGACCAGTGCCTGAGATCGAGGCATCGCGGCGCCGCTGGTGGAAGCGCGTCCCCGGTCGACTGGACAGAGTCGGCAGTGGCCTGGGCCAGCAACTGCGCAGCCGGCTGACCATTGGCCGGGGCCTCGGCGACGAGATCTACGAGGAGATCTTCGAGATGCTCCTCGCCGGGGACTGCGGGGTGGCCATCGCCGAGGAGCTGGTTGAAGGGCTTCGCCAGCGAGCTTCCCAGCAGCGGCTGCGCGACGCCAGCGCGCTGCTGGCGGAACTGCGCCAGGAGATGGAAGCCCGGTTGGGGGCCGCCCAGCGTGACCTCTCTTTGAGCGGAGATCCGGCGGTCTGGCTGGTGGCCGGTGTCAACGGTGCCGGCAAGACCACCACGGTGGCCAAACTGGCTGCCCGGCTCAAAGCCCAGGGTCTGACACCGTTGATCGCCGCCGCCGACACCTTTAGGGCGGCCGCCATCGACCAGCTCCGGCTGCTGGCGGCGCGCAGCGGTACTGAGGTCGTGGCCCATCAAATCGGGTCCGATCCCGCGGCTGTCGTCTTCGATGCCCTGGCCGCGGCCAAAGCGCGGGGCCGGGAGGTAGTCCTGGTGGACACGGCAGGACGTCTGCACACCAAGTACAACCTGATGCAGGAGCTGGGCAAGATCCGGCGCGTTATCAGCGCTCAGCAGGCGGGCCAACCGGTGGAGACGCTCTTGGTCCTGGACGCCTATGTGGGGGCCAACGCCTTACCCCAGGCGCGGGCCTTCGGGGAGGCGGTCCAGCCCACCGGACTGATCCTCACCAAGCTGGACGGCAGTGCTCGGGGCGGCTACGTCTTCCAGGTAGAGGGGGAGCTAGGGGTGCCCGTCAAGCTGGTGGGCGTGGGCGAAGACCTCGACGATCTCGCTGACTTCGACCCCACCGCCTATCTAGGGGCCATCTTGGAGGAAGAGTAAGGGGCCCTGATACCGCAGATATATTCAGTGCCCCCCGTGATGGACCGGGGCGCCAGCGAATGCCCTAGTATCCCTGGGCGAAGTCGGCTGAGGCGGCTACCGCTCTGATAGATTTGCCGTGGCTGCCGCCTCCGACAAGAGGGGGTACGAGCCGCAGGTACGGCGGGCATGGCCAGACATTCGGGGGGAGAAGGCTTGAGGCTGGGACGCCGGGTCGTGAAGACGATAGCGCGGCTGGCAGTGGTCGGCCTCGCCGGGACGGCACTGAGCCTCTTGGGCGTCGTCGGCGTCACTTCGGTCCAGGCCACGATTTGCCCGGCCGGAAGCGCGACGACCACCGGCACAACCGTGACCACGACCTTCGGGTACTCGAGCCCCGGTGGTGAGCAGTGCATCTCGATTCCCAACGGGGTGACCCAGATCACTGTGACTGCGATCGGGGGCGCTGGTGGCAGCTCCGGCAACCTTGGGGGGCAGGGCGCGGAGGTGAGCGCCACGCTCACCAACGTGACCGGGCCAACCACGCTCTATGTCGAGGTCGGTGGCCCGGGGGCCCCGGCTAGCGGCGGGACGGGAGGATCCTCTTCATTCAACGGTGGAGGTCAGGGTGGGAGCGGGGGCCCCGGCGGTGGTGGTGGCGGCGGCGGAGCCAGCGACGTGCGCACCTGTTCGATCAGCGACGGCAGTTGCCCGGCTCTGGGCTCGGCCAATGATCCTCGCCAGCGAGGCCAGCGGCACCAGTCGGCGTCGGCGGCGGCTGCTCGTCAGGTTCCCCAGGAGGAATGGGTGGTGGCACAGCCGGTACGACCGGCGGTAACGGCAGCGCAGGCTCCGGCGGCCAGGGAGTAAGCCAAGCAGGGTGCTATGCCGCTGGCGGCGGTGGAGGTGGCTACTTCGGCGGCGGTGGCGGCGGTGACGAGTTCTGCGATAGCAGCAGCGGCGGCGGAGGATCGAGCTTCGTCGAGGCCGCCGCCACCGGGGTCTCCATGACAAATTCGGCCAGTGATCCATCGGTAGTGATCAGCTACCAGGAGCCGATAGTCATCCCGGTCACGGGCGCGGCTGGCGTAGCAGGCCCGATGGGGTATAGCCTGGCCCTGGCGGCGATTCTGGCAGGTGTGGCCATGGTCGGTGCTGGTTGGGCTGCGTTCCGCCGAGCCATGGGTGCCCGCTGACCGGAGCGCGCCGCACTTCTGAGCCTCGCCCGCTGACCGGAAGCGCCTGACCTATGCTCCAATTTGAATTCGGTTCGTCAAAGGAGTAGGGTGTCAAGGCTTTGACCTTGACACCAAACGCGCTCGAACGCCTGGCCCGGGTCCGGCTCCTCGATGTGTACCGAGCGGTCCTGACTGAGCGCCAGCGGGAGGCTCTCCGGCTGCACCTCGAGGAGGACTGGTCTCTCAGCGAGCTGGCCCGGGCTCTGGGGACCTCCCGGGCCGCCGCCCATGACCTGGTGCGGCGGGGGATGGAAAGGATGGAGGCGATGGAGGAGCAGCTGGGCTTCTGCCGCCGGTTGGAGGCAGCCGACCGCGAGCTGACCCGGCTCCGGGCCCGGGTGAGCCGGCTCGAGGTGCAGCTGCAGAGTCGGGCTCCGGTAGGGGCGGAAGGTTAGATGTTCGACGCCCTGACGGACAAGCTGGGGGTCGCTTTCAAGCGCTTCACGGATAAGGGGAAGCTCACCCCTGAAGATGTCGAGGTAGGCCTGCGCGAAGTCCGCCTGGCGCTGCTCGAGGCCGACGTCAACTACAAGGTCGCCCGGGAGTTTGTGGATCGGGTGAGGGACCGGGCGGTGGGCAAGGAGGTGCTCGAGAGCCTGACACCTGGTCAGCAGGTGATCAAGATCGTCTTTGAGGAGCTGGTGAGCCTGCTGGGGGGCGAGAACAAAGGGATCACCTATCGGCCCGAGCCTCCCACCACGGTGCTGCTGACGGGCCTGCAGGGGTCGGGCAAGACCACGACCGCCGTCAAGCTGGCCCTATTGGTCCGCCAGGAGGGCCATCGACCGATGCTGGTGGCCGCCGACCTGCAGCGAGCTGCGGCAACCGACCAGCTCCAGGCCCTGGCCGGGGAGCAGCAGATGGAAGTGCTGGTCGCCAGTCTGGACCACGGACTGGCCAAGGGCGTGAGCCAGGCGGTCGCCGAAGCCAGGCGGCGAGGGGCCGACGTGATCATCGTGGACACGGCTGGCCGGCTCGACCTCGATCAGCCGCTCCTGGAGGAGCTACACGCGATTCGCAAGGCAACCACCATCCACCACAGCCTGTTGGTGGTGGACGCCATGACCGGCCAGGAGGCGGTCCGGGTCGCGGGCGCCTTCAAGGAGGCGGTGGGGGTGAACGGGGTGGTCCTGACCAAGCTCGACGGCGACGCCCGTGGCGGCGCTGCCCTCTCGATGCGGGGAGCCATCGGGCTTCAGGTCTGGTACTGCGGGGTGGGGGAGCGAGCGCGCGATCTGGAGCCGTTCCACCCGGAGCGGATGGCTCGTCGGATCCTGGGCATGGGCGATGTCCTGACTCTGGTCGAGCGGGCCAGCCAGGAGATGACCCAGGAGGACGCCAAGGAGGTCGAGGAGCGGATCAGGGACGGCCGGCTGACCCTCGACGACTTCGTGGTGCAGATGCGCCAGCTCCGCAAGATGGGACCCTTGGAGTCGATCCTGGGGATGATGCCCGGCGGCCGCGACCTGATGCGTCAGCAGGGGGGCAACCTGCCCGACGAGGCTCAGTTGAACAGGGTCGAGGCGATCGTGCTCTCGATGACACCGCGGGAGCGCAGTCGCCCGGCGGTGATTGACGCTTCCCGGCGTCGTCGGATCGCGTCCGGCAGCGGCACCAGCCCGGTTGAGGTGTCGCGGCTGATCAAGAGCTTCGAGCAGATGCAGGCGATGATGCGGGGCTACTCAGGGCTGGGTGGGAAGCGTCGTCTGGCCACAGATCTTTTGAAGGGAGCGCCCGGAGGGGCGGTCGCGAAGCCGCGCTGAGGCGCCGGAGGAGAACCATAGTGATGCACAATTCATCCATGAAACAAGGGGATTTTTAGTGGCAGTTAAGATTCGACTCAAGCGCATGGGCGCCAAGAAACGGCCCTTCTACCGGGTCGTGGTGGCGGATGCGCGCTCGCCCCGGGATGGTCGCTTCATCGAGTCGGTTGGCATCTACGATCCCCTCAAGAACCCCAAGGTTTTTCAGGTGGATGACGAGCGCATCAAGCATTGGATGGCGACCGGGGCGCGGCCCTCGGATGCCGTTCGCGAGCTGCTCGAGCGCCAGGGTTCGCTGCCGGCGACGGCCCATCCGGTGCGGACCAAGGTGGGACCCAGGCGGGCTGCCAAGGCGGGCACCGCGCCGGCCGCTCAGGTAGCGCCAGCGCCAGTCGAGTCGGAAGCTGCGGGGGCGGACGAGACAGCTGAAGTTACCGCCGAGGCCAGCGAAGAGAGTCCAGCCGAAGCCGCTGCTCCCGCGGAGGTCGAGGCCGGTGCCGAAGACTCGGGTGTGGCTGAGCCCACCTCTGAGGAGGCGACCGAAGCCGTTCCTGAGCAGGCGGTCGCCGACGCCGCCCCAGCAAGCGGGGGAGAGGACGATTCCGAGCCGGCAGCGGCAGATGCGGAGGCTGAGCCCGTCGAGCCCGAGGCTGGCGACGGCGAGGGCTGAGGTAATGCCCGAGTACGGCGAATTGGTGCGCTACATGGTGCAGCAGATAGTCAGCCGGCCCGAGGCGGTTGAGGTCGGCGTGGAGCAAGACAGCCACCGGGTCACGGTCCGGATCAAGACGGCTCCCGAGGACCTGGGCAAGCTCATCGGTAGGGGCGGCCGGCACATCGAAGCGGTCCGGATGGTGGTCCGCTCGGCATCTTTGCGGCCCCGAGATCGCGTCTACATCGAGGTCAGCGATTGAGCCAGCCTCCGGAGTGGGTACGAGTGGCCCGGGTGCTGGGGCCCCACGGCGTCAGCGGAGAGCTGAGCGTCGAGCTTCTCGGCGGCGAGCGGGGTCGGCTGCTGCCGGGAATGCTCCTGCACTCGGCAAGTGGCGAGGTTGAGTTGGAGTCGGTCCGAGGAGATGGATCCCACCTGATTTGTCGCTTCCGCGGGGTAACCGATCGAGAATCCGCCGCTCTTCTGTCGGGAACTTATCTGGAGGTCGTGGCCGCTCAGCTCCGGCCGCTGCCGCCCGGGGAGTTCTTCCACTTCCAGCTGGTGGGGCTGGTGGTCGAGGACCCGGAGGGCCGCAGTCGAGGCGAGTTGGTCGATGTCGAGGCCTACCCCGCCCACGACGTCTACGTGGTCCGCACGCCGGCCTCGGAGCTGCGCGTGCCGGCGGTCAGGGAGGCGGTCCTGGGCATCGACCTGGAGCGGCAGCGGATCACCGTTGCCGAGCCCTACCTGGAGGCCTGGATTGATGCGCTTTGATGTGATCACCCTCTTCCCCGACGTCTTTCCCGGCCCCCTGGCGGCCGGGGTGGTGGGACGCGCCTTGGAACAGGGTCTGATCGAGATTGAGGCCCACGACCTGCGCCGGTGGGGAATCGGGGTCCATCGCCAGGTGGACGACATCCCCTATGGCGGGGGTCCGGGCATGGTGCTCCGGCCCGAGCCTCTCTTTCAGGCGGTGCGGAGCCTGACCGAGGGACTGGGCAAAGCGGCGCCGCGGGGGATTCTGCTTTCGGCCCATGGCCGTCGCCTGAGCGCCGAGTTGGTCGAGGAGCTGGCTCGGGAGCCACGGCTGCTCCTGGTCTGCGGGCGCTATGAGGGGGTGGACGAGCGGGTCAGGTCAGGGCTCGACTTGGACGAGATCTCCCTGGGCGACTTCGTCGTCAGCGGGGGCGAGCTGCCCGCCATGATGCTCATCGAAGCGGTGGCGCGTCGGCTGCCTGGCACCCTGGGCGACCCCGAGTCGGCCCTAGACGAAAGCTTCAGCGAGGGCTTGCCCGAGTACCCCCACTACACTCGGCCAGCAGTTTTTGAAGGTATGGAGGTGCCCGAGGTGCTCCGCAGCGGCGACCACGCGAAAATCGCCAGCTGGCGGAAGCAGGCAGCCCGGGATCGGGCCGCCCGACTCCGGCCCGACCTCCTCGGAGACCAAGGGATGGTCGAGCCGTCCACGAGCAAGGAAGAAAAGGGTCAGGGCGCGGCTCTCGCCGGCGTCCCCCTGGGAGGTGCGCAGTGAACATCATCGACCTGCTCGAAGAGGAGCAGCTCCGGGACGATGTCCCCGAGCTCAGCCCGGGGGACACGGTCCGGGTCCACGTCAAGGTCGTGGAGGGCACCCGGGAGCGCATCCAGGTGTTTGAGGGTCTGGTCATCGCCCTGCAGAAGGGTGGGGCGCAGCGCTCGGTGACAGTTCGCCGCACCGCCCACGGGGTCGGCGTCGAGCGGACCTTCCCGGTCCACTCCCCGCGGCTGGCCCAGATCGAGGTGATCCGTCATGGCCGAGTCCGGCGGGCCAAGCTCTACTACCTGCGCGACAAGGTCGGCAAGCGGGCCAAGATCCGGGAGCGCCGCGACACCACCGGCAAGAGCGTCAACGCCGAGGAGGCCCCGCGGGTGGCCAGCGAGGAGGAAGCTCCGGTGGTCGCCGAGGCGGCGCCCAAGCGACGCCTCTCCCGAGGACGGGCCAAGGCCGACTGAGGTGCAGGCGGTGCCGGCCAGCCGCAAGTCCTAAACTTGCCCACGTGGCGGATCAATCGAAGCTGGTTCTCGTCGTGTCCCGACAGGCGTCACGGTCCGAGACCATCTCCAAGGCCCTCGACAAGCGCGGACTGAAAATGCTGGCTTTCGAGACCACCACCGCCGCCGCAGGCGGGCTCGAGCAGTCGGATGCCGAAGCTGCCCTGATTGAGGTCACCGAGGATGATCCCGACCTGATTCCCCTGATCCAGCAGATCAGGGGCCGGACCTCCCGGCCCGCCATGCCGGTACTTCTGGTGGTGGCCGACCCCGAGGCACCGCTGGTGGTGGCTGCCACTGAGGCGGGGGCGACAACGGTGCTGCCCCGGAGCAGCTCGACTCAGACGGTGGCGGAGACCCTGCGCACCATGCTGGAGAGCGCGCCCGCGCCGGTGGTGGCAACCGCCGACGCCACCCCGGCGCAGAAGAGCCGCAAGGGAGCAGGTGAGTTGTGGGTGGTCTGTGGACCCCGCGGAGGCGTCGGCCGCACCGCCCTGGCCACCAATCTGGCGGTGATCGCAGCGGAAACGATGCGGGTGGCCTTCGTCGACAACGTGCCCCGCTTCGGCAGTGCCCTGATGGCCTTCGACCTGCCGCCCCAGACCCCTACCTGGGTCGAACTCGCCGGTCTGCCGGGCGATGAGGATCTCCTCGACCGTCTCACCCGCCACCCCAGCGGGGTGTCGGTGCTTCCCGCCCCGGGCCGCCCGGAGCTCTCCGACTCAGTGGCCCCGGCGGCGGTGGGGGCTCTTATCTTTCGCCTGACCGGCTTGGCCGACCTGGTAGTGGTCGACCAGGGGGGACGGCTGGACAACGGAGGAATCGACCTCCTGGAGTCCTGCGACCACATGATCCTGGTGGGCACCCCGGACAACCCGGGGGTGGTGGGTCTGCGGGGATGGCTGCGCATCTGTGACCAGCTGCAGATCCCCAGAGAGCGGATCTCGGTCGTTCTCAACTGCGTGCTGCCCTACCACCAGGTAGACGCCGAGCGGGCCAAGCGGGTCCTCGAGCAACCGGTGCTGGCCCTTCCCCACGGTGGCATCGACGGGGTGCGCTCCCTCAGCGGTGGAGAGCCGCTGGCCTGGAAGCATCCCTCCAACCGCTGGGTCAGGGCCATGCGCAACCTGGTGGGGCCGATCTCACCAGCGGTGGGAGCGAAGCTCAAGCACTAGCGTCCGATTGCACCCCAGCCGCGGTCCAGCCTACCGAGGGGAGGGCAATGCCTCCGGTCTTGAGCTCACCGCTTTGTAGGCGGCACAGTTGGAGAACCCCGGCCCAACTTTGGTGCGGGGTCGGCGTCCCCGGGCCGGCGGGGGGACCTCGCCCTCCTCATTGCCGTAGCGCTCCCAGACTGATTGCCGGGACATGCCCAAGCGGTCGGCGATCTCTGCCCAGCTGAAGCCCTCTGAGCGAGCCGCGATCACGGTCGCGGCCT
>JBAQYY010000028.1:0-6927 GCA_049790415.1 Candidatus Dormiibacterota bacterium | reverse complement strand
GCAGTGCCAGCCCCGCCCAACTGAGCATCATTCCCTTGCGGGGTCTGCCCATCGTGGCTGCGGTGCTCGCCTTTCTGGTCGCCGCCATTGCTGGCAACTGGCTCTGGGCCCTCGACTTCCTCCACGTCGCCGGGGGCGGCCTGTGGACCGGAATCGACCTCTTCGTGGGCTTGGTGGTGGGTCCCATCATCGGGCGAATGTCAGTCCCGGCCAGAGTGGAATTCTCGGGCCGCTTCATGCCCAAGATGGTGTTGATCATGCCCACCCTGGTGATCGTCACCCTGGCTTCCGGACTGCAGCTGTCCCGCAACCTGGGCGACCTCGCCGTTCCCTATCCCAACCACTGGTGGTTAGTGGCTTCCTTCATCGTGGTTGGGATCATGGCCGTGATCGCCCTCGGTCTGCTCGAGCCGGCCAACCTGTCCGTCCTCTTTGAGCTCAAGAAGCCCCGCCCCAATGGACAGCTGATCGGCAAGCTCATGCGCCGCTTCGTCTACACCGCCGGCATCACCGGGCTCATGCAGATTGCAACTCTGGTGATCATGACTAGGATCGCGACGTGGTGAGCGAGTCCAGCCCAGCGCTGCCCCCAGTCACCCAGACGGCGGTGGCCTCGATGGCCTGCGTCATCGCCGGCGGCATCTACCTGGCGGCCTACATACCTCACCAGCCGCCGGTGGTATTACCGAGCGTGCTGATCAGCGTAGGAGCCGTCTTGTTGCTCCTGGCGGGCTCGATGCTGTTGCGGCTCCGGAACTTCGCTTGGGATCGCTTCTTCCAAGTAAGCGGCTGGGCACTGGTGGCCTACTTGGTGATCGCGGGGATGATCGAGTTCGTCCTCCTCGTCGACCAGACCAGAGGAGCATTGCTGACCCTGATGACCATCGCCCTGACGATCTTTGCCTTGGACATCCCGATCGTTCTCGGTTTCTCGGTCGCCCGCTACCAAGACGTCTCCTCTTCCCCCCTAGCCTGAGGGCGCGACGCCCATGCTGTTGGTAGAGGTCTGATCCAACCTTGGCCTTGGCACTCCGAGCAGGGCGGGGCTCAGGAGTCTGATGCGGCGATGGCGACTATGTCATCGGCCAGACCGGTATGGACACTCCTCAATGACTGTGAGCGCCAGGGGCGATGGTTCTCAGCCGCTAGCTCTCTTCAAGAGCGCGCGAATGCTGGCCACGTCGGCGGCCAGACGCTCGGCAGCGACGTAGCTGCCTGCCGCGGTCTAACCCCCTACCAGCTCGCGACGCCGTTGACACACCCGTGCCAGATCGACGTCAGCTGATCCTAGAAACCTCATGAATATCGCCGCAGGGAACCCCCAGCGCCGCATGGTGATCGCGCACCGCTTGGGCATTGGGCGCCTCCAAGAGGCAGTACACGTGTCCGTCGGGATTGTGGTAGAGATCGAGCTGCTGGACGCCAAATTGGTCGGCCTCTTTGGCACGAGCTCCCCTCGCGATGTCGGCGATCGCCTCCTGAGGCAGCTTTAGGTTCGGGTGGTAATCCATGAACTGTGGCACGTCAATCCCCTCCGTTGCAGTTGTTTTTCACCAACCAGATCCTATCCCAAGCGTGCTGCCAACGGGAGAGTGGGTCGGAAGTCGGTTTGAGCACGGCGCTGTGAGGCGAGCGCGAGCAGGCTAGCGGCCGGTTGCCCCGGGGCATCTGCTGGCGATCGACCCGCGGACCCTGTTGGTTGCTCCTCGGCTCGTGCTGGGACGGTCGAGCCACGCGCTCGCCCTGCTGCCTATCGACGCCACCGGGACCCGTTGAGTCGAGTCAGGCGGTTGCCGCCGTCACCAGATTCGCCAGTCCGGTGTCGATGGCCGCGACGCTTGCTGCTCTCTTCGGACTCAGGGCATGGCGATCAGCGATCCACGCTGGGTCGTTGTAGGTGAGCCAGACGCGACCGGTCTCGTCCTCCCACGCCAAGGCCTTCATCGGGAGATCGATACCAGCAGTCTGTCGGTCCTGCATGAGCGGAGTGCCCCCTTTCGGATTGCCGAATATCAGCAGGACGGTAGGGCGAAGTGCCATGCCGGCATCCCAGGCGCCCTGGGCGTGATCGATACGAGCGAAGATCAGCAATCCTGTAGCCGAGGCTGCGTCGGCAAGCCGCTCGATCGTCTCCGCCACCGAGAAGTGACTCTCGACGGTAATCAATCCTTGCTGGTTCATCTGCACCCCGGTTCAGCCCTCTCTCGATGCACCGTTCTAGCTCCCGGTAGAGCCAAGCCTTGACTCCTTCCGCTGGCTGGTTACAGTACGGCTTGCACTCCGTTGGGATGAGCCGGCAAGGAGATCGAACTCCCCACGGTTGATCCCTGGGGTCGCGGCCCGAGCAAGCTCCGCCGCCGAGGATCGCTGCTTAGCGCTGCTGATTCTGGCACCCGCCGACTTCCACGCTGAGTCTTGGGGCGCAATACGACGACTCTGTACGCTCGAGTGGAGTTGTGCGCCCACGCCCAACAGCTGTTTGGTGGATTCGACTCCATCGCGCGCGGGCGTGGGTCCGGCGTCAGAAAGTTCTCATCGACTTGTGCCCCGGTCTCCGACCCTCACAATCCGCCGGTACCCTTGCGGAGAATGAGGTTAGAAGGTGGCGGCATCGGTCGATGGGGCGGCGGACCGGGTCAAGGCCCTCGACAGCTCGTCCAGGGGCATGGGGTCGGTCATGGCAGGGGCGACCCAGACCAGTGAGAACCGTTCACTGGCTGGAGTTCTTAGACACCGCGCCGAGCGCGGTTCTGACCAGCAGATCAGTCACCCTCCCGAGTGTTCTCGACGAAGACCGTCATCGGCTTGAGTCTGTGGGACCAGAACAGGGTCAGGCCCCTAGCCTGAGCATCCAACAAGTTGTGGATCTTGAAGGCCCCGGCAAGGACGGCGGCTGGCACCGTCTGCCTCGATCCGAACTCGCGAATCCACTGCTGCGCCTTGACCGCCGCGTCGTTGTTCAGGCGTTTCACCGAGTTGAGGTACGAGTTGCTGACCTTGCACTCAGTGGGCATAGCGCGCCCGTCCCAGAGCCGAATCACAATGTCCGCTTTCCGGCCAGCGAACATCGATTCCCCGCAGAACTCGCCCAGACCTGGCGCAGTCACCAGGGTATCGATGCGCCTCGGCGGCACCTCTCTGAGACCTGCCTCGCGAAGCGTCTGCTTGACCAGGTCTTCCTGAGCTTTTTTGGACTCGTTGGCTCGGGCAGTCATCACCTGCCTAGCCGCCATTAGTGCCGCGGAGGCCATCGCCGCCGAGCTTCGCTCATTCTCGGTAGGTCGCCGACGCTGCCGCACCCATGGGAATCGCCTTGCATCCAGCCCTAGCAGGATCGTCTCGACCACTCGCTTCGCCATAGATGGGTCCGCTAGGAGCGCGCCAGGGGACAGCGTGGCTTCCGCCAGTATTTTCAGGTCGTCAGAAGAAATTGGGGGACCGGCCAAGTAACGGAGAGCCTCAAGCAACTCAGGCTCTGTGGTCACGTCAGTTGCCCTCGCCGACAAACCAGTAAGGTCGCTGGTGTCGCCGAGAAGGCGAATAAAGGTCTTGCGGTAGGTGTCAAATGACTCCAGGTACGCCGCTAGCGGCTCCCGCATCCGGTCCTCTCGAAATGCCCTGAGCGCCGTCTGACGGTCGCTCTCGAGGTCGGCCGGGGTCCAAGTCGGAGGCGAGACTCCCGTCACGGCTCCAGTAACACTTCGAGTGACGGAACTGGAAGGCGCTCCATCTCCCTTGGCTCGAACTTTGTAAGTCCGCCGGCGTATGTGCGGCCCTGGCCAACTCTGACTGAGGACCGCAGCGACCTCGCCAGCCGCTCGAGGGAGCGTCGCGGTAGCGGAGCTCGTGGGTACAGCCCGTGGGCAATGTTGATGTGGCGAGCGTCAACGGTATTCAGCACGAAGGCAGGTGGGCGGCGGGCCATGTAGGTGGCCAGGATCGGAGCTGGCTCAGATAGGCCCACCGCCCACCAAGCACGGCGATGACTTGCGATATAGCCACGGTCTGCTCCACGGCGGGCTGCCTCGCGGAGGAAGCGCAGGACTGCCTTACGCTCCTGTGAATCAAGCTCGTCGAGGTCGGCAGGGATGTCGATCACCTGTCGAAGCTTCTCCGCGTTGGCGAGACTGGCCCCTGCCTCGAACAGCTCCTTAGCCCGGGTGACAGCGGGGAACAGTACCCTCGCCGGCAACCCATTTCCCCCTTGAGATGCGATCCATGTGGCGTTGGCTCCAGTGACTGCGCCCCGATGAACCCTGCAAATCTCTCCCAGCTCCACGAACCCGCTCGGGACCTTTGGTTGAGGTCGGAACAAGGTTGTCCAACGCTTCGTCGCTGCGAGTGTCCCCACCGGAGTTGGCTTACCGCCGCTCAGCGAGGTCAGCTCCTCGACGTTCTTCACGGATTGCAAGCGAACCTTTTTGGACGACTGGCCGACCCTGAAGCACGTGACTGCGGCAGTCGTCGTTGCCTCGAATGGCATCACATCCGATCCGAGCACATGCAACGAGACGCCTCCAAGGCCGTTCACAAAGAGGTTGCGAACCACTTGACCGTAGTTGACGTCCAGCCACTCGCTGGAGGTAACAAAGCAGCCCACATCGCCACTTCGCGCCAGTAGCACTGTGGCGAGATAGAAGTGGGCGTGCAGCCCCGCCAGGCCCGAGATTGAGTGACCCGCGGCTCGTGCGGCGTCGCTGGCCCGGGCCTTAGCTCGTGCACCAAGCTGGTGGTGCCGCACATATGGCGGGTTCCCGATGAAGGCGGTGATTCCGCGGGCCGAGGGCAACTTGACCTGGGTGTAGTCCGCTTGCAGAACTCGCGCTCGATGGTGGCCGAGTACCGCCAGGGCGGCACGCGTCATCAAGGCGGCCAATGGGTCAAGGTCCACGGCAACGATCTCGACATGTGGGTTACGCCTGGCAATCTCGGCAGAGAACCGTCCGCTGCCTGAGCCAGCATCCACGATGCGAAGAGGAGACTCCGACAGAGCCCAATCCACCATCGGAGTCACAATCTTGGGAGGGGTGTAGATAGCTCCGTCCTGCCGTCGCCTCGCGCCAGAGCGCAGGACGCAGAATGCCTCACCTAGGGGATCGAATCCGGCGTGGATGGCGTCCATGGCCTCCCTGACCGCGGTTCGGCTTGGCATGGGCGCAGCCGTGCCCGAGATCAGGCGACGCTCCTTGGCGGAGAGCGGCCCGCCCACCTCCGTCGCTCCTAGCGTGATAGCTAGCGCGACCAACTCCCGCTCGGAGTTCAGCTCCCCCCAGATACGAGAGAGGTCCGTCGAGCGCTCTGAGCGGGGCCCCCCGATCACCCGCCGAAGCATATCACCGGGCGATCATACGTTCGTGTCAATTTCGACTCCCTCATTGAGCTCCTGGGGAAGCAGGCGGAGGTCCAGGGACGGTCGGTGAGCACAACCCCGCCTGGTACCGCTGTTCAGCCACGCTCATGTACCTCATGAGCGCCACTGTGACCAATCAGCCGAAGTCGCTGGGACACCTCAGCCGAAGTTGTGCGACCCATCAGCCGAAGGCCTTTGGGGACACGTCACCCGAACTAGCACAGTAGGTGGTGCCCCCGGAAGGACTCGAACCTCCGACACGCGGTTTAGGAAACCGCTGTCGCCCCAGATCAGCTCGAAGTGGGCTGATTCGGGTTTGACCCCAACTGGTATTTATGGCAGTCTCACTAAGCCTAGGTTCCGGTGAGAGCCCGACTCTTGGGCGCCGGGACCGTGCTAATGTTCGCTGGTAGATGGTGTCGGCCCGTTCTGCTCCACGTCTTACTCAGGGGCTCCCAGCCCGCCAGGCCCTCGATTTGTGAACCCCAGTAGTCTCTGCGCTGGCCCCTGCTACACTTCGCACCCCGTTGGTTCGCGCAAGGGCGCGTGGGGGAGTCGTGTGTGGGAGCTGGAGTTGGTCTGCCTAGAAGTGCCCGGGCGTCTGGGCTCACTGGTGTCGGTGGGGAGTCAGGACTGTCGGAATGAGAGCGGTGCTTCGCTGCTTGTGAGAAGTTAGTCGCTTGGTAGCCTTAGCAATACCTCCCAATCACCGACCGGGCATGCTTGTCTTGGCTCATGCGAGCGAGGACCAAATCCACCTGCTACGAGATGAGATCGACCGCTTTGGACCGTGGGTATTTGGTGAGGGCCTGGATCCGTTAGTCCCGAAGGTGCCTGGCCTAGCTGCTGACGATGCGACGAAGGTGATGGTGGCCCTCTTAGGAGCTGGGACATACAGAGCTAGTTCAAGGGTGTCCACTGATGAGTTCGCATCTGACGTGGCCAATTCGACCGACCTAAAGCTAGATGCACCCCAACGTCAGATCCTGAGTGCTCGCCTAGCCAGCCTTTTAGAGGTTCCGGGAATCGTCGGGTCGGCAAAGGCCTTAGACCTCTTATCTGAGCGCGAGCGTGTCTTTCACGCATCCCGCATAATCAGCGACCTCCGACCCGTATTTGGCGATGAAGTCGTTGCGAGCCCCACGGCAGTCTTGATTACGCACACGCTGAAGATTGAATACCACGGAGAAACTGGACGCGAGGAGTTCTACATTTCGATGGATGATCAGGATATCGAGCAGTTGATGGGGACGCTAGAGCGGGCTAAGGTCAAGTCTGATTGGCTGGTGAAGTTGTCCGAGACCAGTGGACTGACCGTGTTGACGCCAGCCACTTCGTCCACGACTGAACATCAGGTACATCAATAAGGAAGGGTAGTCAATGGATACTGCGGAGGCCGTCAGCCGCCGAGGGTACTACCACGTCTCGGAACAGCCATATCGCGTCACCGGTGCGCGTGGATGGCAGCGGGAAAACCATAACTTTGCCCACGGCGCAGTCTGGATCCCAGATACCGAGGAGTTTGGGTTCGAGGTAACCACGCTCGTCCGCCTCCGCGTGGGGGGGCCACACGCAGA
>JBAQYY010000027.1:0-2766 GCA_049790415.1 Candidatus Dormiibacterota bacterium | reverse complement strand
AGACGTAGCTGCTCGAACTGGCGCTGGCTCTGCAAAGCCGCGAGTTCCGGGAATCGCTTGCAGTGGTGGAGCAGGCAGGTCACCACGAACTCCGCAATCGGGATTGCTGTCACCCCTGCCGAGTGGGTCAGGGTGATCTGGTCGCGGTCCCGGAAGTAGGCCGCTAGCTGGTCAATGCCGGCGCTGGCGGTGTGGACCCAGCGAACCTCGGGATGGCTGTCCAACGCGGCCGGAAGCAGGTCTCGGAAAACGCCGTCCACGGTGCCCGGGAAGAGGCGCCAGATGACCTCGCACTGACCAAGTCCGGCCAGATCCGCTGGTGACTCGGCGAGGACGAATTCCACCCGATCTGGCGGAATCAGGCTGCGGACCAGGCCGAGGTCCGGATTGGGGAGTTGACCCACCACCAGGCAGCGCAGCGGTCGCACCTCGGTGACTCTCAACCGTCCGCCCTCCGACGTGGGCGGGAGACAAGGCATGTCGGTCGCGCCAGCATCACCCTTCCTCCAACGCCGGACTCCGAATCCCCGCCATCATGTTGCCATGGAGCAACCGCCCGCCCCTTTCGTCAGCCCAGCCTGGCTGACGAAGCACCTCGGTGATCCCGATCTGGCCCTCCTCGATGTCCGCTGGGCGCTGCCCGAAGGCGCCGATCGCCAGAGCTACCTGGCGGGGCACATCCCGGGCGCCCGCTTTGTCGATCTGGACCAGGCACTGGCCGGCCTCCCGGGTAGCTCGGGACGGCATCCACTGCCAACGCCGGAACGATTCAGCCAATCCATGCAGGCGGCTGGAGTCTCGCGGGTGGGCCGGGTGGTCGCCTACGACGGAGGCAGCGGAGCGGCGGCCCGGGCCTGGTGGCTGCTACGAGCCGCGGGGCACGCCCGCGCCATGGTCCTTGATGGCGGCCTGGCCGCCTGGATCGCCGCCGGAGGCGAGGTCGAGGAGGGCGAGGTCGCAGTCGAGCCGGGCGACTTCGCCGCCACCTCCTTTCGGGGATGGGTCTCCGCTGATCAAACCAGCGACCTGGTCGAGAGCGGAGCGCTGGTGCTGGATGCCCGCACCAGGGAACGCTTCGACGGCGCACCGTCTCCCCTTGACCCCCGACCCGGGCATATACCAGGTGCCAAGAGCCTGCCCTGGACAGACGGCTACCGCAACGGCCGGGTGCTACCGCCCGAGGAGCTGGCCGAACGCACCCGGGAGGCAGGCGGGGAGAAACCACCAGCGGTTGTTTACTGCGGCTCCGGGGTTACCGCCTGCAGCCTGATCCTGGCCCTGGAATCTGGTGGATTCGAGGGCGTGCTCCTCTATCCCGGGTCCTGGAGCGAGTGGGCTCAGGACCCTCAGCGCCCGGTCGAGGACGGAGCGGCGAAGTAGAGATCGTCCCTCAGGTGCGCCGGCTGACCTTGTAGGCGGTGGCCTGCTGCAGAGGGCGGAGGACGATCTGATCCAGGTTCACGTGGCCGGGTCTGGTCGCCGCGAAGGCCACCACATCGGCAATGTCCGCAGCGGTCAGGGCGGTGACACCTTGGTAGACAGCCTCGGCTCGCTCACTGTCACCGCCATAGCGGTTGCGGGCGAATTCAGTCTGGACCATCCCCGGGCACACCTCGGTGACCCGGACCGGCCGGCCCAGGAGTTCGAGTCGCAGCGTCTGGCTGATGGCATGGACGGCGTGCTTAGCACTGGTATAGCCAGCGCCTCCCTCATACACCTCGATGCCGGCCGTCGAAGAGATGTTGATGACGTGGCCCTGCCCGGAGGCCTCCAGGGCGGGCAGCAGGGCTCGGGTCATCTGCATCAGGCCGAGCACGTTGACCTCCCACATCCAGCGCCAGTCGGCGCTCTCGGCGGAGGCGATGGGATCCGCCCCGCGGGCTCCGCCGGCATTGTTGATGAGGAGCTGAGCGGCAGCTGCTCGGGAGCAGAATTCCGCGACGCTGACCTCATCGCTGACATCGAGGACCCGGGCTTCGGCACCGATCTCCACCGCCAGCCGCTGAATCGGGTCCTCTCGTCGTGCACCCAGGAGCAACCGGAAGCCCTCTTGGGCCAGGCGCCGTGCGATCGCCTCTCCGATCCCGGCACTGGCGCCGGTGACCACCGCCAGCGGACGCTTCGAGTTGCTGGGGTCATCCCCTTGGGGTTCAGTCGTCATCCCCTACCTCCACACCCGGCATGGCGTTCGTTGCAGCGTAGGCGGTCCTGGCCTCATCAAGCTCCTGCTCCAGCGCCGTCCCCCCGGTCACCGGAAGGCGGCAAGCCAAGCGACGGCAAACGTAGGCGGTTGGGGACCTCTCGATCTGCGCTCGATGCAACACCAGTGCCGGGCCGGAATCCGCCTCCTGCTGTTCTGGAGTGAGGCGCCCAACACCCACCGTCAGCTCTGGTCGCAGGCGGCCCCGGGCGCGCTGCAGGAGTGGCCAGTGGTCTCGATCCTGGTTCCCGCATATCAGCCCCAACTCAACTTGCCCGGACTCCATCACCGCCATCACCGAGAGGAGTGCCCCGAAAGCAGACGGGAAGCGCTCCAAGGCGCTCGCCATCGCCGCCAGGACCCCCGTCACGCGGGCTCGCCAGGTGTCCTCGCCGGTGAGCCCGTAGAGCCGCAGGCACAACTCGGCCATCTGGGAGAGGCCAGACGGCACTGCCCCATCCTCCAGACTGCGAGGCCGCAGCTTGAGATTGGGATCATGCCCGGCCGGGGTATCGAACCAGCCCGGCCCATCGGGGTCGGCATATTCAGCCTCGACGCGGCTGGCC
>JBAQYY010000026.1:0-22178 GCA_049790415.1 Candidatus Dormiibacterota bacterium | reverse complement strand
GCCCGGCACCGGTCGGCCGCCGCCGCGATACGG
Source organism: Candidatus Dormiibacterota bacterium (assembly GCA_049790415.1). Classification (GTDB taxonomy): domain Bacteria; phylum Chloroflexota; class Dormibacteria; order Aeolococcales; family Bog-877; genus Bog-877. The sequence continues at coordinate 22,145 of JBAQYY010000026.1, read as the reverse complement.
GCCGCCGCCGCAGGAGCGGTGCGCCGGGTCAAGCCCAAGCTCGAGGACGTGACCGTCGCCCGCTATCCCGGACTCGACCTGGGGGCCATCCAGCCCGGTGCGAAAGGGGCCGAGGATTGAGCGCAGCCCCTGAGATCGAACTTGTGCGCGCCCCCAACCCGGGACCCCTGACTGGGGCCGGGACCAATACCTGGATCTACGGAAGCGACGAGACCTTGGTCATCGATCCGGGACCCGCCGACGAGGCGCATCTAGCCCGGGTGCTCCAGGTCGCTCGTCGCCGCGGTGCGGTGGTGATGGTCGCCTGCACCCACCACCACATCGACCATCTCGAGGGGGCGGCCAGGTTCTGCGAGCTCTCAGGCGCGCCACTCGCGGTCCACTTCCGCCGTGCCAACGGCGCGAATACGCTGGCCCTCCACGACGGAGACCGCCTGCTCGTCGGCCAGAGTGAACTGCGGGCGGTGCACACGCCTGGCCACGCCTCCGACCACGTCTGCTTCTTCGACGAGGCGACGCGCTTTCTCTTCACCGGGGACCATGTCCTCCAAGGCAGCACCAGCCTGGTGGTGCCGCCTGACGGCGATATGACGGCCTATCTCGAGTCTCTCGAGCGGGTGCTCCAGTTGGAGCCCCAGCGTCTCTACCCCGGTCACGGGGATCCGATCGAGGCCGCCGACACGGCCATCCGGGAGTTGATCGCCCATCGCCTGGAGCGGCAGGCTCAGATCCTGAGCCTGCTGGAGCAGGGACCCTCCACTCCCGAAGCCCTGGTGGGGATCCTTTACGCCTCGTATCCAGCGGAGGTCCTGGAGATGGCCGCCGGGACCGTCCTGGCTCATCTGCTCAAGCTCGAAAGAGAGGGCCGGGTGCGGCAGCCCGCTGACCAGCCGTCGCCGCGGTTCGAACTGGTACCGGCGGCGCCGGATTGACCCGACCTCGGGGTCAGACCATCTGGAAGGGCAGGTGAGCGAAGGTCCTGGTCATCACCCCCGACGGACCCCAGGGAACGATCGGCTTGAGGAGGGTATCGGTGTGCCAGGCGCTGCCGGCAATGTCGAGGTGGACCCAGGGTAGGTCGCCGACGAATTCGCGCAGGAAGATCCCCCCGTTGATGGAACCGGAACTGGTGGTCTGCGAGGTGTTGTGCATGTCAGCGGTCTCACAGGTCAGAGCGACGTCGTACTCGGGGTAAAGGGGAAGCTCCCAGATCCTCTCCCCAGCCAAGGCCCCGGCGCGCTGGAGTTGCTCGATCAGCTCCCTGCTGGTGCCCATCGCCGCACTCACCGGGTATCCCAGGGCCACCACCGCAGACCCGGTCAGGGTGGCCACGTCAACTAGGTGGGTCGCCCCCCGCGCGGCGGCAAACCCGAGCGCATCGGCCAGGACAAGCCGGCCCTCAGCGTCGGTGTTGTTGATCTCGATGGTCTTGCCGTTCATGGCACTGACGACGTCGCCGGGCTTGATGGCACCGCCGCCGGGCATGTTCTCGGTCAGTGCAGCCACCGCCAGGACCTCGATCGGCGCCTGCATCTGGGCGATCACGGACATGGTCTCGATGACCGCCGCGGCTCCACTCATGTCGGCCTTCATCGTGTACATCCCGGGATTGGGTTTGAGAGAGATCCCTCCGGTGTCAAAGGTGATCCCCTTACCCACCAAGCCGAGCACCTTCGAGGACTTGCTCTTCGCTTTGGGCCGGTACCGGATAGACACCAGCCGGGGCGGTTCGTGGGATCCCCGAGCCACCGCCAGCAGAGCTCCCATCCCCAGCTTCTCCATGGCCGAGCGGTCAAGCACCTCCACTTCGAGATGACTTTCACTGGCCACCCTCTCCGCCTCAGCGGCCAGCTGGGTGGGGGTGAGCTGGTTGCTGGGCTCCCACTGGAGCACCCTGGTGCGATTGGTCGCCTCGCCCAGGCGGACTCCCTCGGTGAGAGCGTCCTGGATGGCACTGCCACTTCCCAGGCCGACCACTTCGAGGTCGGCCACGGCGCTGGAGTCCTCCCTTGTCTTCTTCTGTCCCAGGTGGTAATTGCCGAGAACAACTCCCTCAGCAACTGCCCGGGCCACTGCCACCGGTTCGCCCTGAGCCGGGGCTTGAGACCGCAGGGCCGCGACCAACTCCTGGTCGACGAGGACGGCCAAGCGCTCCGAAAAGCGGCGGGTGTCGCGGACGGTCAGTTGGAGGGCGTTGCGGAGCCGGTAACCGTCGATCACCGGGGAGCGTCCCAAGCCGAGCAGGATGACCCGCGCGGCGGCCAGCCGGCCCTGCGTCGGAACGATGGCGAACTTGGGAAAGACGCCGGTGGCCTGGCCGTCGTCGCGCATCCGACTGAGAAGTCCATCCAGGGCCTGGTCGGCAGCAGCCGCCAGGGTTCCCAGGGGCTCACCCTGGAAGTAGTGGACCAGCAGAACGTCGGTATCTATCGCGCCTAGGTCAGTCTCACTCGCCTTAGCTCGCAATCTCGCTCCCTCCTAGAATTTGGCCAGACCCGGTCGGGGCCCGGCTTTGGCGCAGTCGTCTCCCCCGTTCCTTGGTCGCGTCAGTGATGGGGGTCGAGCCGCACCTGCTGCAGATCGGGTATCCAGGCGCGCAGGGCGCTCTCCAACTCCCGGCGCACCTGCTCCGTGAGAACGACCACGAAGTTGGAGCTGGGATGAGCCTGCACCACCACCTCGCCGGGTCGAGGCTGGGTTACCAACAGGCTGTCGCTGGCAGGTCCGGAGGCAATCACGCCTCGCACCCGCGCCGTCAGTTCGGAGTCGGTCACCAGCCAATCATGGCAAAGCCGGCCAGACAATGTCGGAGTGCCGAGCTATCCCAGCATCGCCATCGACCCCACTCGACGCCTCTCCGCACGCGAGTCGCTGGAGATCGAGGCTCGACGCCAGGGCTTCAGCGAGGTTGGAGTTACTGACCTGGCGCCGTTCGACCAGGCTGCCGCCAGAGCCCGACAAGCCCTCGCCGAAGGGCGCCTGGCCGGCATGCCCTGGTACACCGCGGAGCGGATCGAAAAAGCCCGGGACCTATCAAGGCGGTTCCCCTGGGGCCGCAGCCTAGTTGCCCTGGCCTACCCCTACCGTCCCGCGGCGACTCCCCTGGAGAAGGTGTCGGAGACTCTAACCAGCGCCGAGCCTCCCCGAGGAAGAATCGCCGGGTACGCCCTCGGCGAGGACTATCACGTCCGTCTCGACCGAGCCCTGCGACGGCTTACCGAGCGCATCGCGGAGACCAGCCCGGGGCTGCGCTGGCACCGCTTCGTCGACCATGGCTGGGCGCTGGACCGAGCGATCGCCGCCAGGGCAGGACTTGGCTTCACCGGCAAGCACAGTCAGCTGATCGCTGGCCGAGGCGGCTCTTACGTTCTCCTGGCGTCGTTGGTGCTGAACTTGGAGCTGTCTCCCGACAGGCCCTCGCGGCGGAACTGCGGAAGTTGCCGGGCCTGCCTCCCCAGCTGTCCCACCGGAGCGCTGGTGGCCCCGGGGGTTATTGACGCTCCCCGATGCATCAGCTACTTGACCATTGAGCACCCAGGCCCAATCCCGGTTGCCCTGCGGCCTCTGATGGGCACTTGGGTGTTCGGTTGCGACCTCTGTCAAGAGGCCTGCCCGATCAACGCTCGACTCAGCGAGGAAGCGGTGGCTGCGGGGCCCGCCACCACCGCGAGTGGCCCCGTCCCTTATCCCGACCTGGCCGAACTTTTGTCAATCTCGGAGGCGGAGTTTGAGATCCGCTTCAGTGCCACCACGATGCGCCGGAGCGGCCGGGAGCGCTTGGCTCGCAATGCGGCGGTGGCTCTGGGCAACGCCGGCCAACGCTCTGCAGTGCCCGCCCTGACTCAATCTCTCCGGGGCGACCCAGCTCCAGCGGTGCGCGGGGCCAGTGCCTGGGCTCTGGGCCAACTGGGAGGAGGCCGAGCGGTCGCCGGTCTGCGACTAGCCCACGCCCAAGAGAGCGACCCCGAGGTCATCGGCGAGATCGAAGCGGCCCTTAGCCAACCGGCCTTGGCCGCCGATTCTCGCCGCAGGGAATTGAATCTCCGACAGCATTCGGCATAATCGCGGCGGTGGCTGGCTTTGCTGCGGTCTGCGCGGCGGTGGATATCCCTCCCGGGACGGGGAGCGTGGTGGATGCCGATGGCGTCGAGGTGGCCATTTTTCACGTCGATGGGGTCTTTCACGCCCTCGAGAACAGCTGCGCCAGTGGCGGCTCTATCGGTGAGGGCGAGTTGCGTGGCTACGTGGTCACCTGCCCTCTGGACGGCGAGACCTACGATGTCCGGACCGGCATCTCGCCTATCTCCGACGCCATCTTCGTCAAGCACTTCGATGTCCAGCTGGATGCCGGCGGCAACGTCCTGGTCCGGATGGAACCCACCGAGGACGAGGACGAGGACCTCTGAAAGGACGCCTCGGCGCGATCGACGTAGGCTCCAACACCGTCCACCTGCTGGTCGCCACCGTCGGCCCCCAGGGAACTAGCCAACGTCACCATGCGGTGCACCTCCTCGGTCTCGGCCGACAGGTGGCCGTCGGCGGGGAGCTGGGCGACGATCTTCTGGAGAAGACCTCCCTACTGGTCGCTCATCTGGTCGAGCAGGCGCGCGAGGACGGTGCCGAGCGGATCGGACTGGTGGGAACCGAAGCCCTCCGCAACGCCAGCGATACGCCCCAGCTGGTGCTGCAGGTCCGAGAACGCACCAGGCTGCAATTGCGCATTCTCAGTGGCGAGCTCGAGGCCCGACTCAGCTACCTGGGCGGAACCACTTTTCGCGTCAGCCCGGACCAGCCGGCCACCGTGATCGACATCGGCGGTGGCAGTACTGAGGTGGTCCATGGCATGGGCAGTCGCCCCGTCAATGGGAGCAGCCTGAAGCTGGGTTCTGACCAGATCCTGAGGGCGGTCGCAGCGGAGGATCCGCCCACCGCCCGCCAGCGCGTCGACAGCGAAATGCGCATCTCCATGCAGCTAGAGGCGGCGCCTGAGGCGGCGCAAAGGGGGTTGATCATCGCCACCGGGGGAACGGCGGCCAACCTACCCGTCCTGCTCGGCCTGTGGCGCCCCTTTCCTGACTCCAAGGATGTTCTTCGCGAGGAGGACTCCCGCGAGCCCTGGCTCAGTCTCAGCCGCGACGACGTTGATCGCGCGCTCCATCTGACCGCCACCCATTCCAGTGCCGAAGTTGCCATGCGCACCGGTCTCAGTCCCTCTCGAGCCCGACTGATGGCGGGCGGTTGCCTCATCCTGCGGGGTTTTCTGGAGCGCTACGGAGGCGACGACCTGGTGGTTACCGAGCGCGGCATCCGCGATGGAGTGCTGCTCCGATTAGCAGCTACGGCCCGGCCCGCCTGAGCCAGGTCGGGTCCCCAGACCGCGCCAACGGCGGCTTGCCCTAAGCTGGACCGGTGTCGGTCTTCGACTTCCACACCCACACCACCATCTCCGATGGTCACGCCGACGCGATGGAGATGGCCAGGCGGTGCCTGAAGAATGGGTACGGCGCATACGTCTGCAGCGACCACGTTGACGAGGGCACCGTCGGGGCTCGAGTTCCTGAGATCGTGGAAGCCTGCCGCCGGGTAGCGGATGAGCTGGCCATCAGTGCCATCCCGGCCGTGGAGGTGACCCGAGTCCCACCCGAACGCGTCGCCAAGGTGGCGGCCAAGGCCCGCTCACTGGGAGCCCTGTTGGTGGTCGTCCACGGAGAGACGCTGGGCGACTTCCCTCAGCCGGGGTTGAATCTGGCGGCGGCGAGCTGCTCCGACGTGGACATCCTGGGCCACCCTGGCCTGATCACCCGGGAGGCCGCCGAACAGGCCCGCAACAACCAGATCCACCTGGAGATCACCGCCGCCGGCCTGCACGGGCTGACCAACGGGCACGTCGTCAAGATCGCCCTCGAGGTGGGAGCCTCCCTGGTGCTCGACTCGGACGCTCACCGTCCCGAGAGCCTGCTCACTCGGGAACGGGCCCAACAGGTGCTGGAGGGCAGTGGCCTAACCTTGGAAGCGGTCGCTCGAGTGGCAGCCGAAGCTCCTCCCTCGATCTTCTCCAGGCGGGGAATCGAGCTACCGGCCCCACGGACCGCCTGAGCTACCTCGCTACAGCGTGGGAGTCGGAATCGGGCCGGTGGGTCCGGGCGCGGGGGTGGCCGTCGGAACGGGCGTTGGGGTGGGCGTCGGGGTCACGTTGGGCAAGGGGGTGGTGGACCCGGCGCCGGAATTGGTGGGCACTGTCTGGATGTCGTCCAGCGTTACCACCACCAGAGTGCCCTTCGCTCCCTGACCGAAGGTGACGATGACCGCATCCCCAGAGATGAGGTCGCCAATGCTCGTGCTCGACCCGGCCAGGGTGATGACTGACTTGGTATTGACAGTTGCCTCTACCGGCTCTTCTCCCGCCGGTTGAATCGCGATCAGATTGGCGTCTGCCCAGATCCCCACGATGGTCCCGTCAACCGGGTGACCGACTAGGGCGTCGACCGAAGCTGAGGAGCTGGGTGAGGTGCCGACAGCGGCGTGGCCGCTGTTGGGGCTACTCCCGACAGCGAAGATGGTCAACGAGGCGATGCCCAGGCCGACGCCCAAAACCGAGAGGGCGATGATCGCGAAGAAGATAAGGGCCAGCAGGCCGTGGCCATGAAACCCCACGAAATTGTGGCGCTCCTGGAAACGGCGGCCGGCCCGCACCCGGGGGGCTGTGCGTCGTGTCGGCTTCGCCCTAGGCAGACGAGTCTCCGCCAATTCGCCTCCTCGTGTCCTGGCGCTGCAGGTGGCCAGCTGAGTGTGCCCAATCCCCGGCCGGAGTATAGGGGACAACTCTGGAACGATCGAGAGGGCTCGGTATCATCAATCGCCACCTATGACTCCCTTCTACGATCACCGCTCGCTGGAGGCCAAGTGGCAGGCGCGTTGGCAAGAGACTGGCCTCTACCGGGTGGACCTGGCCCGGGCTCCGAGGCCCTACTACAACCTCATGATGTTTCCCTATCCCTCCGCCGAGGGACTGCACGTGGGCAACATGTTCTCCTTCTCCGGCGCCGATGTGCACGGTCGCTTCGAGCGCATGCGGGGCTTCGATGTTTTCGAGCCGATCGGGTTCGACGCCTTCGGCATTCACAGTGAGAACTTTGCCCTCAAGGTAGGCCGCCACCCCAGCGAACTGATCGCCACCAACGTGGCCCGCTTTCGGGACCAGCTCCAGAAATTGGGGGCTCAGTTCGATTGGAGCAAGACGGTTGACACCACCGATCCCGCCTACTACCGCTGGACCCAGTGGCTCTTCCTGACGCTTTGGAAGGGCGGTTTCGCCTACCGGGCCCGTCGCAACGTCAAGTGGTGTCCCCAGGACCTCACCGTCCTCGCCGACGAGCAGGTCCTGGCGGACGGCACCTGCGAGCGCTGCGGCGCCCAAGTGACCGAGCGCGAGTTGGAGCAGTGGTTCCTCCGCATCAGCGCCTTTACCGACCGCCTGCTGGAGAATCTGGACAGCCTCAACTGGTCGGAGAACACCAAGCTGCTGCAGCGTCATTGGATCGGCCGCAGCCAAGGTGCACTCATCGACTTTCCCGTCCCCGGTGGCGACCCAATTCGGGTCTTCTCGACGCGACCCGACACCATCTTTGGCGCCACCTTTATGGTCCTTGCCCCGGACCATCCGCGGACCCTTGAGCTGGCCTCCCCGAGCGCTCAGGCCGAGGTGGCCGAGTTCATCGAAGAGGCGTCCCGCCGGCGAATCGCCGGTCAGCGCAGCGATGAGGGGTCGACCAGGGGCGTCTTCCTGGGCCGGGACGCCCTCCATCCTCTGACCGGGGCGGCGCTGCCCATCTTCACCGCAGACTACGTCCTCTCCGGCTATGGCACGGGAGCGATCATGGCCGTGCCGGCACATGATCAACGCGACCACAGCTTCGCTCTCCAGCATCGCCTGCCCGAAGTCGAGGTTGTCTCGGGCAAGGAGGGACCTAGTGCCCACGGTGGCGCCGGGGTTCTCATCAACAGCGTCCAATTCAACGGGCTGAAAGCGCCCGACCCGGCTCGCGAGGTGATCACGGCCGCCCTGGTTGAGTCCGGATTCGGCCATGCTCACGTCACCTACAAGCTGCGTGACTGGGGCATCTCCCGGCAGCGTTACTGGGGACCACCGATACCGGCCATCCACTGCCCCAGCTGCGGTGTGGTGCCCGTCCCCGAGAAGGACCTTCCAGTACTTCTTCCCTACATCGAGGACTTCCGACCCTTGGGAACCGGGGAGTCACCACTTGCCCGCGATCCCGCCTTCCTCCACACCACCTGTCCCCAGTGTGGCGGCGACGCCCGCCGTGATACCGACGTTTCCGACACCTTTCTCGATAGCTCCTGGTACTACCTGCGGTATCCCTCAGCCGACCGCGACGACGTCCCCTTCGATCAGGAGTTGACCCGCAAGTGGCTGCCGGTGACCTACTACGACGGCGGTAACGAACATGCGGTTCTTCATCTCTTGTACTCCCGCTTTGTAACCATGGCCTTGCAGCAACTCGGCTATCTTGATTTCGAAGAGCCCTTCACCGAATTCCGCGCCCACGGGATGATCGTGATGGGCGGCGCCAAGATGTCCAAGTCGCGAGGCAACGTTGTCGTCCCTGACGAGTACGTGGCTCGTTTTGGCGCCGACGCCTTTCGTCTCTACCTGCTCTACCTCGGTCCGTATCCCGAGACGCTCAACTTTGTCGACTCGGGTATCAACGGCCCGCACCGATTCATCATCCAGGTTTTGCGTCTGCTCGAACAGCTCGAGGCCCGTTCGGGGGCAGAGGTGCCGGAGTCAGCCGAATTAGCTCGAGCTCGCCATCGCTGCATCCGGCAGGTGACGGCGGACACTCCCGAGCGCAAATACAACACCGCCATCGCCGCCCTGATGATCTTCGTCAAGCGCCTTCGGGAGCATGAGGGCCCGGTCCCACGAGAGGCCTTGGAAACGCTGGCGCTCTTGCTGGCGCCCTACTGTCCTCACTTGGCGGAGGAAATCTGGGAACGCCTGGGAAAGCCCTACTCCGTGCATCAGCAACCCTGGCCCATCTTCGACGACTCCCTCATCGCCGATCAAGAGGTTGTCGTTGTGGTTTGCATCAACGGTAAGAAGCGAGACCAGTTGTTGGTGGACGCCGGCACCGACTCAACCACCCTGGAGCGACTCGCTCTTGAACTTCCCCGCATCCAGCAGTGGCTGGAAGGACGAGTCCCCAAGCGGGTCTTTGTCATTCCCGACCGTCAGGTCAACCTGGTACTTAGCAACTAGCGCCACAGCGGCTCTAGTGGTTGGACCTGCTCAATAGCCTACCGCACCGTCGATCGCCTGACGAATCAAGTCCGCGTGCCCACAGTGTCTGGCGTACTCATCCACCAAGTGGACTAGGACGAAGCGGATGCTCATCGGCCTGCCGTAGGCAGTACTGTGCACCACCTCCTCCAGGGAGTGGCCGGACAAGATACGTCGCGAGGACTCACAAACGGCAAGGAATCTGGTCACCACTTCGGCGACAGGACAGGTGTCGAGAGCCTCAAAGTCGCCGTCGGGCAGACTCTCGGAGGAGTAGATGGGTGGCAGATCGCGTCCTTCGATGCACTCTTCAAACCAGTAACGGTCCACCTCGGTCATGTGCTGCAGCAGCCCGCGAAGAGTCAGGTTCGACGGCGGCACCGACGCCAGAGTGAGTTGCTCCGCAGACAGTCCCTGGGACTTCCGCAGCAGGGTGGCGCGATAGAAGTCGATCATCGCCGCGAGCACATCGACCTCGCTGCCGATGAGCAGCTGGCCCGGTTGGTCGACTTCGTCGATGACAGCCATCAAGAGTCCTCCCGATTGGTAACCTGCGGTGGGTGACAACTCAGCGCGACTCTCCGGGATGCCGCGTTCGCTGGCCCCCGCGGACATGGCCGACCCTGAGCAGACCTTTGCACCGTACTCTCGCACCCAAGCAGAAGCGACGGACCGGGGGACGTACCATGGGCGCGGAGCACCGGGGGCGAAAAGCCAAAAAGCAGACCAAGCCCCGCCGAGTCCAAATCGATTCCCGACGGCCCGTAGCTCAGCTGGTTAGAGCGGGGTTCTTATAAAGCCCAGGTCCTGGGTTCGAGTCCCAGCGGGCCGACCATGTTTCTATCTCCAGGAGTCGACGGGGGTCCGCGGGTTGCACCAGATTGCAGGTGGTAATCCGTACCAAGGTCCGTCTCTGAGATGGTCTGGAATCTGATGCGACTGGCGGGAGACGGCGCTCTGGGAGCAGCGGTCTGGAGTGGCTCCATGCTGGCTGCCAGCCGATCCTTGCTGTTTGCGACGGAGATCACTACGAGCACCCACCAGAAGGCCATGGGTGAGGAGCACTGACTTCATCGGCCCCCTCAGATCGGGCATCCGCCTTCCGTGTAACGAAACGGTAACAGCGGGGCGAGGGAGTGTGACGGATAGCACCAGCGTGGTACCGTCCGTCCCGCGCTGTTCCACTGAGTGGAAATATTACCCAGTCGGTGGGAGCGTGCCTGGGAGGAAAGAGGTGAAAATGCGCCGTCTATTGTTGACAGTTTGTGCGTTAATCGCTGTCACGGCGACCGCCGCCGCCGCCGCCGCTACCTTCGGCCCGCAGGCGGCTCAGACGTTCGGGCGACAAAGTGTCCAGACGCACAGCGCGACCCACGCGATCACGTTAGGCCACAAAAAGAAGCACAAGAAGAAGAAGAAGCACCACAGCGGGGACTTCAAGATCGGCCAGACGATGACCAATGGGGCGCACCAGACCGTCACTGTCACCAGCTTCACACCCAACTCGCCAGCGTCAGAGTTCTCAACTCCCAACCCTGGAGATCAGTGCGTCCAGATCAACGTCTCCCTCCGGAACGGAGATTCAAGCCCTTGGCTGGACCCGCTGGACGAGCTTGCGGTGGTCGACGGGGAAGGTCAGTCTTACGACGACCTCGCCTTCGATTGCCAGGGCACATCGAGCGAGATCGACAGCCTGGTGGTAGGGGGCCAAGCGCAGGCCGTCCTCTTCTTCGAGGTGCCCGCCGCGGGCAAACTGACCCTGCAGTGGACGCCCAGCATCTTCAACGCGAACAGCAACTACAACACGCTGCTTAAGCCGTGACGAAAGATGCCGACAATGGCCCCGATCTGTTCGCAGGCAGCGTATTGACCTTCCTGCCGACCGATAAAGGAGCGGAGATCGACTTCGCGGACTGCACGGACGACGAGGTCGCGAACCTCATGGCGCGATTCTTTACGGCAAAGGGATTCCGCCTCGAAGAGGGCACCCCCGGTCACGGTGCGTATGGATCGGGGAACTTAGCTCTGAGACTGCTTGCCGGTGGACTCTACAAGCGAAGGAAGTACGACATCCGGATCACCAAGTCTGGAGACGGTGTTCGGATGACCGTCGAGTCGGCGATGTCGGGATGGAGCGGGTCCCTGCTAGGAGTGGCCAGGGAGCGCAGCCAGCGAAAGCAATTTCAAGCTGATTTGCGAACGTACTTGGCCCAAGGACTGACTGCACAGGTCTAAACAGTTCCCGAGGCTGATCAAGCCCAGCAGAGTGAGTTACTCGCCAGGATGTTATATCGGCGCCGGGAGAGTCCGGCCCTGGGCCGTCGTTTGCTCATCCGGGGTGTTCTGCTGACCGTGTTGGGCTCATCGGGGCACCCATAAAGCCCTCCTAGGTTCGAGTCCTGGCGGGTCGACCACCGCTCCCCGCCTCAGCCTTCCGGGGCTGGCTCCAGGGGCAGCTGCGGCGCTGGGCTTTCGTCGCCTCCGGGCCTAATCTCGGCGAGACTGTCAACTGCCGCCTCCACCATGCGCACCAAGCCCTCGGCGCACTCCTCCTCAAGCCCCGGTGCCTCCTTCTCCAGGACCAGAGCGAGAACCCCGAGGCCCCGCTGCTCCCAGACGTTGCCATCCGCGATCAGCGCTGTGCCCTGCTCCGTCGTGGCCAGATACACCAGACGGCGATCGGCCTCGTCGCGGACCCGCTCAGCCATCCCCAGTTCCACCAGGCGATCGGCCACCGGAGTCGTGGCCGCTGGGGAGAGCCGGAGCATGCTCGCCAGTTCGGTCATGGTGGTGGGCTTGGCCTGGATCAGAAAAAGCGCGTGCGCTTGCCGGCTGGAGAGAAGGTCGCTGTCCATCTTCTCGCCCTCCCCACCAGGATCCGTACGGGGCCGGAAGAGCGCGTGAAGCACGTCGTGCAGCCGAGCCAGCTCGCGCAGAAGTCGCTCCGCTCGCGCTTGCCCGGAGGGGGTATCCATCACAGTTGCTCCAATCCTGGGCAATCCCGGCGGCCCGGAGGCGCAGATTAGCACGGCCGCCCGCCGGACCTCTGGGCGCAGGGCAAACGCATCGGCCCGGCGACCTCGGTGTCGGTGCCTCCGGCGCCGTCCATGCGAAGATGGATGGTGGCCGAGGGGGACGGGCCAGTCGCAGCCCAGCCCGGATAGGACCCCGGGCGCAACGGGAGAAGCAGCAGCTTGTCATTAGTCGTGATCCTCTGCGAGGACCGCTTCCGCGAGGAACTCGAGGAGCTAGCGAGTGCGATCGGCTACACCGTGCCGGCCGCCGAAGAACTGGGCCAGAACCCGGATGCCGCAGTGCATTCCCGCCTGGAGAAGGAACCCAACCTGCTGCTGATAGTCAGTGAGCGGGTCGGTCAGGGCTGGCTAACTTCACTGGACCAGGAGGGGACTCGCTACTGGCTGGTCGAAGCAGGGTCTCCCCGTGGGCCTGGCTTTCAGCCCCCCCTGCGCAAGCCCCACCGCCACCTGCTAGGCCTGGATCAGAGCACCCTGGGCTATCTCCGTCAGCTGCTCGATGACTGGCGGGACCGTGACCTCCTCCGCGTCGATTGCTTTACCTTCGCATTCCGAGATGGGCTGCCCCACGAGGCCGATTGGGTGGTCGACACCCGCTTCTTGGACAGCCCCTACTGGATCACTGAGATGCGCGAGCGTCCCGGTACCGATCCCGAGGTCCGCGAATATGTGATGGACCAGCCGGGAGCCCAGGAGCTGGTCGGGCAGTTCCTGCCCATGCTGCTGCGGCTGGTCCCCCTCTATCAGGAGCAGCGTCGCTCGGTGCTCCGCGTCGCCGTGGGTTGCACCGGTGGTCTCCATCGCTCCATGGCAATCGCCTCAGAGCTGGTGGAGCGAATCGATCAATCGGGGGCGGCCGAGGCTCGGTTTCTCAAAGAGCCACCGCTGCACCTCCCCCAGGAACTCGACTGAGCGTCCCAGGCCGCTGCTAGCCCTGGACCCCTCCTAGCGCCGATATCACCGCTCGGCCGGAGCGCCCGGCCCGGTCGCTGCCGAAGGTGCCGATCTGGGGAAGCACCGAGCTGAGCAGGTCCTCGTAGGCACTGCGCACCTCGGGATAGCGCAGGAAGAGCAGGTGGGCGTACTCCTGCACCACCGGCCGGGGCGGCCGGCGGAGGCGCAAGTGGACCTCGCTGGGGAGGTGATTCGCCTTACGACTGTTGCATCTTTTGCAGGCCACCACCTGGTTCTCCCAGCTGCTCGGGTTGCCGCCCCGGGAGACCGGGATAACGTGGTCGATGGTCAGCTCGGGCGCGGTCCCATGGATACCGCAGTACTGGCAGCATTGCTCATCGCGCAAGAGCAGATTGCGTCGGTTGGGTCGGAGCATGCGCCGGGGCACCACGATGTTGCGCAGCAGACGCACCACGATCACCCCATCGCTGAAGCGACGCTGGGCCAGCTCCTCGACCACCATGGCTTGAACCGCGTCGTCGAGGAAGGCGACCCGCTCTTTGGTCAATAGCACGACCAGACGCCGTCGGCTGATGACGTTGAGCGGCTGCAGCGAAGCATTCAGCAACAGCACCGGCATGGCGCCATTGTGAACGCATCAGCACGCGGACTTCAGCGCCGGCGCAGGCCCAGTGCGTGGCGAAGGGTAAGGACGTGGCCCAAGATGCCGTGGTTGACGGTCAGCAGGACCAGACTCAGCACCAGCGCCACCAACAGCAACAGGGCGATGTAGCTGGTGACCGAGGGGCCCGAGGTAGGCGAGGGAAGTCCCTGGGCCACCGGCTAGCCGCTGCCTCGGTCCCCGCGGGGCTCGACCGACCAGCGCCCGCGCTGGTCGACGTCGACCGCGACCAAGGCCCAGGCTTGGTCGCGGAAGCAGAGGGCGAGCGGAAAGAGGCTGGCTATTTGCTCGCGGGACGAGGTTCCACCCGCGCTCGCAGGAAGGGCCTCACTGGGACGAGCCAACTGCTCCAGGGCAGCGACCAGAGAGTGGTGCCGGAGCGCCACAACGGTACCGCCGCCTGACCGGGGCAGCGTCCGGATCACGGCTTCCAGGATCGGATCGGGGGGCTGATCTAAGAAGAGCTCGCCGGTCTGAAGCGCCTCTTGAACCGCACCCGGATGGTGGGGATCCAGAACCGGCCAACCGGGGGGTACCCACCATTCGGCTCCCCCGAAGCCGAGCACTCGTGTGCTGGCGAAAGAGCTCTCGAAGTGCTCAGCCAGGGCAGCCAAGGCCGGTTCCGGCCAGGGGCCGGCAACCAGAAGGGCTCCTCCAGCAAGAACTGCGCGCCGGGCTTCGCGCAACGCCGGCAGGTCGACCTGTGCGGGAACGCGGGTGGCCACCTGGACAGCCAGATAGGGACGGTCGATAAGGGGTGGAAGGAGGAACTCCAAGGCGGCGTCGCCGGCATGCCCGGTGCCGCTGGGAACGTCATCCGCCACTTCCAAGGCGCGCCGGGCGGTGGCTATCGCCTCCGCCACTGCGCTCGGAGAGAGAACCTTGCCCTGCTCCGTCCAACTCCCACCAGAAAGCACCTCCAGTGGCGATCCGGGCCTGATCCGGACCACATCCGCTCCCCGCTCGAGGGGCTCACGCGCCAGAACCGGGACGCCACTCAGATCTAGTTCGCTAGTGCGCGGGACTTCGACCGGGGCTTCATCTTCGTCCAAGGTGGGACCGGCCGAGGGAGGCGGTGGGATGCCCTGAACGGGCCCGTTCTCGAGCCAGGCGGACGGGCTCTGGTCAGCCAGCGAAGATGCCGATTGAGGTGGCGCCGGCATCCCCGGCCCCACCTCAACCAGGGTCAGGAAGACTCCCGCCACCCGCAGGGACCCTCCGACTTCCAGCAGCGCCCTACCCCCGGGGGACAGCCGTCGACCATCGACCCAGGTGCCGCTGACGCCACCCAGGTCATGCACCTCGACTCCGGCGGGCTCACGGATCAGCTCGACGTGGCGGCTGTCAACCGCCTCACTGGGGTCGAGATGGCTGACATCAACATCGGGGATGGTGCCGCCCGGAATGCTCCGTCCAAGCAGGATGGGGTAGCGCTCCAAAGTGACGGTGGCTCCATCGGGAGCGCGCAGCGCGAGCAGGCTAGTGGAGCTCATCAGCGCGACAAGCCGGCCGGATGTGGCGAGACACGGTCACCCGGATACTCCCCTGCTCTTCAGCTCCGCGATCAACGCTGGTACCACCTTGAGCACATCGCCAACCACCCCCAGGTCGCAGAGCCTGAAGATCGGTGCCTCTCGATCCTTGTTGATCGCGATGATGTGCTTGGCCCCCTTCATCCCGACCGTGTGCTGCATGGCGCCGCTGATCCCGCAGGCAAGGTATACGTCCGGCTTGACCGTCTTTCCAGTCTGGCCGACCTGGCGTGCGTAGGGCACCCAGCCGGCGTCCACCACCGCGCGACTGGCGCCGACCGCTCCGTGGAGCAGGGTGGCCAGCTCTTCGAGCAATTCGAAGTTGCTGGGATCCTGGAGGCCCCGGCCCCCGCTGACCACAACCCGGGCCTCCTCCAGCTTCGGTCCGCTGGCAGGAGCAACCACCGACTCCAAGCGGCGAGCTCCCCGAGGAGCGCCTGCCGGAAGGGGCACCCCGACGATCTTGGCCGGGGATCCCTTGATACTCTCGGCCGCCAGCGATTTGGGCCTGAGCAGGACGCAGGGGTTGGGTCCCTTGAGCTCGGTCGTCACGTTCTGGGTGGCGCCGAAGATGGAGGAGATGGCAACAAAGCCCTCACCACGGGCTTCGACGTCGGTGGCGTTGGCAGCTACAGTGAGGTCCGCCCGGGCACTGAGCCGGGCGCAGATGTCCCGGGCGTCGTATGTCGCACCGAAGAGGATCAGGTCGGGATGGTGCTCAGCCACCAAACTGACCAGGGCAGCGGCGGCCGGCTGAGCCACGAACTTTCGATAGTCCTCATCGACCCCGGCGTAAAGCGTGGAAGCGCCGTGGCTGCCGATGACTCCAGCCATCGCCCCCGCCTCGGGATCGAGGACGACCGCCTCGACATCCCCCAACTGGCGTGCCTTGGTTAGCACTTCCAGGCTGACTGGGGCAACCTCGGAGCCGGCCATCTCGACGTAGACGAGGATCTTCTTGGCCACCTTCAGATCACCTTGATCTCGGCCAGATAATCGGCCAGGCGCTGGGCGGATTCCCCCTGGTCCTCAATCACCTCGCCCCCCTGGCGTTGCGGCGCGGCCTCGACGGCCACGATCTGCTGTGCTGCGGCCGCGAGTCCGACGGTGGCAGGATCGATCTCCAGATCCTCCAGGGTGGGCTGCTCCAAGGGCTTGGTCCGCGAGGCGACGATCCCCTTGAGGGTGGGGTAGCGCGGCTCATTGATGCCGCCGGTGACGGTGACCACCGCCGGCAGCTCGGCCTCGACCACGTCGTGCCCGTTAGGGGTCTGACGGTGGATGCGCACCTTCTGGCCCTCGACCTGCAACTCCTTGGCGAAGGTGAGGGAGGGCCATTCCAGCAATTCGGCAATTGCGGCGGGCACGGTCCCGGTATAGCCGTCGGTGGATTCGGTGCAGGCGATGAGCAGGTCGGGTCCGACGCGCTTGACCGCGGCCGCCAGGACGCGGGCGGTGGCCAGGGCGTCAGAGCCACGCAGGCGTTCGTCGCTGATTAGCACACCCTCGCTGGCGCCCATGGCCATCGCCTTGCGGATCACCTCCACCGCTTTCTCGGGGCCCATGGATATGGCCACCACTTCGCCTTCGCCGGCGGCCAGCTGAAGGGCGGCCTCGACGCCATAGGAGTCACCCGGGTCGAGCACCACCTCGCCCTGGTCGCGCACCAGGAGATGGTCTTGGGAGTCCAGCTTGCCGACCCCGGACGGGTCCGGGATCTGCTTCACCAAGACGGCGATTTTCAACCAGACCTCCTCCACTCAGCTGTCCCCCAATTTGGGCGCAGCCATCTTACCGAGCGGTCAGGAAGCCACCTCCTCAGCCTCTTGGGAGGGCTGGCGAAGCTGGACGTATAATCGGCCCGCCCTCCCGAGGGCGACGCGGACCGGCGGTTTCCCGCCGGCCAGCTCTGGGCCCCGTGGTGTAGCTGGCCTAACACGCCACCCTGTCAAGGTGGAGATCGGCGGTTCGAATCCGCTCGGGGTCGCCAGCTCCTCTTCCGCGCTAGGCAAGGCCGTCGCGAGGCTGATTTGGTCGCGCTACGATCGCCCCGTGACGATCCATCCGGAGGCGAGGGCCGGGTTCGCCAGGGGGGCTGCAGCCTACGAGCGGGGCCGTCCTGACTATCCGCCCGCTGCCATGGGCTGGCTCGCCGAACGGCTCGGGATCGGGCCCGGCAAGCTGGTGGTCGATCTCGGGGCGGGCACGGGAAAGCTGACCCGCCAGCTGGTGCCCTACGGCGCCCGGATCATCGCCCTCGAGCCAGTCAGGGAGATGGCCGAAGAGCTGGAGCGAGCCGTCCTGGGGGTAGAGGTGGTGGCGGCGACCGCCGCCGATACCAAGCTCGCCTCGGGCTCGGTGGACGCCGCCACCGCGGGCCAGGCCTTCCACTGGTTCGCCGATCAGGCCTCCCTGCACGAGATCCATCGCATCCTGCGGCCGGGCGGGCGACTGGGCCTGGTCTGGAATCGGCGCGACCTCCACTCTCATCTGTGGCGGGTGGTGGGCGAGCTGATCGACCCCCTGCGCAAGGACTCTCCCGATCATTCGACGGGGGAGTGGAGACGCCAGCTCCGGGCCAGCCGGCTCTTCGGGCCCCTGGAGTCCCGATCTTTCCCACATCGGCAGCTGGCCAGCCCCGAGCAGTTGGTTGACCGCATCCTCTCGCTCAGCTTCGTGGCCAGCTCCGAACCACCGCTCCAAGACCGGCTCCGGCAACAGCTCCTGGGGCTGGCCGGGGAGTATCAATCTCGGGCCGGCCAGCCGATATCTCTTCCCTATCAGAGCGAAGTTTTCGCCTGCCGTGCCAGCTGAGGGGAGCCGGGAAACGGTGTCCGCACCCCTGCCCCAGGGCTTCCTACAACTCCTGGAGGCGGAGGAGGAGCTCCTGGTCAGCTCCAGAGACCAGTTCGGACAGGGCACGGTGCTGATGTGGTTCGCGGTGGTCCCGCCGGGCTACGTGTACCTGCTCACCCCAACCTATACCCGCAAGGCGGAGCGCTGGCGGGATGACCCCTGGGTGCGCTTGCAGGTGCCCGGCAGCGAGGTCTTCCAGGAAGGGGTGGTCGACTTGATTGGCTGGGAAGAGGCCCAGGCCGACATCGATGTGCTCACCTCTAGGTTCTCCATGGCCGGGGCAGCGACCGGGGAGGCGCTCCGCTGGATGCTCCAAGACGGCAGCCGCCAGCTGCTCCGGGTCGGCGTCGAAGGCAGTTCAGAGGGCGTCGAGGCGGTCTAAGCGGATGACCGCCTCCCGCAGGGCAGCCACTCCCAGGGTCACGTCTTGCGGCTGGCTCCATTCCTCGGGGCAGTGACTCCTTCCGCCTTGGGACGGGATGAAGATCATGCCCATGGGGCAGAGGTGGGCGACGTGGGCGGCGTCGTGGCTCGCTCCTGAGGTCAGCTCCAGGGGAGCGTGTCCCACTCCCTCGATCACCTCCGCGATGACTCGTCGGACGCCGGGATGACTGGGGGTGGGGGGCTCGGCCGACACCCAATCCACCTTGACCTTGACCTCGCGCCGGCCGGCTAGTTCCACCAGGCCGGTCTCCAGGGCCAGTTGGCTGTCCAGCAACCAGCCAGCGTCCGCACTGCGCAATTCGACGGCGGCGATGGCGGTCCCGGGGATGACGTTGCCGGCACCAGGAGTTACCTCTATCTGCCCCACCGTGCCCACGCCCACCCCGCCCCGCCGGGCCAGTCTCTCGACCAGGAGAATGCCCTCGGCCGCCGCCGTCAGGGCGTCCCGGCGCGCTGTCATGTCGGTTGTCCCGGCGTGGTCGGGACGACCGGTCCAGCTGATCACGCCGCGATGAATTCCGGCGATCGCGGTGACCACTCCAAGCGGCAAGCCCGCCTCCTCCAGGCGTCTGCCCTGCTCGATATGGAGCTCCAGGAAACAGTGCAGGTGCTGGGGAGTCCACCTCACCGAAGCCAGCGCTTCAGGTCGCGACCCGGCCCCTCGGAGTGCTTCGCCCAGGGTCCTTCCCTCGGGGTCGGGACGGTTTAGTTGAGCCTCGGTGAGCTGCCCCGACACCGCCCGGCTGCCGACGCAGCTCAATCCGAATCTATTGGGTTCCTCACCCAGGAAGTCGGCCACCACAAGAGGGTGGCGAAGGCGGGGCCCTGCCACCCCTAGGAGGCGCGCCACCTCGATCGCTCCGATCACACCGACCATGCCGTCGAAGCGCCCTCCTCCGGCCACCGTGTCCGTGTGCGAGCCAATCACGATCCGGGGAAGGCTTGGCTCGGCTCCGGGCATCTCGCCGAGAAGGTTGCCCACGGGATCGACGCGTAGCGCGAGTCCCACCTCCTCCATCCGCTCCTTCACCCAGGCTCGGGACGCCTCATAGGGGGCGGAGAAGACCCGTCGAGTGAAGCCCGGTTGATCGAGCTCCCGGAACTCCGCCAGAGCCATCAGTTGCTGCCAGAGACGATCCTGGTCGGGGCTGGGAGAGTCGGCCGTCATAACGCCCGCGAAGTTAGCAGGCCGGGCGCCAAGAGGGCCTCGAGGCGGTCCCGGTACTGGACCGATCGGTGGGCTGGGTTGTGCCGTCGGTTCCCAGACTGGCAGGATGACCAGCAGATGCCCACCCGAGCCGACGCCTTTGAACTTCTCTGCGAGACGACCAAGACCGACAGTCTTCGCCGCCACGGCCTCGCCCTGGAGGCGGTGATGCGGCAAGCGGCACGTCGCACCGGCGGCGACGAGGAGCAATGGGCCATCACCGGCCTACTCCATGATTTCGACTACGAAGCTCATCCCCAAGAGCACCCGTTCTGGGGCCGCCCGGTGCTCGAAGAGCGCGGCTATCCAGCGGCGGTCGTTCTGGCCATCCAGGGCCACGCCACCTTCAGCGGCGTGGCCCGGGACACCGAGATGGCTCGCTGGTTGTTCGCGCTCGACGAGCTGACCGGATTTGTGGTGGCGGTGGCCATGGTCCAGCCGGGTCGGGACGTTTCCGCGGTCAAGACCTCGTCGGTGCGCAAGAAGCTGAAGGACAAGGCGTTCGCCCGCAGCGTCCTCCGTGAGGACATTGCCTTGGGCAGCGAGGAACTGGGGATCCCCGTCGAGGAGCTGGTCGAACTAGTGGTGGCCGGACTCACTCCCGTGGCGGCCGAGCTCGGGCTCGGTTCCGCCCAATAGCGACGCCTATACTCGACCGCTGACCTCAAAGGGGAGGTGGCTGAGTGGTCGAAAGCGCCCGCCTGCTAAGCGGGTGACGGGGGTTAACCTCGTCCGAGGGTTCGAATCCCTCCCTTCCCGCGCTGTCATGTCTCAGGACATCGTTGACAGATGTCGCACGACATCGTTGACAACTCTAGGCCGGCCGGCGGGGGTTCCGAGGGGTTGGTAATCGCGGGCGGGATCGAGGATTAGCTCGCGGAGCAGGGATCCGTCCTCGCGGATCACGCGGACGTGCCGGTTGGCCACCAGGAGCCGGACAGAGACCCCGGCGTGGGCCCGTCCCAGGCAGATGTGGCGAAGTCGGCTGAGATAGCGAAGAGTGACCCGGCCGCTCTGGTCCACTCGGTCGTGCCGGACCCGGTAGTGGACAGGTGCCTCGACCCCCTCGGGGCGGGCCTTGAGGCGGGCGTGGAAAGCGGTGAGCGGGGTCCGGCCGTCCAGGGCGCGGTGCGGCCGGTGCTGGTTGTAGTAGGTGCGGAAAGTGTCGAGCTGGAGCTGCAGGACCGCCAAGGTGGCTGCCGCCGGTTGCCTGGCCAGGAATCGCTTCAGGGTCTGGTGAAAGCGCTCAACTTTGCCGCAGGTTTGGGGGTGGTAGGGGGTGGAGTGCTTGAAGACGATCCCCAGGCGCTCCAGCTCGGTCTCGAGCAGGACCTTGCCGCCGCGGGACTTGCCGCTGTACACGGCACCGTTGTCGGTTAGCAGGGCGGCGGGGTAGCCGTGGGTAGCGCCGGCGCAGTGGAAGCTCTCTACCACGTCAGCCCCCTTCACTGTCCTGAAGGCGTCGCAAGCGAGGAGCAGCCGAGAGTGGTCGTCGAGGTAGTTGAGGATCTCCACGCCGCTGCCGTCGGCCAACTGCCAATGGGTGAAGTCGCTCTGCCACATCTGGTTGGGCAGGTCGGCCTCGAAGCGGGTGAACGAGGAACGGGGACGCTTGTGGGGCTGGGGGTTGATCAGTCCCTGGCGGGAGAGGATGCGCCAGATAGTGGCTACTGAGGGGACGTGGTCGGAGGCCAGGGCTAGATGGTGGGCAATGGTGGCTGCCCCAGCGTCATGGCCAGCCTCCTCCAGTTCCCGGCGCAGCTGGACGATGGCGGCTCGAAGGTCCGGGCCGACCTGGCGTGAACACGACCGAGGGCGCCGAGACCTGGGGTTTAGCGCCTGATAGCCACCCTCGCGAAAGCGGGCCAGCAGCTTGTAGAGCCAGTACCTCGAGATCCCATGCGCCTTGGCGACCTCGCTAGGACTTCGCCCTTCCAGCAGCACCGCGTCCACCACATACCGCTCCAGGCCCATAGCCACACCCCCCGCTGATCGTGGGTGTCAACTATGTCTTGAGACATGCGTCAACTATGTGGTGAAATCACACACCTCCCTTCCCGCGCCTGTGATGTCTCAGGTCATGGTGCCCGTCTGTCGCAGGTGATAGTGCCCGATCCGGGCCCGCTGCTGGGGCTGGTAGTTCCGGGTGGGGTCGAGGGTTAGTTCGCGGATAAGGCTGCCGTCCTCGGCG